>DBMS01000218.1:20094-22021 GCA_002297665.1 Holophagaceae bacterium UBA692 | reverse complement strand
CGAGGGGGGACGGAGAGGGCGCGCAGCGACCGCGCGGTCCCCCCTTCGTTCACATCAGCCGATGAGGTCGCGAAGCCCGGCCGGATCCGGCTCGATGGCTTCGCCCCAGGCCGGCACGCGCTCCAGGAGCCCCAGGCTCTTCAGGTAGGCCCCGTCCAGCCGCGCGGTGGAGAAGATCTCGTGCTCCGCGTCGCGGCTCAGGAGGCTGTCGGCGATGTGGACGCCCAGGGCGGGCGTGAAGGCGGGGGTGTCCTGGCAGGCGGGCTGGTGGTGCCAGGCCGCGGCCTGGACCACGGCGTGGGGGAGGCCCCACAGGCCCAGGAGGTAGGCTCCCACTTCCCCGTGGGTGACGCCCAGCACGTGGAACTCGGCGCTCTCCAGGTCCGAGCCGCCGCTGCGCCCCAGGTCCAGGACCCGGGCATAGGCTTCCGGGAACCGGGATGCCAGCACCAGGACCCCTACGTCGTGGAGGAGCCCGGCGGTGAAGTGCTCCGCGGAGGCGGACCGGCCCAGCCCTTGCGCCTCCGCCACCTGCTTTGCGGCCGAGGCCACGGCGACGCTGTGGCGCCAAAGGTGGGCCAGCCCGAAGGCGGGATACCTGAAGCCTCCGGCCTGGCTGAAGAGGCCGTGGGCCAGCACCAGGGAGCGCAGGAGGTCGACGCCCAGGATCGAAATGGCCTCCGCCGGGGTGGACACCGTCTGGCGAAGGCTGAAGAAGGCGGAATTGGACAGTTTGAGGATCATGGCGGTCATGGCCATGTCCCTGCCGACGGCCGCGCCCAGGTCCTCCTGGGTGGCCCGCTCCGAGCCCAGGAGGCGCGTGATCTCCTGGTAGAGCGCGGGAACGCTGGGAAGCTGGCCGATGCGCGCCACCAGCTCCCGGGCGTGGTCGCTATGCACCTGGGAGCCCAGGTGGAGGCTGCGGCGCAGGACGGACTTGAGGAAGGCGGGATCGCAGGGCTTGGCCAGGACCTGGTGGGCCAGGTCCATGACGCCCGCGGCCAGCGCGCGGTCGTCGGACCCGGACAGGACGAAGCGCAGGGCGGCGGGGTGGCGGACCATGACCTTCTGGAGGAGCTGGGCGCCGTTCATGCCCGGCATTCCGAGGTCGGACACCACCGCGTGGAAGGGGGACCGTTCGAAGGCCTCCAGGGCGGCCTCGCCGCTTTCCACGAAGACCATCGCCCACACGGGCGCCATGTCCGCCATGGACTCCCGGAGGCGGCCCAGGAGGACGGGATCGTCGTCCACGAAGAGGATCCGCTTGCGTTCGGCCATGCCTTCGTCTCCGGGTGGACCGTGCTGGATGCCCTGGGGGTCAGTCCTGGCCGGGCTCCGCGCGGTGCTGCTTCTTGACGACGTAGCGGGGGCGGTCCCGCACTTCCTGGTAGATCCGCCCGATGTACTCGCCCAGGAGCCCGAAGGCCAGGAACTGGGCGCCCACGAAGAAGAAGAGGACGGCGAACAGGGTGAAGACCCCGCCCACGGACCCCTCGGGGTGCAGGATCCGGTAGACCATGAGCGCGATGCCGAACCCGATGCCCAGAAGGGAGATGAACACCCCCAGGACGCTCAGCATCTGGAGCGGCAGCAGGGAGAAGCTCGTGAGCAGGTCGAACTGGAGGTTGATGAGCTTCCAGAAGCCGTATTTCGATTCGCCCGCGGCCCTTTCGGCGTGGCCCACCGGAACCTCGGCGATGCGCTTGGCGAAGCTGTTGGCCAGGGCGGGGATGAAGCTGGAGCGCTCCTTGCAGAGGAGCATGGCGTCCACGATCTCGCGCCGGTAGGCCCGGAGCATGCAGCCGTAGTCGTGGAGCCGGACGCCGGTGGTCTTGCGGGTGACGGCGTTGACGATCTTGCTGGGCATGGTGCGGAAGAAGCTGTCGTTTTCCGTGCGGCCCTGGCGCCAGCCGCCCACCACGTCGAA
>DBMS01000218.1:16388-19933 GCA_002297665.1 Holophagaceae bacterium UBA692 | reverse complement strand
TTTTTTCCGGCCCCGGCCAGTTCTCCCCCAGGACCTTGGACAGGCGCGCCCAAAGGTTGGTAATATTTGCCTCTTCGTTATAGATGGGAATTACGATACTGAGATAGGGAACCATCCGGGACTCCGATTGGCACCATTCTAACCTCAACACCCGGGGACCTGCAGGAGCCCGCCATGAATGAACCCAAGATCCTCCTGGTAGAAGACGAGCTCAGCCTGGCCGAGGGGATCAAGCTCAACCTCGAGCTGGAAGGCCTGCCCTGCACCTGGGTCACCCGCGGGGACGACGCCCTCAAGCGCATCCTGGCCGGGCACTACGAGCTGGTGATCCTGGACGTGATGCTTCCGGGCATGGACGGGTTCACGGTCTGCCGCCAGGTGCGCGAGGCCAAGAACTACACGCCCATCCTCTTCCTCACCGCCAAGAACACCGAGGACGACCGGGTCAGGGGGTTCGAGACGGGGGGCGACGACTACCTGGGCAAGCCCTTCCAGGTGACCGAACTGCTGCTGAGGATCCGGGCCATCCTGCGCCGGGAGGACTGGTACCGCAACCGCAGCCTCAGCGGCCGCCAGCGGTTCGGGGAGTTCTGGGTGGACTTCGAGAACTTCTGCGGGGAAGGCCCCCACGGCGCCTTCGTTCTGGGCGTCAAGGAATGCATGATCCTCAAGCTCCTCATGGAGCAGGCCGGCCAGGTGGTGAGCCGCACCGACATCCTGGACAAGGTTTGGGGCGAGGAGACCTATCCCACGACGCGCACCGTCGACAACTTCATCGTTCGCATCCGCCGCGCCATGGAGAAGGACGCCCACGCCCCCCGGTGGGTCCACACCGTGCGCAGCGTCGGGTACGTCTTCGATCCCGAGGGCACGCCGCGCCGGGGAGAGGAGTAGAATCCCCCCACGGGGGTGACCATGTTCCGTGTCCTGGCGGCCGCGACGCTGTGGGTGCTCTGCCTCGGGGCCCAGCCGGCTCCGCGCTCCACCCCGGACGAACTCGCCGTGGTCCGCGAGATCAACAAGATCCGCAGGTTCCCCCGGGAATACGCCAGATACCTGCGGGCCCTCGGCCTGCGCTTCGAGGGCACCCTCTGGCGCCTGGCGGACCACGTGCCCATCCGCACCAACGAGGGCCGGCCCGCGGTGATCGAGGCCGCGGAATTCCTCGAACGGGTGGAGCCCGTGACGGCCTTCGTCGCCTACAGCGAGGAACTGCACCTGGCCGCCAGGGACCACGTGCGCGACCAGGGGCCCACGGGCGAAACGGGCCACGCCGGCACCGACGGGTCCCGCCCCGGCACGCGGGTCAGGCGGTACGCCGACCCGGGCTCCCTGGTGGGCGAGGTGATCAACTACGGCCTGGAGACGCCCCGCATGACCGTGATCATGCTGGTGATCGACGACGGGGTGAAGGACCGCGGCCACCGGCGCAGCCTCTTCGACCCCAGGTTCCGGGTGGCAGGGGCCGCCATCGGGGAGCACAAGGCCTACGGCACCATGGTGGTGGTCGACCTCGCCGACGCCGTGACGCCGCGACCGGAGCCATGATGCCCCGTCGGGAGTCCTGGTGTTAGGGTAGAGGTCTCTCCGGATCCCCCATGCCCTACCTGACGTTCGCCATCGGTCTCCTGCTGGGCGCGGCGCTCATGGGGCTCGCGTGGGCCCGGGGGCGCCGCCGGGCCGGACGCGGAGGGGTCCTCGCCGCGCTGGAGGCCTCGGCGATTGGCGTCGCGCTCATCCGGAACCGCAAGGTGGTCTGGGCCAATGCCCGGTGCGGGGCCCTGCTGGGCGCGGACGCCGAGTCCCTGGCCGGGGTGGGGACCCAGGGATGGCACCAGGACGAAGCCGCCTACGCGGCCTTCGGCGATATCGTCGCGGGCCTCGCGGGGCCGGGCTCGGCCTACCGGGGCGAGGTGCGCATGCGCCGGGTGGACGGGAGCCCCTTCTGGGCCTACCTGGTGGGCGGGCCCTTCGTGCCGGGCCGGCCCGGGGAGGGCGTGCTCTGGTTCATGGAGGACGTGTCGGACCGGGTGGAGGCCCAGATGGACCTGGCGGAGGTCCTGTCCCTGAACCAGAAGCTCATCGCCGCCTCGCCCACGGCCATCCTGCTCTACCGGGAGGCGGACGGGGCCTGCGTCATGGCCAACGAGGCCGCGGGCCGGATCCTCCAGGGAAGCACCGCGGACCTCCTCCGGCAGAACTTCCGGCGGCTGGCCTCCTGGAAGGAGACCGGCCTGAGGGAGGCCGCGGACCGGGCCCTGGCCACGGGCGCCGACCAGACCCTGGAAGCCCATTTCACCTCCAGCTTCGGCAAGGAGGTGTGGGCGGTGGTCCACCTCGTCCCCTTCACGAGCCGGGGCGAGCGCCTCCTCCTGCTGCTGGGCGACGACGTGTCCGGCAAGGTGGAGGCCACCCGGGCCCTGCGCGCCAGCGAGGAGAAGTACCGGGTGGTGGTGGAGACGCTCAACGAGGGCCTGGCCCTGATGGACGCCACGGGCGCGCTTACCTTCTGCAACCAGCGCCTGGCGGAAATGGGGGGGTACCTTCCCGGCGAGATGCTGGGCAGGCACTATTCGGCCTTCGTCTCCGAGGCGTCCCTCCCCTTTCTGGAGTCCATGGCCATCCTCCAGCGCCCCGCGGCCTCGGAGTCCTTCGACGCCGGCCTGCGGCGCCGGGACGGGTCCGTCCTGGAATCGCGGATCTCCCTGGCCTCGGTGCACGACGCCCAGGGGGCGATCACCGCGCTGGCCATCCTGGTGACGGACATCTCCGCCGCCAAGCGGGTGGAGCGGGAACGGGAACGCCTCCTGGACGAGCTGGAACAGAAGAACAAGGAGCTGGAGACGCTGCTCTACGTGGCGTCCCACGACCTGCGCAGCCCGCTGGTGAACATCCAGGGCTTCAGCCAGCGCCTGGGCAGGTCGCTGGAGGAGCTGCGCAGGACCCTGGAGGGGGCCGGGTCCCTGGAGGGCTTCGCCGCCGCCGCCGCGCCCCACCTGCAGGAGCGGATGCCCTCCTCGCTGGAGTTCATCCGCGCCTCCGGCATCCGCATGGACGCCATCATCAACGGCCTGCTCACCCTCTCGCGGGCCGGGCGCATGGTGCTGCGCGCCGGGCCCCTGGACATGAACGCGGTGCTGGCCTCCTGCGCGAAGACCCTGGCCTACCAGTTCGAGAGCGCGGAGGGGATCCTCCAGGTGGAGGACCTTCCGCCCTGCGTCGCCGACGCGGCCCAGGCCACCCAGATCGTGGCCAACCTCCTGGACAACGCCGTCAAGTACCGCCACGGGGAACGCCCGCTGCGGGTGCGCGTCTCCGGCCGGGTGGCGGGTGACGTGTGCGAATACTGCGTCGAAGACAACGGCGTGGGCATCAGCGCCGAGCACCAGGACCGCATCTGGGAGATCTTCCAGCGCCTGGATCCCCAGGGCCCGGTTCCGGGCGAAGGCCTGGGCCTCACCCTGGTGCGCCGCATGGCCGAGCGCAACGGGGGCCGGGTCCGGGTGGCCTCCACGCCCGGCCTGGGCTCCCGGTTCTTCCTCGAA
>DBMS01000218.1:0-16323 GCA_002297665.1 Holophagaceae bacterium UBA692 | reverse complement strand
CTGGCGGGTCCCATCCTGCGCTTCCGGGACGGGCAGGAGGTCCTGGACTACTTCCAGGGCCCCGGGCGGGAAGGCCGGAACCTGCTCCTCCTGGACATCAACATGCCGCGGGTGGGGGGCGTGGAGGTCCTGCGCCGCCTGAAGGCCGATCCGGGCACCCGACGGACGCCGGTCATCATGCTGACCACCACGGACGACCCCAGGGAAGTGGCGGTCTGCTATGATGCCGGGTGCAATTTCTACATCACCAAGCCCAGGAATTTCGAGGCCTTCTCGGCGGCCCTCACGCTCCTGGGGCGGTTCCTTCCGATGATCCAGGTGGCTGACCCATGACCGAGCCGATGCTCATTCTGCTGGTGGAGGACGACCTGGGCCTGGCGGACCTGGTGCGGGAGGAGATCGGCCAGCGGGGGTGGGGCTTCCTCCACGCCGCCACGGGCCGGGAGGCCCTGGAGATCCTGGCCGGCCGGCGCCCCGACCTGGCCATCCTGGACTTCTCCCTTCCGGACATGACCGCCGTCCAGATCATCGAGCGCGTCGAGATGCCCCCCTTCATCGTCACCACCGGCAGCGGCGACGAGCGCCTCGCCGTGGAGATGATGAAGAAGGGCGCCCTGGACTACCTGGTGAAGGACGCCCATTTCCTGGGGGCCCTGCCCGGAGCCGTGGAGCGGGCCCTGCACGCCGTGGCGGTGGAGCGCAGGCTGCGGGAAGCCCAGGAGCAGCTCAAGGCCGCGGAGGCCGTCCTGCGCAACACCCAGAAGCTGGAGAGCCTGGGCCGCATGGCCGGGGGCGTCGCCCACGACTTCAACAACCTGTTCCAGGCCATCCAGGGCAACCTGGAGGTGGCCTCGCTGGAGACCACCCCCCCCGGGGCGGCGCGGGCCGCCGTGGTCCGGGCCCTCAAGGTGCTGGCCAAGGCCTCGGTCCTCGCCCACCGCATGCTGGACGTTTCCGGCAAGGGCTTCCGCCGTTCCGAGGCCCTGGACCTCAACCGCCTGGTCCAGGAATGCCTCGAGGGCCGCCGCGGTTCCGGCATCCGCTTCGACGCGGGCGAAGACCTCCCCGGGGTGGAAGGCGACCCCGCGCAGCTGTGCGAGGTGCTCGACGGCCTCGTGGCCAACGCCCGGGAGGCCCTGGGCGAGACGGGAGGCCTCATCCGGATCTCGACGCGGCTCCAGGACCTGGGCGAGGGCGACGCCGCCTCCGGGCATTGGATCCACCCCCCGGCGACCGCGGGCCCCCTGGTGTGCCTGGCCGTGGAGGACGCCGGCTCCGGCATGACCCGGGAGGTCCTGGACCGCGCCTTCGACCCCTTCTTCTCCACCTACCGGCCCGGCCGCGGCCTGGGCCTCGCCACCGCCCTGGGCATCCTCAAGGGGCACGGCGCAGGCCTCTGGGTGCGTTCGGCCCCCGGAAGCGGCACCACCATCCGTCTCCTCTTCCCGCCGGCCGGGGCTCCGGAGCCCGATACGGCGCCGGTCCCGGCCCCTCCGGGCAAGCGGGCCATCCTCCTCGTGGACGACGACGAGGACCTGCAGGAGACCCTGGCCGAGTACCTGCGCGACACCCTGGGCTACACCGTCTTCCAGGCCCGCGACGGCATCGAGGCCGTGGAACTCCACCGCCGGGAGCGGGACGCCGTGGGGCTCATCCTCATGGACGCGACCATGCCCCGCATGAGCGGTCCCGACGCCTTCAGGGCCATCCGCGGCGAGGACCCCGGGGCCCAGGCCATCCTCTGCAGCGGGTTCTCGGAGGAGGCCGGGACCAAGGTCGCGCGGGAATTCGGGTTCCTGGGCTTCCTCAAGAAGCCCTTCTCCCTGAAGGCGCTCCAGGACCACATCGCCCGGGTCGTGGGCCCGTAGGGCGGGCTTCCGGGCGCCACGGTGGAACGGAGCTACCTCAGGGCGTCCTTCATCATCAGGTCGTTGAGGCGCTTCACGAAGCCGGTGGGATCCGCCAGGCGGGAGCCCTCGGCCAGCAGGGCCTGGTCGTGGAGGAGGCGGCCGTAGGCCTCGATCCGGGGGTCGGTCATGTCCTTGGCATGGATCTCCAGGAGGCCCTTGACCACCGGATGCTCGGGGTTGAGCTCCAGGACCCGCTCCTGGGGGCCGGCGCCCTGGCCCAGCTTCTGGAGCAGGCGCTCCATGTGGGGGTCCAAGGCGTCCTCGCCGGAGGTGAGGCAGGAGGCGCTCTCCTTGAGGCGCCGGGTGAGGCGCACGTCGCGCAGGCCCCCGATGAGGCCCTTGAGCAGGCCCAGGAGGGGCTTGAAGGCCTCCGTGGCCTCCTCCTCCTTCCTCTTCTCGTCGGGCTCCAGTTCGGGCTGGTGGCGGTCCGCGGCCTTGAAGGCCAGCCCCTTGTAGTCGGGCAGGGTGGGGAACACGAAGGCGTCGATGGGGTCGGTGAGCAGCAGAACGTCCCAGCCGCGGTGCCGGTAGGCCTCCAGGGCCGGCGCGTGCTCGAGCACCGCCCGGTCCTCGCCGGTGAGGAAGTAGATGTCCTTCTGGTCCTCGGGCTTGGCCTCCACGTACTGGGCCAGGGTGGTGGTCTTGCCGGCCTCGGTCTTCAGGCTGCCCACCAGGAGCAGGTCGCAGATCTGCTCGCGGTTGGCGAAATCCCGGGCCAGGCCCTCCTTGAGGAAGGGGCCCAGCTCCTTGAAGACGCCTTCGTAGACCTCGGGTTCGTTCGTCTTGAGGTCGTTGAGCGCCTGGAAGACGTTCTTCACCAGGCTCTTCTGGATCTTCTCCAGCAGGGGGTTGTGCTGGAGGAGCTCGCGGCTCACGTTCAGGGGCAGGTCGGAGCAGTCCACCACGCCCTTCACGAAGCGCAGGTAGGGCGGCAGCAGCGCCTCGCAGTGGTCCATGATCTGCACGCGGTTGATGTAGAGCCGGGGCCCGACCTTGGGTTCGGCGAATTGCAGGTCCCAGGACTTGCGCTTGGGGATGTAGAGCAGGGCCTTGAATTCCAGGGTGCCCTCGGCGGCGTAGTGGATCACCTTCGCCGGGGCGTCGTAGTCGTCCGATATCTGCCGGTAGAAGGCCTCGTGCTCCTCGGGGGTCACGTCCACCTTGCTGCGCAGCCAGAGCGCCTTGCGGGAGTTGAGGGTCTCCTCCTCCACCTTCCCCTCGCCCTTCTCCACGTCCATGACCACCGGGTGCTCGATGAAGTCGGAGAACTGCTTGACGATGCTCCGCAGGCGGTATTCGGTCAGGAACTCCTTCTCGTCCTCCTTCAGGTGCAGAACCACGTCGGTGCCCCGTCCCGGGCGCTCGGCGGGGTCCACCGTGAATTCGCCCAGGCCGTCGGACTCCCACCGCACCGCGCCCGGCGCACCTGCGGCGCGGGTCACGACGGTCACCTTGTCGGCCACCATGAAGGCGGAGTAGAACCCCACCCCGAACTGCCCGATGAGCCCGGGCTTGGCGGCGGCGTCGGCGTGCTGGAGGTTTTCCAGGAAGGCCTTGGTGCCCGACTTGGCGATGGTGCCCAGGTTCTCCACCACCGCGTCGTGGTCCATGCCGATGCCGTTGTCCGACACGGTGAGGGTGCGGGCCTCCTTGTCCACCGACAGGCGGATCTTCCAGTCCCTGTCGCCCTCGAGGAGGGGATCGTTCTGCAGGGAATTGAAGCGGATCTTGTCGATGGCGTCGCTGGCGTTGCTGATGAGCTCCCGGAGAAAGATCTCCTTGTGGGAATAGAGGCTGTGGGTGATCAGGTTGAGGACCTGCTGCAGTTCACTCTTGAATGCGTGCTTTTCGGACATGCGGGGCGCTCCCTGGGGAAAATTTCTTTTTACCAGAGTATGGCGAAATCTTCGAGAGGGCGCGCGCCGCGGGCCGGTCAGGTGGGCATTCCGAACATGTCGATGAACGGCGTGCTGTTGATGGCCGCGTAGTTGAGGTAGGCCTCCAGCTCCACGACGAACTTCCCGGGCAGGTCCGTGAACGCGAGGCCCGCGTCGACGAACTCCTTGCCGTGGTGCCGGGTCCGGCGGGTCCATACGACCTTGCCCTTCACGGGCTGCTGCGGAACGCCGGGGTGGCTCAGGTGCAGGGACTCGGCCACCGCGCCCGGCGCCAGGAGCCCCAGGTCGGCCAGGGGGATCCGGATGCCGCAGCCGCGGGCGCCCAGGTCCCGGACCTCCTCGCCGGTCCAGGTCCGATCCCCCACCCTGAACCGGGCCGTGCAGGTTTTCTCTGTGGAAATGCGGGGATGCAGCCTCTTTTCCATCGTCGCCTCCGCGAACCGCAGGGCCACCGGCCCGCTGGCGGTTCTCCGTACCCGGCGCGGGCGGATCCTTGCGCGATCAATATAGTTCCTGGGGATGAAACGTCCATAAATGGCCCATGGGCACACNNAGAGGGGGCCGCGGCCCCCTCTTTCCGTAGCGATCCGGACCCGGCTACTTGAGCCAGCGGTCCAGCCACCCCAGCACGTTCTCGTGCCACTGGAGGGAGTTGGCCGGCTTGAGCACCCAGTGGTTCTCGTCGGGGAAGATGAGCAGCTTGGAGGGGATCCCCTTGCGCTGCAGGGCGGTGAAGGTGGCCAGCCCCTGGGCGTAGGGGATGCGGTAGTCCTTCATGCCGTG
The DNA here is from genome assembly GCA_002297665.1 of Holophagaceae bacterium UBA692. Taxonomy (GTDB): domain Bacteria; phylum Acidobacteriota; class Holophagae; order Holophagales; family Holophagaceae; genus Mesoterricola. Next base: position 11,732 of record DBMS01000218.1, on the reverse strand, counting down.
GATGACGAGCATGGGCGTCTTCCAGTTCTTCACGAACTCGATGGGGCTGTTCTTGGCGTAGTCCTCGGGGTTCTCCCAGGGCAGTCCGCCGTGCTCCCATTCGGGGAACCACAGCTCCTCGGTGTCGTAGTAGGCCATGCGCTCGTCCAGGTTGCCGTCGTGGCACACCAGGGTCTTGAAGCGATCGGTGTGCCCGGCGATCCAGTTGATCATGAAGCCGCCGTAAGACGCGCCCAGGGCGCCCACGCGGTCCTTGTCCAGGAAGGAATGCTTGGCCAGCATGTGGTCCAGGCCCTTCATGAGGTCCTCGAAGGGGGCGCCGCCCCAGTCCTTGCGGATGGCGTCGGTGAAGGCCTGGCCGTAGCTGGTGGAGCCGTGGAAGTCCACGCAGATCGCGGCATAGCCGGCGCCCGCGTAGATCTGGGGGTTCCAGCGGTAGTGGAAGTCGTTGCCGAAGGTGCCCTGGGGGCCGCCGTGGACCAGGAAGGCCACGGGGTACTTCTTCGCGGGGTCGAAGTCGACGGGGTAGACCAGGTAGCCGTAGACCGTGTCGCCCTTGGCGCCCTTGAAGGAGAACTGCTCGGCCTTGCCCGTCTTCGCCGCGGCCATGCGCGCGTCGTTGAAGTGGGTGACCTGGCGGATGTCCTTGCCCGCGGCGTCCACGGTGTAGAACTCGGTGGGGCCCTTGAGGGAGTTCATGCCGTAGAGGATGCGCCCGCCCTTGGCGAACTCGATGCCGTCCAGGGTGCCCTGGCCCACGACCATCGAGGCCTTGCCCGTGGCCGGATCCATGGCGAACAGCGCGCGCTGGCCCAGGTTCTCGGCCAGGCAGTAGAGGGTCTTGCCGTCCGGGGACCAGGCGATGGTGCCCGCGGACCGGTCGCCCCGGGGCGTGGCGTCCACGCGCAGGGTGAATTTGCGCTCCTTGCCCGTGGCCCAGTCGCGCAGCACGATGTCGAAGCGGTCCGCCTCGAAGCCGGGGCGGCTCATGGCCAGGTAGGCCAGGGTCCTGCCGTCGGGGGAGAAACGGGGCTGGGCGTCCCAGGCGGGGTTGGTGGTGATGCGCCGGGGCGCCGCGGACCCGTCCATGGGCACCGCGAAGAGGTCGAAGTTGGTGGACCAGGCCTCCGCCCGGCCCATGTCCTTGGCGGAAAAGACCAGCTCCTTTCCGTCGGGGGTGACGGCGAAGTCATCGCTTCCGCCGAAGGGCTTGGTGGGGCAGTCGGCGTCCATGGCCGGCATCAGGTCGCGGGCCTTGCCGCTGGCGAGGTCGAAGGTGAAGACGTGGTTGCGGGTGCCGTCGTTCCATGTGTCCCAGTGGCGCGCCATGAGGGCGTCGAAGACCATGCCGGAGGCCTTGGCGGCTTCCTTGGCCTCCATGAGCTTCTTCGTCTCGGCGGGGGTCTTGCCCGGGAAGACGGCCATGCCCAGCAGCAGCGACTTCCCGTCCGGGGCCACTTCCAGGGCGTCCACGTCCAGGGGCAGCTTCGTCACCTGCACGGCCTCGCCCCCGTCCAGCGGCAGGCGCCACACCTGGGACGAGCCGGACCGGCTCGACACGAAGAACAGGGCCTTGCCGTCCCGGGCCCAGCGCGCCTGGGAATTGGAGGTGCCCGGCGTGGTGACGCGCCGGGTCCAGGTGCCGGCCACGTCGCCCAGGTACAGGTCGTGGGCGGTCCTGTTGGCGGCCACGTCCGGCGTGCCCACCGCGAAGGCGAAGGTCGCGCCGTCGGGCGAGACCCGCGGATCCCCCAGGCGCTCCATGGCCAGGAGATCGTGGATGGATAGGGGGTGCGGACCCGCCGCCAGGGCGGGTAGGGCCATGGTCCCGCACAGCAGGGACAGCGTCAGCGACCGGAACATGCTTCCTCCTGGCCATACCGTGGGGATGGCATCGTTATATGATACCTCAGATATTCTTCCGCTCCAGTATTCAGGGACGGATCCACCTTCCTTACCCCCCAGGGCAGAGGTTGGGATTGGAACCGCTTCTCCAAATCAAGGAACCTGATGGGTCCCACTCGAAGCCCATCGTCTGGATCCCGGTAGTGGCACGCATTCAAGCCGGTATTTGCTCTGGGCCATTTTGTGCTTGGATTGTTTTTACCTGCGCGGTACCTTCCCGGTGAAGAGATGGCATGGCTAGACAGCCAAAGCAACAAGGGTAGGCATAAGTTCGGACGGTGCCATTCCACTGCAATTCTGATGGCCGGAAATCACATATGCTCATGCAACACCTAGATCTCAATGCCTATCTTCGCCAGGAAGAAGGACAGTTCTTCGAGCGAAAGAGCCTCGTCCACGGCGCTCCCGGGCATAAGCGGCCACGCAACCGCTCCGAAGTCCGCGACCAGGTGGCCCAGTATCTGGCCGCTTTCGCGAATGCCGATGGCGGAGTGCTCATTCTCGGCCAGGAGGATGATCGCACCCTGACCGGGCACTCCTACCCTGCGGATGCGCTGGAGGATATCCTTTCTGTTCCTGAGCGCCGGTTAACGCCTCCCCAGCCCCGGGGCTGGATCCAGGAAGTGGACGGCCACCACCTCCTGGTATTCTCCGTACCGTCGGCGGCCCAGGCGGTCATGGTTCATGGGGATGGCTTCCCGCGGCGGGTAAAGGACGAAGTCATCCAGGACTCTGAGGTCGCGATAAATGCGATCAAGCGCCGAGGTCAGGTGGAAAGCTACGAATCGGACCTGATTCCCGGCGTAGGTCTAGACGCCCTGGATTCCGAACTGCTCCGCGCTGCGGCCAAAAGTGCAGGTCTTGATCCTGCCGATCTGGCGGGATTTCTCTTGGAGCGGGGCTTGGCGGAGATCCGGGGACCGGATCTTTTGCTGCGCAAGGCGGCGATCCTCCTCTTCGCCCGGAATGCAAAGAGTCTGGACCATCCGAACGCCGGCCTGCGGATCTTCAAGGTTGATGGAGCGCAACGCCTGACCGGCGCCCGGAACAACGTGTCGGAGGTCAAACCGCGCCTGGAAGGCAATCTTCCACACATAATCCGCATGGCCTACGACCGAATCGGCGCCCTCATTCGGAATTCAGAGCGTCTCCACGACCTGTTCTTCAAGGAAATGCCAGAATACCCAACTTTCGCATGGCAGGAGGCGCTGGTGAACGCCGTTGCCCACCGCGACTACCGGGAAACCGGCCGCGGGGTGGAGGTCTGGCTCTTCTCCGACCGTCTGGAGGTGCGCAGCCCAGGCGACCTGCTACCGACCGTGTCCCTGGAATCCCTGCGAAACCGGCGCCAGGTCCATGCCAGCCGGAACCCCCGGGTGACCCGTGTCATGGCAGAGCTGGGCCTCATGCGCGAGCAGGGGGAAGGGGTGCCGAGAATATTCGAGGAGATGGAATCTTCCTGGCTTCCCATGCCGGAATTGGCTCTTGAAGGCGGCCTGTTCGTCCTCACCCTGCGCAATACACCCGTGTTCGAGGGCGGACGCCCTGAATGGCTTGCTTTCGTCAGGAACTTGCCTCTGAATATCCGTCAGCAGCGGATCCTCGCCAAAAACGAGCACGGAAGTTTCCGCAGCGGAGAATACCAGGCCCTCAATGACCTGGACCGCGACCAAGCCTACAAGGACCTACGGGCCATGGTGGAGGGTGGGTACCTCGAATCGCCTGAACATCCTGGCCAAGGGGCCGTCTACCAGGTCAAAGTAAGTCTGGGGCATCCAGAATCCGGTCGGCCCGATCCTCGCCAATTCCTTCGGATCCGCATGGAGGACCGAGGCTTTCTTAAGAACCAGGATTACCGGGACTGCTTCGGGGTGACCCGGCCAGCCGCGACCCGGGCCCTGGCCGGCCTAGTGGTCGGGGAGGTTCTGGTCCGCAAGGACGGAACCCGAACCTACCAGGCGGGACCCGGTTGGGAGGCCTGGACTGGCCAGGGCGCAAAGCGGGCATAAATCTCGCAGTTTTTGCGACATCCGGTTCCCGGGATGTATCACGGTTGATGTAATTACACGTATTAGTAGTGGTTGAATTTACGCGAACCGCTCGCAAAGGGAGCATAAACGGAACAGGATGCCATGGATTCCGAACCTTCCGGAACCGGAGCGGGCGATCTTCTGAATGCCCGACCTCCCGCTAGTATTCGGCCGGTAGGCTATTCAACTGCTCCAGCGTGTAGACCGGCCCGTCCTTGCAGACGTAGCTGCTGCCCGTGTTGCACCGGCCGCACTTGCCCAGGCCGCACTTCATGCGGTTCTCCAGGGTCGTGAAGATGGCTTCCGGGGAAAAGCCCAGCTTGGCCAGCACCGGAAGGGTGAGCTTGATCATGATGGGCGGGCCGCACACCAGGGCGACGGTGTTGTCGGGGCTGGGGTTGAGCGCTTCCACCACGGGGGGCACGAAGCCCACCTTGCCGGTCCAGCCGGGGACGTCGCCGCCGGGGTCCACGGTGACCACCAGGTTCACGTCCGGCCGGGCCTCCCATTCCTTGAGCTCGTCCTTGTACACCAGGTCCGCGACGCTCCGGGCGCCGTAGACGATGGTGATGTCCTTGAACCAGTCCCGCAGGTCCAGGCAGTTCCAGATGACGCTGCGCAGCGGGGGCAGGGCGATGCCGCCGGCGATGAAGACCAGGTTCTTCCCCTTCCACTGCTCGATGGGGAAACGGTTGCCGTAGGGGCCGCGGAAGCCCACCACGTCGCCCTCCTCCTTGTCGGCGAGGGCCGCGGTCACCCGGCCCGCCTCGCGGAAGGTGCACTCGATGTAGCCCTTGCGGGTGGGGGAGGAGGCGATGCAGAAGGTGGACTCGCCTTCGCCGAAGGCGCTGTAGAGGCCGAACTGGCCCGTCTCGAAGCTGAAGGCCTCGGCGGCGGCCGCGTCCATGAACTCCAGCCGGAAGGTCTTCACGGCGGGGGCCTCCTGCGTGATCTTCGCGATCCGCATGAGGTGGGGGAGATAGATGTTGGTGTCGGTCATGGTCGTGTCTCCCTCAGGCCTGGGCCGCTTCCGCCAGGTGCTCCTGGAGGTTCATGTCCACCGGGCATGCCCGGGTGCACTTGCCGCACCCGACGCAGCCGAGCATGTCGTAGCGCTCGGGGTAGTACGAGAACTTGTGGTAGACCCGCTGGCGCCAGCGTTGGGCCTGGGTCTCGCGGGGATTGTGGCCGGAGGCGTGGAGCGTGAACATGTGCCCGCCGCAGGAGTCCCAGGTGCGCAGGCGGTGGCCGCCCTTGGCGTCGGCCTCCTCGACGATGTCGAAGCACACGCAGGTGGGGCACACGAAGGCGCAGGCGCCGCAGCCCACGCAGCGAAGGCTCTGCTCGACCCAGATGCCGTCCTCGAACCGGTCCTTGAGCCGCTTCGTGAGGCCGGGCTGGTCGAAGGCCACCGGGACCTCCACGACCTTCTTCTCGAGCCCGGGATCGGCCTTGAAGGCTTCGGGGGCCAGGGCCGCCATCGCCTTGCCCTTTTCCGTGAGGACCTCGGCCAGGAAGCCGCCTTCCACGGGGGTGAGCAGGATGTCGCTGCCCGAAGTGGAACCCGGTCCGCCGCCGACGCTGGTGCAGAAGCAGGCGTCGTCCTTCCGGGTGCAGCCGATGCCGATGACGGCGAGGGCCTCCATGCGGGCGTTGAAGAACCGGTCCCGGGTGTCCCAGTTGAACACCGCGTCCAGGGCCTTGAAGCCGGACGCCTCGCAGGGGCGGATGCCGAAGAGGACGGTGGGGACCGCGCTGGGCTCGGCGTCCTTGAGGTCCACCGATCCGGCGCCGGTGGAAAAGCTCATGAGCCGCTCCACCTTGGGGAAGGCGGCCTCCTTGGCGGAAAGGATGGTCTGGAGGTAGTCCTTGGCCACGTCGCCCGGGCTCGTCACGGGGTTCAGCTCGGTGCGCCCGTCCCGGTCCGTGGGGGCGAGGATGCGCCGCCCGTCCCCGGTGAGGGCCGCGAAGAGCGTGTCGAGGGAGGCTTGGGGGAGGAAGAAGTTGTCTGCCATGGCACCCTACCGGATGAAGGACTCTTTGTCGTCGGGACGGAAGGTGGAAAGGGCGTAGTCCAGCTTCGAACTGGCCCCGGCCCTCTGGCCGAACTGGAGGTGCACGCTCTCCTCGCAGTTGAAGGTGAGGAGGTGGATGGGGATGCCCACGGGGCAGGCGCGGCCGCAGTCGCCGCACTCCACGCAGCGCCCCGCCAGGTGCATGGCGCGGACCATGTGGTATTCCAGGTTGCCCAGGGCGTGGCTGGCCACGGGCACCCACTGGGGCCGGTTGCAGTCCATGGTGCAGTGGCCGCAGTAGCACATGGGGCAGCTGTTGCGGCAGGCGTAGCACTTCACGCACCGGCTCAGTTCGGCCTGCCAGAAGGCCCAGCGCTGGGCGCGGTCCATCCTGGAGAGGCGATCGAGGATCTCGCGGTCCCGGGCGGGAAGCTCCTTGGCGCAGGTGGCCAGGTGCTCCTCGATGGCCTGGGCCGTGCCGAGTTCCACCGTGCCGTCCCCGGCCAGGGCGAGGACGTTCTCCTCCTTCACCTGGCGCTCGGCCATGAGCTGCAGGATGGCGCGCAGGGTGTCGGGCCGCGCGGCGACGGCCACCCTGCCGAGCTTCCGGACCTCGGGGCGGGTGAGGTAGGTGGCCAGGTTCTGGGCGCAGGCCTCGTCGAAGACGAGGCGATCGGCCCTTTCGGCCTTCCGGATGAAGGCCGGGCGCCGGGCGCCCATGGTGCCCCGCTCGTAGCCGATGACGGCCTTCACGTCGCCGTTTTCCAGGAGCTGCCGGGATTTCTCTCTCAGGTCCATGGTCCCCTCACTCCACGCCGGTCAGGGCGAGTTCCTTGTACTCGGTGTAGGGGCCCAGCTCCCGCACCGAGGTGGTGACCTCGTTCACCAGTTCGGCCCAGCGGGCCCCCTCGGCGGCCGACACCCAGGAAAAGGTCACCCGGCGCGTGTCGATGCCCATGAAGTCCATGAGGTCGCGGTAGATCATCCAGCGCCGCCGGGCGTGGTAGTTCCCGGAGGTGTAGTGGCAGTCGTTGGGGTGGCACCCCGAGACGATCACCCCGTCCGAGCCCCGGGCGAAGGCCTTGGCCAGCAGCATGAAGTCGATGCGCCCCGTGCAGGGCAGGCGCAGCACCCGAACGTTGGACTGGTACTTGATGCGGCTGGTGCCGGTGAGGTCGGCGCCGGCGTACGTGCACCAGTTGCACACAAAGGCTGTGATTTTCGGTTCGAAGGGTTCGGTCATTTTTTCATCCCCTCAGAGGGTCATGAGTTCGGCGAAGATCTGCTCGTTGCTGAAGCCCTGGATGTCGATGGCCTTGGTGCGGCAGGTCGACACGCAGGTTCCGCAGCCCTGGCATAGGCCGGCGTTCACCTTGGCGAGGGTCTTGATCAGCGTTCCGTCCCGGCCGCGGATCTCCTCGGCCTCGATGGCCTGGTAGGGGCAGGCGCTCTGGCACAGGAAGCAGCCCACGCAGTAGGAGAACGTGGGGGCCGGAAGCCGGTTCACCACGGCCACCACCGGTTCGCGGGTGAGCTCGTCCCGGCTGAAGAGGGCGGCGACCTTGGCGGCGGCGCCCGAGGCCTGGGCCACGGTCTCGGGGATGTCCCGGGGGGCCTGGCAGGCCCCGGCGAGGTAGATGCCGGCGGTGTTGGTCTCCACGGGCTTGAGCTTGGGGTGGCTCTCGGCGAAGAAGTGGTAGGGGTCGTAGCTCACGTGGAGCTTCTGGGCCAGCTCCTCGGAACCGTCCTGGGCCTGCACGGCGGTGGCCAGCACCACCATGTCGGCCTTGATCTCCACCGGCTCGCCTCCCATGAGGGTGTCGGCGCCCTTGACGATGAGCTGGCCGTCCTCCTCGTAGATGCGGGACACCCGGCCGCGGATGTACTTCACGTCGTCCTCTTCGATGGCCCGGCGCACGAACTCGTCGTAGTCCTTGCCGCCGCTGCGGATGTCCATGTAGAAGACGTAGGCCTTCCCGTGGTGCATCTTGTGCTTGTAGAGCATGGCGTGCTTGGCGGTATACATGCAGCAGATCTTCGAGCAGTAGGGCACGCCCTTGGCCCGGTCGCGGCTGCCCGAGCAGGCCACGAACACGACCGTCTCGGGCTCCTTGCCGTCGCTGGGGCGCTTCATGACCCCCAGGGTGGGCCCCGAGGCCGAGGCAAGGCGCTCGAACTGCAGGCCGTCGATGACGTCCGCGTACTTCCCGTAGCCGTACTCGGGGAACTTGTCGGTGCGCATCACCTTGAAGCCCGTGGCCAGTACGATGGCGCCCACGTCCAGGGTGACCAGCTCGTCCTGCTGGTCGAAACGGATGGCGCCGGTGGGGCACATCTTCTCGCAGACCTTGCACTTGCCGGACTTGTAGAAGGTGCAGTTGGTCTTGTCGATGACGGGCTTGTTGGGCACCGCCTGGGGGAAGGGGACGTAGATGGCCGAGCGCTTCCCGAGGCCCTCGTTGAATTCGTCGGGGATCTTCTTGTTTGGGCACTTGGTGATGCACAGGCCGCAGCCGGTGCAGAGCTTCTCGTCCACCTGCCGGGCCTTCCTGCGGATGGTGGCCTTGAAGTTGCCGATGAAGCCTTCCAGCTTCTCCAGCTCCGCATAAGTCATGAGGGTGATGTTGGGATGGCGCGCGGCCTCGACCATGCGGGGGGTGAGGATGCACTGGGAGCAGTCCAGGGTGGGGAAGGTCTCCGAGAGCTGGCTCATGTGGCCGCCGATGGAAGGCGACTTCTCCACCAGCACCACCTTGTGGCCGGCGTTGGCGATGTCCAGCGCCGCCTGGATCCCGGCGATGCCCCCGCCCAGCACCAGGGCGCGCTTGGTGACGGGCACGCGGATGGGGTGGAGCGGCGTGTTGTGCTTGACCTTCTCCACCATGACCCGGATGAGGTCCGCGGCCTTGTCGGTGGTGGCGTCGTTCTTCTCGTGCACCCAGGAGCAGTGCTCGCGCAGGTTGGCCATCTCGCACAGGTAGGGGTTCAGCCCGGCCTCCTCCACGGCGTTGCGGAAGGTGGGCTCGTGCATGCGTGGGGAGCAGGCCGCCACCACCACGCCGGTGAGGCCGTGCTCCTTGATGGCCTCCTTGATCATGGACTGGCCGGGGTCCGAGCACATGTACTTGTAGTCCACGCTGTGGACGACGCCCGGGACGTTCCGGGTGCGCTCCGCGACCTTCGCGCAGTCCACGGTGGCGCCGATGTTCTCTCCGCAGTGGCAGGTGAATACGCCGATACGTGACATCCTAGGCTCCTCAGACGGCCGCGGGGGTCATGACGGCGGGCACCATGTGCCGCTGCAGCCCCAGCTTGGTGGCGTCGATGCCCATCGCCAGGCCCAGGGCCTGGGTGATGAACAGGACGGGGATCGTGTGCTCGGCGCCCAGCCGCGCGTTGATTTCGGGCCGGCGCATGTCCAGGTTGGATTGGCACATGGGGCAGGCCACGATGATCGCCTCGGCGCCGTGCCTGACGGCGTCGGCCACGATCTTTCCGCTCATCTTCGCCACCAGGTCGGTGCGGGTGACGGAGAAGGCCGCGCCGCAGCATTCGGTCTTGAAGTTCCATTCCCGGGGCTCGGCGCCCGCGGCGGCCATGAGGCGGTCCATGGACCGGGGGTCCTCGGGGCGGTCGAACTTCAGGACCTTGGCGGGCCTGACCAGGAGGCATCCGTAATAGCAGGCCACCTTGTGGGCGAAGGGCTTGGCGATCCTGCCGGGGATGACGTCCCTGAACCGGTCCAGCACTTCCAGGACGTTGACGATGCGCACGTTGCCGGTGACGGGCTGGCCGATGACGGCCTCGATGTCCCGGGCCAGGGCGGGATCCTTCTCCAGGGTGTCCCGGGCGGTGGCGAGGCGGTTGTAGCAGGCCGCGCAGGGGGCCAGGATCTCCGTGAGGCCGGCGGCCTCGGCCTGGGCCAGGATGCGCGCGGGCAGGGCCAGGGCGAGCCTGTGGTCCAGCACGTGGGCGCTGGAGGCGCCGCAGCAGCTCCAGTCGGGGACCTCCACCAATTCGAGGCCGAGCGCCTGGGCCAGGGCCCTGACGGATTCGTCGAACTCCCTGGAGGAGCCCAGGAGGGAACAGCCGGGGTAGTAGCCGATCTTCATGGGGTCACCTCTTCCTTCCCAGCGTGAGCTGGAAGATCCGTTTCATGCCGCTGCGGCCCTTGATGAAGTGGGGCAGCAGGGGGAGCTTGCCGCGCACGTACATCTTCGGGGCGAGGTTGACGTCCTTCAGGAGGTGGCGGCTGCGCAGCTTGTAGTTGGCCACCAGGCCGATCTCGAAGAGCCGGCCGGTGGCGCGGATGGAGTCCAGGAAGGCCCGGTGGAAGGCCAGGATGTCCCGGCTCCTGGGATGGGCGAGATCCAGGGCCAGGGAGGCTTCGCGGACATAGTCCATCACCTTGGCCACCTCGACCTCCTGGGGGCAGCGGGTGGAACAGGTCTCGCAGCCAAGGCACAGCCAGATGGCTTCGCTCTCCAGGACGCGCCGGTCCAGCTCGGGGCGCTCCATCTGGAGGAGACGCAGGGTCTGGCAGGAGGTGTTGTCCATGTCCTCGGCCACCGGGCACCCGGCGGCGCACTTGCCGCACTGGTAGCAGTGGTTGAGGTTGATGCCGGCCTCATGGCGAAGGCGGGCGGCGAGGGAATCCCCTGGGGCGGGTGCATGGGGAGCACTGGACATGGGCGTCTCCTACGTCGTGGGAGGGACTGGGTTTTTCCCGGGTGCCTGCCTTGGGCCGTCTTGCGGGAGAGGGGCCGAGGGGTGCGGGGAACCTTGATTATCACTGGTTTAAGGGCCTGGACGTCCGAAATGTGACTCCAATCAATAAAAAAAGATCGAATATAACATGACTAATCAGGTAGGTTAATTTATGGCCATGGGCAAATTGACGCTGCGCTCCGGACGGCTCCGGACCCTCCTGGTCCTGGGCTGCGCCTTGGGCGTGATAACTTGGTTGGCAATGACTTCCTGGCCCCTTTCCCTTTCCCTCCTGCGCGTCTACCCCAAGAAGCTCGGCTCGGCCGCGGCGGGGTGGGCCGCGGGGCGCGCGCTCCCCGGCGGCCTCCGGCAGGCGGTCCTGGGGCGCTTCGTGCGGGCCTACGGCCTGGACATGACCGAGGCCGAGCGGCCCCTGGCGGAGTATCCGAGCCTGCAGGCCCTGTTCACCCGGCGCCTCAAGCCCGGCCTGCGGCCTCAGGCCGACGAGGTCCCCGGGTGCGTGAACAGCCCCGTGGACGGCGCCCTCATCGCCTCGGGCCGGATCCAGGCCGGCCAGGCCATCCAGGCCAAGGGCCTGCCCTACGCCATCGGCGAACTGCTCAAGCACGATCCCGCCGCGGCCCGGTTCGAGGGCGGCCACTACCTGACCCTCTACCTCTCGCCCCGGGACTACCACCGCATCCACGTGCCCATCCGCGGCCTCGTCACCTCCGTGGGCCGGGTGGAGGGGGAGCTCTGGCCCGTGAACGGCGCCAGCACGGCCCACGTGCCCCGCCTCTACGAGCGCAACCGCCGGGCCACCTGGGTGGCCCTGGGCACGGGCCCCGACGAGGGGCTGGAAGTGGCCGCGGTGGCGGTGGGCGCCACCCACGTGGGCGGCGTGATCATCGACGGGCGGTGGCTCGGCGGCCGGTCCCTGCCCAGGGACGGTTCGCTTCCCGTGGATCTCCTGCCCTGCGCCCCCGGGGACGACCTGGGCACCTTCCAGTTCGGGAGCACCGTGGTGCTGCTCATCGGCGGCCCCGGCGCCGCCCGGTGGGAGCCGGCCCCGGCG
>DBMS01000009.1 GCA_002297665.1 Holophagaceae bacterium UBA692 | reverse complement strand
CGCCGCCCTTGCGGCCGATCTGGGCCATGTGGCCGCGGTCCTGGCTCACGGTGGTGCCGCCCTTGCGGCCGATCTGCTCCATGTGGGCCCGGTCCTGGCTCACGGCCTCGCCGCCCTTGCGGCCGATCTGGGACATGTGGTTACGGTCCTGGCTCACCGCCTCGCCGCCCTTGCGGCCGATCTCGGCCATGTGGGCGCGGTTCTGGCTCACGGACTGGCCGCCCTTGCGGCCGATCTCGGCCATGTGGGCGCGGTTCTGGCTCACGGACTGCCCGCCCTTGCGGCCGATCTCGGCCATGTGGTCCCGGGCGGCAGGTGCGGCCTCCTGCGCGTTCATTTGGACATTTTCATCGTTGTTGGCTGCCATGGTGTCCTCCACTTCTCCATTGATCTGGGGCCGGGCGGGGAAAAGTTTCCTCGGCGGCTTCAATAAGATTTAAAAAAGGTTTATTAAAATGGTTAATTGTGTGATTAATTGTTTTTACCTGTTCATAAACTCCTATCCAAAGGTTCTAAGAGGTACCTTATCACTCCTTGGGGCGCGTCAACCCCACTTTTTCAGACAGCAGTGCCGCCAGCTTGGCGTCCCGGGGGGCCAGCTGGTCCAGGATGCGCGCCGCCTTCTTGGCCTGCATGCCGCCCAGCAGGCTCACGCACACCTCCTGGTTCAGGCCGGCCAGCTCCTTGACCGCGGGGGCGGCGGCGACGGGGTCCATGTTCTCGTAGGTGCGGATGATCTGCAGGTCGATGGGGGGCCGGGTCTTCAGGGCCGTGAGCTTCTGGTTGGCCTCCTGGAGGGCCTTCTCGCGGTTCTGCAGGTCGGCCCGGTCCTTCTCCAGCGACCCCTGGAGGGTGGCCAGGCGCTCCTCCATCTGGCGGAGCTCGGCCTCCTTCTGGTTGACGGCCTTTTCCCGGGCCTGGACCCTCTCGGCCAGTTCGCCCATCTTCACGCCCTCCGCGGTCTGGGGGGCCTGGGCGGAAAGCCAGATGACCCCGGCGGAGAGCGCGAGGGGGGCGACGACCCATGCAAGGTTCTTGATGTTCATGGCTGCCTCACCGATTGGATGCACCGGAATGGGTAAAGTGGTACCGGAGAACGGCGATTTCATCCATTTCCCGGGTTTCCTCGCGCAGGACCTCCAGGGCGTGCTGTTCCTGGCGCCGTTCCTTGAGGCGCTGGAGGACCAGCTGGTCCTGGTGGGCCTTGACCAGGGCCCGGCGGGCCTCGGCCACCCGGGCCTCGGCCTCGCGCACGGCCTCCTGGGCCTGGGCGATGCGGCGCTCGATCACGAGGAGGAAGCGCTCCGTGGCCCGCCACCGGTCCAGGTCGACGGCCTCGTTCAGGCCGGTGCGCCGGCTTTCCACGGCCTGCCGCTGGGTTTCCCTGAGCTCGGCGACCCGGGCCGCGGCGCGGTCCCGGGCCAGGACGGCCAGGGCCAGGCGGCGCTTGGCCTCCTCCTCCAGGGCCACGCGCACCCGCAGGAGGGACGCCAGGCGGAACCGGAACCGGGCCGCCACCTCACACCGCCGGCTTCAGGAAGGGCGCCAGGTCGATGCCGAAGATCTGGCCCATGGCCAGCAGGGTGGTCCGGTGGTCGGATCCCTCAGCCACCGCCTGGCGCAGGAAGGCCTGGATGACGGGCTGGAACTGGATGGCCTGGTCGATGGTGGGGCTGGCGCCCTTGGTGTAGGCGCCGATCTGGATGAGGTCCTCGGCGTCGGCGTAGGTGGCCATGAGGTCGCGCATCTTGGCGCAGAGCTGCTTCTGCTCAGGGACGGCCAGGGCCGAGAACAGGCGCGAGATGCTGGGCAGCACGTCGATGGCGGGGAAGTGGTTCTTGGAGGCCAGCTTGCGGGAAAGGATCACGTGGCCGTCCAGGATGCCGCGCACGGCGTCCGCGATGGGCTCGTTCATGTCGTCGCCCTCCACCAGCACCGTGAAGATCCCGGTGATGGACCCCTGGCCCTCGAAGGTGCCGGCCCGCTCCATGAGCCGGGGCAGCAGCGCGAAGACCGAGGGCGTGTAGCCCCGGGAGGAGGGCGGCTCCCCCGCCGACAGCCCCACTTCGCGCTGGGCCATGGCGAAGCGGGTGACGCTGTCCATCATCATGAGGACGTCCTTGCCCTGGCGCATGAAGTACTCCGAGACCGCCATGCCCGCCAGGGCGCAGCGCAGGCGCAGGAGGGGGGTCTGGTCGCTGGTGGCCACCACTACCACGCTGCGGGCCAGGCCCTCGGGGCCCAGGTCGTTCTCGATGAATTCCTTCAGCTCGCGGCCCCGCTCCCCCACCAGGGCGATGACGTTCACCTGGGCCGAGGTGTTCCGGGCGATCATGCCCATGAGGGTGGACTTGCCCACCCCCGAGCCGGAGAAGATGCCGATGCGCTGGCCCTTGCCCAGGGTCAGGAGCCCGTCGATGGCGCGCACCCCCGTGGCCAGCACCTCCTTGATCATGCGCCGCTGCATGGGGTTGGGGGGGCGTCCGTGGATGGGCACCCGGTCCTCGGCCTCCAGGGGCGGCCCCCCGTCCAGGGGCCGGCCCAGGGGGTCGATGACCCGGCCCAGCAGGGCGCCGGACACGGGCAGTTCGGGCTGGTGCCCGCGGGCCTCCACCATCAGGCCGGGGCGGATGCCCTCGATGTTCTCCACGGGCATGAGGAGCACCTGCTGGTCCTGGAAGCCCACCACCTCGGCGGTGACCTGGCGGCCGTCCTGCATGTGGATGATCATCTGCTCGCCCACGGATCCCTCTGGGCCCCGGGATTCCACCACCAGGCCCACGACCTTGCTCACGCGCCCCAGCACGTCGCCGGGGGGCAGCAGCTTGACCTCGCGGGCCAGGGCGCGGAAGTCCATCAGGCCTCCTGCTCCCGGGACCGCTGGAGCAGTTCCAGGAGGCGGGTGCGGCGCCGCTCCAGGGTGGCGTCCAGCACGCCCGCGACGCTTTCCACCCGCAGGCTGCCGCGGCTGAGGGCGTCGTCCTCGCGCACGGCCACGCCGGGGTGGCTCCGGGCCGAGGGGCCCAGCAGTTCCAGGTCGCGGGGATTCATGAGCACGGTGAGCCCGGGGCGGCCCTGGAGGTCCGCGTCCCCCTCGGGGAAGGGGTGGGACTCCAGCACCCGGGTCAGGAGCGGCGCGAGGGTGGAGGCGCCGTCCTGCACCTCGCGGGCGGCGAGGTACTCCGCCATGGCCAGGGCCAGGCCCAGGAGCTCCTCCTGGGCGACCTTGGCGTTGAGGTCCAGGGAGGCCGAAAGGTCGCCCAGCGCGGCGTCCAGGCGCTGGATCTGGGCCTTGTACTGGCTTTCCCCGAAGGTGCGGCCCTCGGCCTCGCCGGCCTGGAACCCCTCCTCGTACGCCTTGCGGGCCACGTCGTGGGCGTCCCGCTCGGCCTGCTGGAGCTTCTCGTAGATGATCTGGTCCACCGAGGCCAGGCGCCGGGCATCCTCTTCCGGGGTGGTGAGCTCGGAGGAAAGGGGCTCGTCGTCCAGGCTCTCCCCGGCGTCCATGGCGCCCGAGAAGTCGGCGGCGAAGTAGGGGAACGCCTCGATGGCGTCCAGGTCCACGCGCCGGGCGGGAATGACCCGTTCAGCTGACATAGTCGTCCCCGCCGCCGCCGCCGATGCTGATGACGCCTTCCTCCTCCAGCTGGCGCACGATCTCCACGATCTCGTGCTGGGCCTTCTCCACGTCCTTGAGCTTGACCGGGCCCATGAACTCCATTTCCTCCTTCATGAGCTCCACGGCGCGGCTGGACATGTTGCGGAAGAACTGGTTGCGCAGCTCCTCGGAGGTGCCCTTGAGGGCGGTGGTGAGGGACTTCTTGTCCACGCGCTTGAGGATCTCGGCGATGCCCAGGTCGTCGATGAGCAGGATGTCGTCGAAGACGAACATGAGGTCGCGGATGCTGGCGGCCAATTGCGGATTCTCGTTCTCGATCTTCTCCAGCACCACGCGGCCCGTGGTGCGGTCCATGCGGTTGAACAGCTCGGCCACGGCCCGGACGCCGCCGTAGGCCTCGGTGGCGAACGACCCCAGGGCCTCCAGCTTCTGCTCGAGGATGAGCGAGATGCGGCGCACCACCTCGGGGCTGATCTCCTGCAGGTTGGCCATGCGCATGGCCACGTCGGCCCGCAGGGTCTCGGGGAGGCTGGCGATGAGGTCCCCGGCCTGGGAGGCGTTGAGGTGGGCCAGGATCAGGGCGATGGTCTGGGGGTGCTCGTTCTGGATGAATTTCGACAGCTGCTGGGGGTTGGCCCGCTCGATGCTGGAAAAGCCCGCGGAGGATTCCAGGGCCTTGGTGAGCCGGTCGATGATCTTGCGCGCGGCCTCGGGGCCCACGGACTTGATGAGCAGCTTCTTGGCATATTCGATGCCGCCCTGGGCGATGTAGGTCTTGGCCAGGGTCATGGTGTGGAACTCTTCCAGCACCTCGTCGGCCGTTTCGGGTTGCACGTGCTTGGTGAGGGCGATCTCCTTGGAGATGTTCTGGATCTCGTCCTCTTCCAGGAACTTGAATATGCTTGCGGCGGTCTCGTCGCCCAGGGCGACCATGAGGACCGCGGCTTTCTGCGCGCCGGAAAGCTTGGCCATGCTATCTCCCGTCCTCGATCATCCAGGATCTCACCAGCGAGGCGATGGTCTCCGCGTCGCTCATGGTGCTTTCCTGGATGCGCTTCTTGATCAGGGAGCGCCGCTGGGCTTCGGGCGCCGAGGAGGCCCCCTCGGCGTTGAGCTCGGCCTCGATCTCGGATTCCATCTCGGCCATGGACTTGATGGGCGTGAACTTCCGGGGGGCCGCGCCGGGCTCGCCGGGGGCGGCTCCTTCGGCGCCCACGCGCACCCGGAGGGGGGCGGGGCGGTTGAGGGCGGAGGACAGGCGCTTGAGCATGGGCAGGACGATCAGGAAGAAGACGACCAACCCAAGGATGATCCACAGGACCTTGGGCGCCAGTTCCCAGCCCAGGTTGATCCACCTCTGCTGCCGGGCCTCCTGCTCCTCCTTGGGGTTGCTGGTGGGGGCGAAGGCCATGTTTTCTACTGTTAATTCATCACCGCGCTTCTGCTGGAAGCCGATGGCCGAGGCCACCTGGTCCCGGATCTTCTTCAGCTCGTCCGCCGACCGCGGCGAGAGCTTCTCCACGGGGTTGCCCTTGGCGTCCTTGTCCCACTTGCTGGCGTCGTCCACGATGACGGCCAGGGACAGGCGCCGCACGTTCCCGGGGGCCTGTTCCACCGACTTGAGGGTCTTGGAGATCTCGTAGTGGGTGGTGGTCTCCTCCTTCTTGTGGCTGTCGGTGCCCGGGGTGCCGGGGGTGGGCTGGTTGATGGGGGGGACGTTGGAGGGGGTGCCGGGGACCCCGGCCACGCCGTCGCGCTTCTGGCCCTCCTCCTTGAGCACCTTCAGGTCCCGCTCCACCTGGCCGGCGGGGTCGAAGGTCTCGGAATTGACCTTCACCTTGTCGAAGTCCAGGTCCACGCGCGCGGTGGCCCGCACCTTGCCGATTCCCACCACCGGCTCCAGCAGCTCGGTGACCATCTTCACCAGGTGGTCCTCCTCCTCGCGCTGGGCCTTCTTCTGCACGTCCGAGGCCCCCACCGCGGGGTCGCGCCCGGTGCGGCTGAGGATGCGGCTGTGCTGGTCGATCACCACCACCTGGTCGGGCTTGAGCCCTTCCACGCTGGCGGCCACCAGGTTCACGATGGCCTGGGTGTTCTCGTCGGGCAGGGCCCGGCCGCCCTTGAGCTTGAGGAGCACGGAGGCCTTGGCCTCCTCCTTCTCGGTGGCGAAGGGGCTGTCGTTCTGGGGGGTGATGTGCACCGTGGCGCCCGCCACCTGCTGGAGGGCCATGATGGTCTTGGCCAGGTTGGCCTCCAGGGCCCTGCGGTACATGATCTTCTGGGTGAAGTCGGTGGTGGTGAGGCCGGGGTTCTCCAGCTTGTCGAAGCCGATGCCCTCGCCCTGGGGCAGGCCGTCCCCCGCGAACTTCAGGCGCAGGTCGCCCACCCGCTTCTCGGGCACGGACACGGTGCGCTGGTCCGAACTCAACTCGTACTTGATGTTCTGCTTCTTCAGCTCCTCGACGATGCGGTTGGCGTCCAGGGGGGGCAGGTTGCTGAAGAGCACCCCCATGTTCTCCTGCCCGGCCCACAGGCCGAAGCCCACGAGGACCAGGAGCACCGTCAAGCACATGGCGGCGACCATCCCCTTCTGGGTGGCCGTCATGTTGTCCAGCGCTTCGGTGAACTGCTTGATGACGTTGCTCTCGTCGGCCATTGGATCCTTTCGATGGCCGGAAAGCTATGCGTCACATCTGCATTCGCATCACTTCGCGGTATGCGTCCACCAGCTTGGAACGGACGGCCATCATCATCTGGAAGCTGACATCGGCTTTCTGGACCGCCAGGATCGCCGTGTGCATGTCAGTGGAGTTTCCACTTATCAAGTTCCGTGCCTCTTGCTCGGCGTTGGCGTGGGACGCGTTCACTTCGGCCAGGGCCTGCTTCAGGATGTCGGCGAAGGGCGCGCCTTCCGGCCCGTCCTGGGCGCCGGCGGCAGGCTTCTGGGCGGCCTGGGCGAGGGCGTCGAGGGAGGGGAGCTGGCTGGGGACGATGGGGTTCATGGCGAACCTTGAGATGGAACTGATTCAGGATGGAGTGTTCCTGGCCGGGGGGCCAGTCAGATTTCCGTCACCGGGCGAAAACCGCCCATCAGGTAACCCTGAGCAAATCCTGGGCCGAAAGCGTCATGGTGCGCACCGCCCGCACCACCGAGGCGTTGGCGTCGAAGCCCCGGCTGGCCTCGGTGAGGTTCACCATCTCCTCCACGGGGTTGACGTTGGGGTACTGCACGATGCCCGAGGCGTCGGCGTCGGGGTGGCCCGGATCGTACTTGGTGAGGAAGGGGTCCTGGGAGGCGCGGATCTCGGCGACCTTCACGCCGGTCATGGGCACGCCGTTGGGCCCCACGCCCAGGGTGTCCACGGTGAACACGGCGTCCTTGCGGCGGAAGGGTCCGCCCTGGGGCGTCCGCGTGGTTTCGGAATTGGCGATGTTGGAGGCCACCAGCTGGGCCCGGAGGCGCTGGGCGGCCAGCCCTGAGGCGGCGATGGTGTTGATGGCGTCGAAGGTGCTCATTATTTGGCCGCATCCCGGATGGCGCCCAGCACGAGCTTGAGCTCGCCCTGGGCCAGGTTGGAACTCAGGGTGTAGAGGGTCTGGGTCTTGCTGAGCAGCATGTTCTCGCGGTCCAGGCGCACGTCGTTGCCGTCGTTGCGCTCGGAGGTGATGTCGGCCGGGTGGATGATGGCCGGCGGCGTGATCCCCGCGTCGAAGGCCGAAGGCGCCCCGGGGGTGGGCGAGAACTGCCTATCCAGCTTCTCCATCTCCGTCCGGAAGGCCGCCTCGAAGTCGAAATCCCGGGTGCGGTAGCCGGGCGTGTCGATGTTGGCGAGGTTGGACGCCACGAGGGAAATGCGCTGGGTGGCCAGGGACATTCCCTTGTCGGCGAGCGCGATCATGCGGTTGTTGGAAACCAGGTCGAACATGGGGGCACCCTGGGAAAGGTGTCCGGAAAGCCATCCGGACCCCCACCCCCTGCAGGGTTCGTGCCGCAACGCCCCCCGCGCGATAGTGGGTTGGGTTTGGCACCACGCCTTGGTAGACTCCTGGAACACCGTGAGGACTGCACATGAAAATCACCCAGCGCGACCACCAGGGCATCACCATCCTTTATCCCGAGGGCAAGATCACCCTGGGAGACGGGGACCAGGAACTGGGCGAGGCCGTTCGCACCGTCCTGGAGGCCGGCAGCCGCCGCATCATTCTTAACCTGAGCAAGGTCAGCTACCTCGATTCCTCGGGCGTGGGCGAGCTGGTGGGCTGCTACACCTCCATCAAGAACAAGGGCGGCGAACTGCGCATCTGCGCCATGAACTCCCGCATCTTCAACCTGATCACCATGACCAGCCTCCACTCCGTCTTCGACGTGAAGGAAACCGAGGAAGAGTCCCTCGCCGGCTTCTAACCCAAGCCGATGAAGCGTTTCGGCCCGCCCCTGCTCCTCCTGGCCATCCCTGCCCTGGGCCTGGGGCAGGCGCCGGCGGACCGGTTGGAGTTCGTGGGCGGGGGCGTGGACGACCAGGCGTTTGCCCGGGCGGCTGCCGGCCTCCGCCCCGGCCACGTCCTTTCCGGACCTGAGTTCCAGCGGGCCCTGGAAGCCATCCGGGCCACGGACCGCTTCCGCGCCGTGGAAGGGAGCCCGGGCGTGGTGCGCCTGGACCCCTGGCCCCGGGTCACCGCCATCCAGGTGCGGGGGGATGCCCCTTCCGCGCTGCGCAGGCACCTTTTCCCGGGCCTTCGCAAGGGCGAGCGGGTGGGCGCCCTCCGGCTGGAGGCCCAGCGCCGCCAGGCCCAGGAGCACCTGGTGGCCGCGGGCTACCCGGACGCGCGCGTGGCGGCGTCCCGGGCCGAGGGGGACGTCCGTCTCGTCCTGGACGTGGCGGTGGGCAAGCCCAACCTCATCCGGAGCGTGGAAGTGGTGGGCAATGTCCGCCCATTCTCGGCGGAGGCCCTCATCCGGGAGACCAAGGTGGTGCCGGGCACCACCCTCTGGAACCGGGAAGTGGAACTGGAGTGCCTGCGCCGCCTGCGCAAGAAGCTGGTGGGGGCCAAGCGCTTCGAGAGCCGCGTGGACCTGGACTGGGACGCCGGGGGCGCCCTGCGCCTCACCGTGGAGGTGGGCCCCAAGGTCATCCTCGCCTCCGACGGGGCCGGGCTGGGCTGGACCACGTCCCTGAAGGACCTGGTGCCCCTGGCCCGGGCGGACCGCTACACCCCCGAGCTCCTGGACGAGGGGGAGCGGCGCATCGTGCGCCTGTTCCGGTCCCGGGGCCACCTGGACCCCCAGGTGAGCTACACCCGGAAGGTGACGAAAACCGGCCCCGGGGGCCCCGAGGAGGTGGTCGTGACCTACCACCTCGCGCCGGGCCCGGTCTCGAAGCTGGGCGCCTTCACGTTCGAGGGCAACCAGGCCGTGGGGGAGAAGGACCTGCGCAAGGCCGCGGACGTGGGCGGCTTCCTGGGCGCCAAGGCCCGGCCCGAGCTCCTGGACGCCGCGGAGAACCACATCCTGGCCCTGTACGAGAGCCGCGGCTTCACCGACGCCAAGGTCCGGCGCTCCGTCGTGCTTCGCGACGGCAAGGCCGACCTGGTGTTCCGCATCCGCGAGGGGCGCCAGCGGCTCGTTTCCTGGATCCGCCTGGACCTGCCCCCCGAGGGCTTCGGGGACCCCTGGGGCCTGGGCTCCGCCCTGGCCCTGCTCTTCGCCGAAAAGCCGGTCCTCACGGCCGAACGGAACGGCGCGCGGATCTACCGCAGCGACCGCCGGGAGATGGAGGGCTGCGAGGGAGCCCTGGCCCTGCGGCCCGAGGAGGGAAGGCTGCAGGTCACGCTCACCTTCTCCAGGCCCATTCCGCTCCTCAAGGCCGACCTCTTCCGGGCCTACACCGCGGTGCGCCAGCAGCACCTGGTGGCCCTGGGCGTGCTGCGCCCCACCGTGCGCTCCCAGGTGGTGGTGGAGGACGGCGGCGCCTGCGGCATCCTCTTCGAGGTGCCCGACCAGCCCCTCGAGAAGGTGGATCGCGTGGTGGTGCGGGGCGCGGGGGGGACCCGCGCCAAGGCCGTGCTCCGGGAGATCAACCTGAACCCGGGCGATCCCCTGGACCAGGACAAGCTGGGCCGGGCCCAGGGGCGCCTGGGCGGCCTCGGGGCCTTCCAGCGGGTGGAGGTGTCCACCCTCGCCGAGGGCGCCGAGGCGGGCCCGCCCTCCCCGTGGAGCGCCGGCGACCTGCTGTTCCGCGCCGAGGAGCGCTCGCCCTGGGTGATCACCAATTCCTTCGGCTACGACCGCACCCAGGGCTACTACCTGGGCACGGGCGTGCAGCGCCTGAACGTCGGCGGCATGGGCCGCACCCTGGACTTCAACGCCCGCGCCGGCGACGGCTTCCTCGACAACCGCACCCTGCGCGAGACGTTCCCCACGGGCCAGTACACCCGGTCCCTGAATTCCGTCTCCCTGGGCTACACCGACCCCTGGTTCGAACCCGGAAAGCTGGGCGAGGCGCTGCCCCAGCGCACCGCCTTCCGCATGGAGGGGGCCTACATCCAGGAGCAGCGCTACATCTACCAGGTGCGCCGGCGCCGGCTCCTGTCCTCCCTGCGGTGGGCGCTGCCCTCGCGGGTGAGCGTGGAGGCCGGGTACCGGTTCGAGCGGGTGGAGGTCGCCGCCAGCATCGACAACATCTCCAGCGAGGACCTCGCCAAGATCGCCAAGAACCCCAAGCGGGCCATCATCTCCTCCCCCTACCTGCAGGTGGTGCGCGACACCCGCGACAACGCCTTCGACCCCACCAGCGGAACGTACTCCCTGGCCCGTTTCGAGGCCGCCAGCCAGTTCTTCCTCACCAGCAAGAACAGCAGCTTCCTCAAGCTTGACCTGCGCAACCAGTGGACCTGGCCCGTGGGCTACAAGGCCGCGGCCGGCGTGGTGGCCTTCGGCGTCCGCATCGGCCTGGCCGTGCCCACCGCCAAGACCGCCGAGGACCTGCCTTTGTCCGAGCGGTTCTTCGCGGGCGGCTCGGGCACCATGCGGGGCGTGGAGCCCGACTTCCTGGGCCCCCTGGACCGCATCCCCCTGTTCAACTCCGACGGCAGCGACAAGATGACCACCGGCCCTGACGGCCTCCCCGTGCGCGCCACGGAGCGCATCCCCTTGGGCGGCCAGGCCCTCTTCATCGCGAACCTGGAGTACCGCTTCCCCATCCTGGGCCCGACCCTGTGGGGCGAGGTCTTCGTGGACACGGGGCAGGTGTACCAGAAGCCCGGCCGCGCCTGGTCCGAGGATGCCCAGGGCAACCGCACCAGCCTTCCCCTGCGCACCGCGCTGGGCCTGGGCGTCATCGTGAAGCTGGGCATCCCCCTGAAGCTGGAGTACGCCGCCGACGTGAACCGGATCCTGGGCCGGCCCCGGTCCGAGGGGGACCGGAGCACCCAGTTGAGGAACGTGACGATTTCCGCGGGCTTCCAGTTCTGAACCTTTTCCGTTGCAATTCCGGAATCGGTGGGATACTCACGCACCGGCAAGAGTGCGAAGTCCATCAATGTCTCTTCTTCCGACGGAGGATGCATGTTGGCAGGACTCAGAATCGGGAAACGGCTTGCCTTAGGCTTCGGCACCATCCTCGGCCTCATGCTCCTGGCCGTGGCGGTGGCGCACGTCCAGTCGCGAAGGGCCGAGGCCACCTTGAAGGACATCCTCGAGAACGAGCAGCAGTCCATGGAACATGCGGTGACCATGGACCGGCAGATGCTCCTCACCGGGAGGTTCATCCGGGCCTATGCCCTCGAGGAATCGGCTGCGGCGCGGTCCACCCAGAAGGAGAAGCTGGCGAAATCCAAGGCCGCCTATGACGAGGCCGAGAAGAAGCTCCTCGGATTGTGCGGAACGGATGATCCCGAAACGGTCGCCCTCCTGAAGACCGTGGCATCCGCCAGGGTGCAGGCCGAAGCCATTCATGGCGACTTCGTGACCCTTGTGGACCAGGGCCGGAAGGATGACGCGGTCCGCCTGATCTTCGGTGAGGGCCGCAAGGTGATCTCGGCCTGGGAGGAGGGGCTGGGGAAGGTCGTGGCCCTCCAGGAAAGGCAGGCGAACCAGAAGAGCCTTGATGCGATCAGGAGTTCCGATCGCGCCGGCTGGATGCTGCTGGCCCTCGGGGCCGGGGCCCTGGCGGCCGGGATCGGGCTTTCCCTGGCCATCTCCCGGAGTGTGGCGGGGCCTGCGGAAGCCATGTGCAAGGCCATCGAGGACGGCATCGCCCGGGGGGACCTCCGGGTCGCGCTCCCGGTCACCTGCGACGACGAGCTCGGCCAGGTTGGCAAGGCGTTCAATGACTTCCTCCAGAAACTGAGACGGATCTGGAAGGACCTCGCGGATGCGTCCGCCCAGACGGCCAGCGGTTCCATGGAACTGTCCTCCGGCGCGGAGGAGATGTCCGCCACCACGGACCAGATCGCCCGGAGCACCGAGCTGCAGCGGCAGGACGCCGAGCACCTGGCGGCCGCGGTGACCGAATTCTCAGCCTCCATCCAGCAGGTGGCCGGCAACGCCAAGGAAGCCAGGGACCAGGCCGAGGCTGCCGTCCAGGCCACCGCCCAGGGCCATCAGGCGGGAGCCAACACCACGGAATCCATGGAGGCCATCCGGAGCACCACGGCGCAAATCGTGCGGGCCATCCAGGTGATCCAGGAAATCGCCCGGCAGACGAACCTCCNNCTGAACGCCGCCATCGAAGCGGCCAAGGCCGGGGCCCATGGCAAGGGATTCGCCGTGGTCGCCGAGGAGGTGCGGAAACTGGCGGAACGTTCCGGCCATGCGGCCAAGGAGATCGCGGAACTGGTCAAGGGCTCCAACGAGGCCGTGGACAGCGGAAAGGAGACGGTCAACGCCACGGTCGCGGCCCTGGAAGCCATCCGGTCGAACGTGACGGGCCTTTCCTCCCTGGTCCTCGAAATCGGCAGCGCCGCCGAGGAGCAGGCCCGCACCAGCGACGAGGTGGCCCGGGCCGTGGAGCGAAGTGCCAACCAGGCCACCCAGAACGCCACCGCCACCACCCAACTGGCCAGCACCGTGAGCGAGGTCGCCCACACCGCCAACGACCTCGCCCGGGTAGCGGAGAAACTCGCGGAATCGGTGTCCCAGTTCAGGGCCTAGCGGAAATCGATCAGTTCCACATCGAAGATCAGGTCCGCGTTGGGGGGGATCACGCCGCCCGCCCCGCGGGAGCCGTAGCCCAGGGCCGCCGGGATGTGGAGGGTGCGCTTGCCGCCCTTCTTCATGGTGATCACGCCCTCGTCCCAGCCCTTGATGACCTGGCCGACGCCCACGGTGAAGGAGAAGGGCTGGCCCCGGTCCACGGAGCTGTCGAACTTCTGGCCGGGCTTGCCGCCGTCGGAGAGCCAGCCGGTGTAGTGCATGACGCAGGTCTGGCCCTTCCTGGGGGATTCGCCCGCGCCTTCGTTGGTATCGAGGTAGCCGAGGCCGCTGGGGGTGGTGATCATGACGGGTCCTTTTTTCGCGACGGGCGCCGGGGTCTTCTTCTTGGCGCGGGTGGGGGTTTTTGCCGCGGCCTGGGTGGCCAGCAGGGCGAGGGGGAGGCAGAGGAGGAAAGCGCGGTTCAAGGGGCCCCCAAAGGGAAGAGTGTAGCGTCCCCGGCTCCGGGTGGCACCCCCGGGCTGGGGGCGCCAAGCGCGAATCCCCTGCACCTTAAATACATAGTACAAGGGGTTTTGTTACTATTTCTTACTCCAGCGGCACCCGCGTCCCGTCCGCCAACCCCCGCCACCGTTTGCCGTCCGTCTGGATCCACAGCTCACCGGGCCGGCCCTCGCTCAGGCCCGCATCGATGAGGTACACCTGCCCGGGCCGGATGGCCGTCACCTGCTTGACCGTCGTGTGGCCGACCACCACGGTGCGGGCCTGGTAGGGGCGAAGGCTGGCTTCCACCATGGCCGCCGTGTCCACGGGAGGCTGCACCATGCCCCGGTACCACAGGGGGCCGGAGCTGCCCAGGAGGAGCTTCTTGACGGAGGGCAGGCTGTCCCAGGCGGCGGCGTTCACGGATTCCAGGGTGGGGTAGCTCTCCCCCAGGCGGGGCGAGACGCCGCCGTGCACGAACAGGATGTCGCCCAGGCGGACCATGACGGGCAGGGAGCGCAGCCAGCGGCCCATTTCGGTGTCGGGGCCCATGAGGTAGGGCGTCCGGTAGGGCAGGGCGAGGTACTTGGCGTTGAGGTAGCGCACGTCGCCCTTCATGTTCATGAGCTCATGGTTGCCCAGGAGCACGTGGACCCCGCCGCCGGCGGCCCGGGCCTGCGCCTCCAGGGAGCGCAGGAGCCAGAAGCTCTCCGTCACCTGGGAACCCCGGTCCACGGTGTCGCCGATCACCAGCAGGTGGCCCGTGCCGAAGGCCCAGGCCAGGTCCTTGGCGAGGATGCCCTGCTTCACCAGCAGGGCGGTCATGGCGGCGTAGTTGCCGTGGATGTCGCTGATGGCCGCGATCCGGGCGGGCAGGGGGAAGACGGCGGGGTGCCGGGGGGCGGGCCCCGGGTCCAGCTGAAGGGACGGGAGGCCGTCCAGCGCCAGGAGGCCGCTCTCCGGAAGGGCCTTCTCCTCGGGCTTGCCCTGGCGCCACCGGAGCACCCGGGCCTTGCGGCCCTCCCACACCACGTGGGGGCCTTCGTCCACCGGCGCCGAGGCCGGCAGGAGGGGGGGGACCTGGGCCTGGACCGGGGCCAGGAGGAGGAGGGCGAGGAAGGGGGCGAGAAGGCGCATGCCTCAGGATCGCATACCCCAGAAGGCCGTGATGTCCCCCAGGATGGAACCGGACACCAGTTCGGCGGGGGATTCCCGGAACCAGCCCTCGGGAAAGCAGGCGGCGTAGTCCGCCTCCAGGAACCGGCCGTCCAGGAACACCAGGAGGCCGCGGTCTTCCGGGGTGCGGATGACCCGGCCCGCGGCCTGCACGGCCTTGGCGGCGGCGGGGTAGGTGTAGGCGTAGGCCTGGCCGCAGCCGTAGGCGGCCTGGAAGTAGGCCCGCACCCGGTCCCGCTCCAGGTCGAAGGGGGGCAGGGGGGGGCCCGCCACCACGCAGCCGATGAGGGCTTCTCCGGGCAGGTCGATGCCTTCGGAGAGCGAGCCGCCCTGCACGGCCAGCACGACGGTGCCGCTGCCGGCGCGCAGGGCCCGGACCAGCTCGGCGATGCGCGCGGCGCCGGCGTTCCGGGGCTGGGCCAGCACCTGGAACCCGGGCAGGTCCAGGTGGGGCAGGGTCTTCTCCAGCATCTCGAAGCTGGGGAAAAAGATCAGGTAGTTGCCGGGGCGCAGGGGCAGGACGCGGCCCAGGAAGTGGGCGATGCGGGGCACCTCCCGGTCCCGGAGCCGGTAGAGCGTCGACACCTGGGGCACCACCAGGATCTTGCGGTTCGCGGGCGGGAAGGGGGAGGGGACCTCGGCCTCCACCACGTCCGCGTCCGCCAGGCCCGCCAGGCGCCGGTGGTACAGGAAGGGCTTGAGCGTGGCCGAGAAGAGCACGGCGGAATGGAGCCCGGCCATGCGCTCGCGCAGGTGGGCCGAGGCGTCGGCGCAGGTGATGCGGAGGCGGCCGGGGGGGACCCAGGTGACGATGTGGGGGGCGGCCAGCACGCGGAGCACGGCGCAGAAGGCCCCCCAGGCCCGCTGCAGCTCCACCAGGGGATGGGTCGGCCGCAGCTCCGCCCCGCGCGCGGCCGTCTCGGCCACCAGCCGGGTGATGCGGAACTCCTCGCCCAGGAAGGGCTGGGGATCCAGGTCCACGACCCGGTGGGGACCCTCCAGGGCCTGGAGGAGGGCCACGCAGCGCCGGATCTGGGCGGTGAGCCGGGAGCGCAGGCTCCGGTCCCGGGGCACCAGGCGGCGCTTGCGCAGCGCCTCCAGCCAGGGGATCTCCAGGGCGGGGCTGAACCAGTCCGCGGCGCGCACGGGCAGATTGTGGGCCTCGTCCACCAACACGATGGTGCGCGCGCTTTCCTCGGGGGTGCCGAAAAAGCGCACCAGGGTCGCGTTGGGGGCGAACGCGTAGTTGTAGTCGCCGATGACCACGTCGGCCTGGCGCGCGGCGTCCAGGGAGAGTTCGAAGGGGCAGAGGAGGTGCTCGTCCGCGGCGGCCTTGACGGCCGCGGCGTCCGCGCAGCCCCCGGCCATGAGGGCTTCCACCGCGCCCGAGGCCTTGAGGCGGTCGAAGTAGAGGTCGGCCCGGGGACAGACTTCCGGCCGGCAGTCCACCTCGGCCTGGGGGCACACCTTCTCCTTGGCCCGGATGGTCACCGAGCGCACCGCGTGGCCCCCGGCGCGGATCCGGCGCACGCAGTCCTCGGCCACCTCGTGCTGGCTGTTGCGCGGCGTGCAGTAGAAGACGCGCAGATCGTCCTCCAGGGCCCGGGCCAGGGCGGGGAAGAGCACCGCCGCGGTCTTGCCCAGGCCCGTGGGGGCCTGCAGGAGCATGCGCCCGCCCGAGGCCAGGGTGGAGGCCACGAGTTCCACCAGCCGGGCCTGCCCGGGCCGGGGGTCGGCGAAGGGGAACGCGAGGCTCGCGGCCAGCTCCCGGCGCTCGGCGCGCCGGGCCTGGGCCCGTTCCCAGGCCGCGCGAAGGTCCCCGAGCCGGGCTTCCACCCACGCCGAGAAGGCTCCGGGGTCGAAGGCCAGGTCCACCAGGGTCTCGCCTTCGTCCAGGAGGCTGATGACCCGGAGGCGGCAGACGGGGGCCACCCCCAGGTCCCGCCACAGGATCCAGGCGTACATGCGCGCCTGCAGCACGTGGGGGTGGCCGTCGCCCAGTTCGTCCAGTTCGCCCAGGAGCGCGGCGGGGCGGAAGGTGGTCTTGATCTCCTCCACCACCGGGGGGCTGGCTTCCACCAGAACGTCCACCCGGCCCCGCACCAGGACCTCGAAGTCCCCGTGGGCCAGCGGGGCCTGCACGGCCACCTCCGTGCGCACCGCGGGGTCCTCCTGGGCCAGGCGCTTCTGCACCCGCGCGTGGATCCGCGCCCCCAGGGCCATGGGATCCTCCTCGGCGGCCGGGGACCGGCGCGCGTCGAGGCTCCCCGAAGGCTCCAGGGGGGCCACGAACTCGCGAACGGAAAGACCCAGGGCCATCCTGGAATTCTAGACCGGCGGACGCTCCGGGTGGAGCGCGGGGAAGCAGGCCCCCCCCCGGCCTCCGGCCTTGACCTTGTAGAGGGCGGTGTCGGCGGCCGACAGCAGGGGGTCGGTGTCCAGGCCGTCCAGGGGGTAGATGGCCACGCCGATGGACACGCCCACGCCGCAGGGCTTCTCCCCGATGGTGAAGGGGGCCGAGATGGCCTTGAGGATCGTGTCCACGATGCGCTGCACGTCGGCCAGTTCCTGGATGTCGGCCAGGAGGATGGTGAACTCGTCCCCGCCCATGCGGCTCACGGTGTCGGTTTCCCGCACGCAGCCCAGGAGGCGCTGGGCCACCGCGGTCAGGAGGCTGTCGCCCGCTGCGTGGCCGCAGGTGTCGTTGACGGCCTTGAAGTCGTCCAGGTCCAGGTACAGCACCGCGAAACGGGTCTCCCGGCGCCGGGCCTGGGCGAGCATCTGGCCCAGGCGGTCCAGGAACAGGAACCGGTTGGGCAGCCCCGTGAGCTGGTCGTGGTGGGCCATGTGGGCCATCTGGTCCTGCAGCCGCTTGAGCTCGGTGATGTCCTCCTTGACCCCCACGAAGTGGGTGATCGTGCCGTCGTCGTCCCGGATGGGGGAGATGGAGGCCAGCTCCCACACCAGGTCGCCGGCCTTGGTGCGGTTGTGGAAGAGCCCGTGCCACTCGCGGCCTTCCAGGATCGTGTCCCACATGTTCTTGTAGAAGTCCCGGGTGAGGAAGCCGCCGTTGAGGATGCGCGGGGTCTGGCCCACCGCCTCCTCGAGGGCGTAGCCCGTCACCTGGGTGAACTTGGGGTTCACGTACTCGATCACGCCGCGGGGATCCGTGATGATGACGGAAACGGGGCTCTGCTCGATGGCCTTGATGAGGATTTTCAGTCTCTTGGCGACCTCTCGGGGTTCCTTCCAGGTGTGGAAGTGGGAGGGTCCGGTCACGTCTTTGGCTGGATCCATGAGCTTCCCTGTAATATTTCCTAGAATATGTCAACAGTCCCTCCCCGCTATATAAATTTCTCAACATTCTTCCCCGGAGCCCCGGAGCGCCCTTCGGCCTAACCTGACTGGTCCGATTCTGTTAGGGTGGATTTGTATTTTCCTATAGGGCTTTCATGCTGATATGGGCGGTGGGGGGCGGGAAGGGCGGCACGGGCAAGAGCCTGGTGTCCAACGGTCTCGCCATCCGGCTCGCGGAGCGCTCCGGGCGGGTGACCCTGGTGGACGCGGACTTCGGCGGCGCCAACCAGCACACCTACTGCGGGCTGCGGAACCCCCCGGCGAACCTGGGCCGCTTCCTGGACGGCAAGGCCACCCTGGAGGAACTGGCCCTGGAGACCCGGATCCCGGGGTTGCGCCTGGTGCCGGGCAACCTCAATTCCGCCAACACCGACGGCATGAATTCCGCCCAGAAGCTCAAGCTGTTCCGGCACCTCAGGCGCCTGGAGGCCGACCACGTGATCCTGGACCTGGGGGCGGGCACCCAGTACGACACCCTGGACGCCTTCCTCCTGGCCGACGTGAAGGTGGCGGTCATCACCCCCGAGCCGCTCTCCATCGAGAATTTCTACCTGTTCGTGAAGAACCTCCAGTTCCGCCAGCTCAGCTCGGTGCTGGCCGAGGCGCACCTGCGCGACCGGGCCCGGGCCATCTGGAAGGACCGCGCCGCCCACGGCATCGCCACCGTCCAGGACCTGGCCCGGCACCTCTCGGACCTCTCCCCGGCCTTCGGGGAGGCCTACGCGCGCGAGAACGCCAAGCTGGCCCTGCACCTGGTCCTCAACGACGTGCGCGAGTTCCGCCAGGTGGACCAGGGGCGCGGGGCCCGGAGCGCGGTGGTGAAGTTCTTCCGCGTGCCCACGGAGCTGGCCGGGTTCATCCACCACGACAAGGACCTGTGGAGCCAGTTCGCCCAGGGGCCGTCCCTGGTGCTCAAGGGGGCCTCCTTCGCCCTGCGCAACGACCTGGATTCCGTCCTGGACGCCATCCTCAAGAGCCGCGCCGCCCGGGAGGCCCTTCCATGACCGGGCCCTCGCCCCTGGGGGAGGCCCGCTGCCGCGAGATCCTGGACCGCATGTCGGCGCAGTCCGGCGCCAACATGGGCGAGTCCTTCGTGAACATCCCCGTGCCGCGCTGGGTAGAGCAGGCGCTCTCCGGGCTGGTGGCGCGCGACCGGGTGCAGGTGGAGATGCTGCCCCCGGCGGCGGAGGCCTCCATCTTTGGACCGCCCAAGGCGCTGGCCGAGACGCTGCGCGGCCTCATGAAGAACGCCGTCCAGGCGTCGCCGGCAGGCGTCCCGGTGGTGCTCCGGACCGCGCTGGCCGACGGGCGGGTCCGGGCCTCCGTCATCGACCGCGGCAAGGGCATGCCCGCCGACGTGCTGGCGCGCGTCGGCGAGCCGTTCTTCACCACCAAGGTTCCGGGCGAGGGAATGGGGCTGGGCCTGTTCCTCACCCGTGCGCTCGCCGAGCAGCTCGGCGGCGAGTTCCGCATCACCTCCTCCCCCGGTGTCGGGACGGAGGCCACCATCGAGCTGCCGGCCACGCAGGCCGGCGAGAGGAGCGCGGAATGACCACCGAAGAGAGCCAGGAAACCCTGCCAAGCATCCTCCTCGTGGACGACGACGAGG
>DBMS01000077.1:8064-8230 GCA_002297665.1 Holophagaceae bacterium UBA692 | reverse complement strand
GGCCAGCCGATCGACGGCAAGGGTCCGATCAACGCCAAGATGACGGACGTGATCGAGAAGGTCGCTCCCGGCGTGATCGCGCGCCAATCGGTGGACCAGCCCCTGCAGACCGGTATCAAGTCCATCGACTCGATGGTGCCCGTGGGCCGTGGCCAGCGCGAGCTGA
>DBMS01000077.1:0-7879 GCA_002297665.1 Holophagaceae bacterium UBA692 | reverse complement strand
TGGGCGAGTACTTCCGCGACCGTGGCGAAGACGCCCTGATCGTGTATGACGACCTGTCCAAGCAGGCCGTGGCCTACCGCCAGATGTCGCTGCTGCTGCGCCGCCCGCCGGGCCGCGAAGCCTATCCCGGCGACGTGTTCTACCTCCACTCCCGCCTGCTGGAACGCGCCTCCAAGCTCAGCAAGGCGAGAGGCGGCGGATCGCTGACGGCCCTGCCCATCATCGAGACGCAGGCCGGCGACGTGTCCGCCTACATCCCCACCAACGTCATCTCCATCACCGACGGCCAGATCTTCCTGGAGTCCGACCTGTTCAACTCGGGCGTCCGGCCCGCCCTGAACGTGGGCATCTCCGTGAGCCGCGTGGGCGGCGCCGCCCAGGTGAAGGCCATGAAGCAGGTGGCCGGATCCATCAAGCTCGAGCTCGCCCAGTACCGCGAGCTGGCCGCCTTCTCCCAGTTCGGGTCCGACCTGGACAAGGGCACCCTGGCCCAGCTCAACCGCGGCCAGCGCCTGGTGGAGATCCTCAAGCAGCCCCAGTACGTGCCCATGCCCGTCGAGAAGCAGGTGGTCACCATCTGGGCCGCCACCGCGGGCTTCCTCGATGACCTGCCGGTCAGCCAGTGCCGCGCGTTCGAGACCGGCCTCCACGGGTACCTCGACATCAACGCTCCAGAGCTGCTCCGGACCATCCGGGACACCAAGGTCCTTTCCGACGAGACCAAGGCCGCCCTGAAGGTCCAGGTGACGGGCTTCAAGGAGACCTTCCTGGCTTCGCTCAACCAGCCCGCGGGAGCATAACCCATGGCCGGCCTACAGGACATTCGCCGCCGCATACGGTCGGTGAAGAACACCCAGCAGGTCACCAAGGCCATGAAGATGATTTCCGCCGTCAAGCTGCGGAAATCCCAGGAAAGCCTTCTGGCCCTGCGCCCCTACGCCGCCAAGATGCTCGACGTGGTGCGCAACGTGGTGACCCGTTCGGAAGAGCTGGGCGCCTCCATCGACAGCCCCATCGCCCAGGCCTTCCTGGCCCCCCGCGAGGAGAAGAACATCCGCCTGGTGGTCATCGCCAGCGACAAGGGCCTGTGCGGCGGCTTCAACGCCAACGTGCTCAAGCAGGCCACGGCCTTCGCGGACGCCACCGCCTCGACCATCGTCCACCTGGACGCGGTGGGCAAGCGCGCCGCGGACTGGGCCCGCAAGCGGGGCATGGCCTGCGCCGCCGACCACACCGGCGTGTCCCTGGCCGGGCTTCCGGCCCTCGCCCAGGCGATCGCGGAGGAAGCCGCCCGGCAGTACGAGGCCGGCGAGATCGACGCGCTGTACGTCATCCACAACTACTTCGCCTCGGCCCTCGCCCAGGTGCCCACGACGCTGCGCGTCTTCCCCATGGACATCGGCGCCCACGCCGGGGAATCCGTACCCCCCCTGCTGGAGCCCAGCCCCGTCCGGGTGCTGGACGCCCTCCTGCCCCGCTTCATCGAGACCACGTTCCTGCACGCCCTGCTGGAGAGTTCGGCCAGCGAGCACGGCGCGCGCATGGCAGCCATGGACAAGGCCAGCACCAACGCCGAGGACATGATCGCCCGCCTCACCCTCAACATGAACAAGCTGAGGCAGGCTTCCATCACCAACCAGATCATCGAGATCGTGTCCGGCGCCAACGCCTGATCATCCCCCCCTAGCCCTGAGGTCCGACATGAGTCAAATGAAGCAAGGCCGCGTCATCGCCATCATCGGCCCCGCCGTGGACGTGGAGTTCGAGGAGAACCACCTCCCCGAGATCCTCAACGCCATCCTCACCGACGTCACCGACGCCAGCGGCGTCACCAGCACGGTGACCCTCGAAGTCCAGCAGCACCTGGGCGAGAACCGCGTGCGCTGCGTGGCCATGGAGCCCACCGAGGGCATGGTCCGCGGCCAGAAGGTGGTCGACACCGGCAGCGCCATCCAGGTGCCCGTGGGTCCCGAGACCCTGGGCCGCATCATCAACGTCGTGGGCAAGCCCGTGGACGAGCGCGGTCCCCTGGGCAACAAGGGCACCCTGCCCATGCACCGCGAAGCCCCCAAGCTCGACGACCTGAACACCACCGCCGAGATGTTCGAGACCGGCATCAAGGTCATCGACCTCCTGGAACCCTACGCCAAGGGCGGCAAGACCGGCCTGTTCGGCGGCGCCGGCGTGGGCAAGACCGTGCTGATCATGGAGCTCATCAACAACCTGGCCAAGGGCCACGGCGGCCTGTCGGTGTTCGCCGGCGTCGGCGAGCGCACCCGCGAGGGCAACGACCTCTGGGTCGAGATGATGGACTCCGGCGTCATCAACAAGGAGAACATCGCCGAAAGCAAGGTGGCCCTCATCTACGGCCAGATGACCGAACCCCCCGGCGCCCGCGCCCGGGTGGCCCTCACCGGCCTCACCGTCGCCGAGCACTTCCGCGACGCCGAGGGCAAGGACGTGCTGCTGTTCATCGACAACATCTTCCGCTTCACCCAGGCCGGCGCCGAGGTTTCCGCCCTCCTGGGCCGCATGCCGTCGGCCGTGGGCTACCAGCCCACCCTGGCCACGGAGATGGGCGAGTTGCAGGAGCGCATCACCTCCACCAAGAAGGGCTCCATCACCTCCGTGCAGGCCGTGTACGTGCCCGCCGACGACTACACCGATCCCGCGCCCGCCACCACCTTCGCGCACCTGGACGCCACCACCAACCTGAGCCGCGAACTGTCGGCCCTGGGCATCTACCCCGCCGTGGATCCCCTGGCCAGCACGTCCCGCCTCATGGATCCCCGCGTGCTGGGCGAGCGCCACTACAGCACCGCCATGCGCGTGAAGGCCATCCTGCAGAAGTACAAGGAGCTCCAGGACATCATCGCCATCCTGGGCATGGACGAGCTCTCCGACGACGACAAGCTCGCCGTGGCCCGCGCCCGCAAACTCCAGCGCTTCCTCAGCCAGCCCTTCCACGTGGCCGAGACCTTCTCCGGCATGCCCGGCAAGTACGTGAAGCTCGAGGAGACCATCCGCGGCTTCGAGGAGATCTGCGACGGCAAGTGGGACCACCTCCCCGAGCAGGCCTTCTACATGGTGGGCACCATCGAAGAGGCCGCGGCGAAGGCGGAAAAGCTGGCCCAGGCCTGAGGCTGCCATGAGCGACACCATCCTCCTCGAAGTGCTGACTCCCGAGCGCAGGGTCTTTTCCGCCCGCGTCTCGGAAGTGCAGTTCCCCACCGCCGACCTGGGCTACTACGGCGTGCTTCCCGGCCACACCCCCCTGGTGACCGCCCTGGGCTCCGGCCTCGTCTACTACACCGAGAACGACCAGAAGCACTGGCTCACGGTCTTCGGCGGCTTCGCCGAGGTGGGACCCGAGCACGTGACCATCCTGGCCCGCATCAGCGAGACCGTGGACATGATCGACGCCGACCGCGCCGAGGCCGCCCGGGTCCGCGCCCTGAAGATGATCAAGGACGCCGACACCGAGGACGAACTGGACGTGGCCCAGGCCAAGCTCAACGCGAGCCTGGTGCGCTTGCAGGCCGCGGGAAGGCCCGTCGGGCACTGAACCTATGAACTGGAACAAAGGGCCGGGTTCGCCCCGGCCCTTTGTTCATGCCAGGTCGTACCAAACGCCCCGCCCTTCCCCGTGCTGGTTCAGCAATCCCCACATCACCAAAATCCGAAGCTGCGCCTTGAGCGTGTACTACCACTGGAATCGCGCGTCCTGTTCCAGAAGCTTCAACCGCTTGTCCCGGAGCGCCTTCAGCTCCGGCAGCATCACCGGCCGGTCCCCCGGCGTCAGGTGGTAGATGCCCACCGGCACGTCCACTTTCAGCTTCTCCAGTTCCCTTCCAAGCTTTTCGGGCGTCAGGTGCTTGGCCGCGTCCGCCAGCCAGCCCTGGGCGTTGGGGAAGCTGGCTTCGGTGATGAAGAGCCGCAGGTTCGGCGTGGCGTTGGCCACCTCGTAGACCCGGTCGGTTTCGGCGGTGTCGGAGCTGAAGAGGAAGGCGGAGTGGTCGTCCTCCACCAGGTAGCCCACGCAGGGCACCAGGTGGTTCACGGGGATGGGCGTGACCCGCAGGCCCTCCACCTCGTAGGCGCGGCCCGGCTCGATCTCGCTGAAGCGGATGATGGGATTGTCCGGGTTGGGGATCACCGAGAAGTCCGGCCACAGTTCGTCGTTGAAGAGGTGGCGGCGCAGGGCGTCCAGGGTCTCGGGCAGGGCGTGGATCTGCACGGGCACGTCGGTGTGCCCGAAGATGTTCTTGGTGAAGAACGGCAGCGTGCAGATGTGGTCCAGGTGCGAATGGCTGATGAAGATCTGCCGGATCCCCACCTGCTCCTCGAGGGAAAGGGCCTGGGTGAGGCTTCCCGCGTCGATGGCGACGGTGCCGTTCACCAGGAGCCCCGTCAGGCGGTTGCCTTCGGCCTCGCCCCCCGAACACCCTAGAACGCGAAGTTCCATGCGGCCCCTAGAAGCGGATGCCCCCATAGAGGGCGACCTGGAAGGAAGGCGCCATGGCCTTGCGGAATTCCTCGTTGCCGTCGCCCTTGGCGGGCGTGGTGAGCGGAGCCGCCACCTCCAGGCGCACGAAGGGGCTGACCACAGGCATGGGCGCCGAGAACCCCACCCCCGCGCGCACCCAGGGGCGGCCCAGGTTCGTGGACTCGATGGGAAGGCCGGACCCGGACGTGGTCAGCTTCTCGAACCGGTAATCGATGCCGGCGTTGAGGTTGACTATGAATTTCCAATCAGCCTGCAGGCCCACGGAGGTGTATTCGGACCCGTACTTCCCGAGGTTGGTCGAGCCCGACTTCAGGTCGCCCTCGGCCTTGGGGTGGTAGGTCACGGCCGCGCCCAGGCCCGCGACCTTCAGGTCCAGGAACGTGTAGGCGGCCCGGAAGCCCACGCCGGTGGGACCCACCGAATCGTAGTTGCCGGCCTTGAGCCCGTTGGAGGGCGCCGTGAGCGCCTGGGCCTTGCCCACCTGCTTGTCCAGCAGGAGTCCCACCTCCAGGCCCCCCGCATGCACCGTCGCGGGTGCGAGAGCGAGCAACGCGCAACCGGCAACGGACAGGATTTTCATGGGGGCTCCCCTGCGACATTGGAACATCCCAATCTTCGTGGCTACCGGACGCGAGGTCAACTACCTTTGCTAATCTCTTCGTATGCGGGCCCACCTCCAGTACCTCCTCCTCGACGGTTTCGACCCTGACACGGGCGAACTCGCGCTGCGGGTGAGGGTGGAGTCCGATCCCCCCGCGGAGCTGCGCTTCCTGCGCCTGAAGCTCCACCTGGGCCGCACCGGGGACCCCCTCCAGCCCCTGCGGCGCGAGCTCCAGACCCACGTCCAGATGCCCGTGCCGCCCCTGTGGGACCGCGGGCTCAAGACCGTCATCCGCGCCGTGGAGGACGAGCTGGGCGCCACCGGGGGCCGGGACCCGGCGCGCTACACGTGGGTGTGCACCCAGCTGCTCCACCCTTCGGACGAGCGACGGGGCACCCTTGGGCATCCGGTGGCTCGCCAATCCGAGGTGCTCTGGGACTGGGCCCGGCGGGCCGAGCAGGAGCAGGACGACGCCCATGCCATCGAGCTCCTGGAGCGCCTTCTCCTCCTCACCCCCAGCCACCGCCCGGCCCTGGAACACCTCTCGGCCCTCCTGCGCCAGGCGGGCATGGTGGAGGAACTCCTGGACATCACGGACCGCATCCTCTCCCAGGACCCCGGCGGCGTCGAGGCCCTCCTGCACAAGGGTGAGTGTCTCATCAATCTGGGGCGGCACCTGGAGGCCGGCGAGACCTTCGCCCGGGTCCTCAAGGCCAACCCCGTCCATTCCCTGGCCCACCTGGGCGCCGCCCAGGCCCGGAGCCTCGGCGGCCAGGATCCCTTCCCCCACCTGGACGCGGCCCTGGAACTGAACCGGGAGGCCACCCTCTCGGTGCTGCGGGAGACCTTCGACTTCCGGATCCTCGCGCCGGCCTCCGCCGAGAACACCTACCCCCTGGACGTCCTGCCCGCCCTCCTGGGCGTCACCGGCGCCGAGGTCCACGCCTTCTGCGCCGAGCGGGGCCTGCCCGTCACCGGTCCCGGCTCCACCGTGCGGGAAGCGGAACTTTCCCGGTGGGTGAACATCCAGAACCGGTACCAGCTCCTGCCCATGGCCCTCCACTGGCTGGCCCCCACTCCCCGGTACATCCCGGAACTGCCCCCCACCCCCTGAACGAGGACCCCATGGACGCACTCCTGAAAACCGACCTGCCCCTCCCCGCCTTCCGGCGCGGCAAGGTGCGGGATGTCTACGACCTCGGGCGCAGCCTCCTCATCGTGGCCACCGACCGCATCTCCGCCTTCGACTGCATCATGCCCGAAGGCATCCCCGGCAAGGGCCGCATCCTCACCCAGGTGGCCAATTTCTGGTTCGGCGCCACCGCGGACATCCTCCCCAACCACCTGGAGGCCACCGACGTGGAGGCCTATCCCGAGGTGCTGCGTCCCTTCGCGAACCTGCTGCGGGGCCGCTCCATCCTGGTGCGCAAGACCGCGCCCCTGCCCGTGGAATGCGTGGTGCGGGGCTACCTGGCCGGCTCCGGCCTCAAGGAATACGCCCAGCGCGGCACCGTCTGCGGCATCGCCCTGCCCCCCGGTCTGCGGAACGCCGATCGCCTGCCCGAACCCATCTTCACCCCCTCCACCAAGGCCGAGGAAGGCCACGACGAGAACATCGACTTCGCCACCATGGAGGGCCTCATCGGCCCGGACCTGGCGGCCCGGGTGCGCACCGCCAGCCTGGCCCTGTACCGGCGAGGGTGCGAACGGGCCTTGGAGCGGGGCATCATCCTGGCCGACACCAAGTTCGAGTTCGGGCTCCTGGAGGACGGCAGCCTGATGCTCATCGACGAGGTGCTCACGCCCGACTCCAGCCGCTACTGGCTGGCCGACGCCTGGCGACCCGGCACCAACCCGCCCAGCCTCGACAAGCAGTTCCTGCGGGACTACCTGGAGACCCTGGCCCACTGGAACAAGCAGCCCCCCGCGCCCCACCTCCCCGGCGACGTCATCCAGGGGATCCGGGACCGGTACCTGGATCTGGCGGCCCGTTTCGGCGTCCAGCCCGAACCGGCTATCTGATGGCCACGGCGGGCCCCAGGCCCGCCTTCTCGGCCTGCTGCGCCAGGGCGTCGTCCCCGGCCAGCAGGAGGAACCTCAGGCCGTCCGGGGCCAGCAGGGCGGCCAGGGCGNNCCCGACGGCCTCCACCCGCTGGCGGAAGGCCGGATCCAGCGCCCCCTCCTGCTCCCGGCGCACCAGGTCCTGCGGGTGCAGGGGCAGGGCGTCCAGCCGGGCTCGCCACCGCACCCGGGCCCGTTCCAGGTCCGCGCCCGTGAAGCCCCGGGTGCGCAGGGCGTCCAGGGTATCCAGGAGGGCGGCCACCAGCCCGGCCCGCCCGCCTGCGCCCGCCTTCACCTTCACCAGCAGCGGACGCCCGGGACCGATGGTGCACGTTCGGGCGAGGCCGGGAGCCAGCACCCCGGGAAGCTGCCCCAGGAGGTCCTCCAGCAGCTCCAGCACCGCCGGGTCGCAGGAGGCGCTTGGGCGCCCGGCCCAAAGCTCGGCTTCCCCCCCCTCCAGCACCTCCAGGAGCCTGGGTTCGGGCGCCGCGGGCGGGGCCGCCTCCCCCGCGGGCGCAAGCGCCGGCCCCCACAGACCGAAATGCAGGAAAACCAGTTCCTTGGCCTGGGTCAGGCTCAGGTCTCCGTGAAGCACCAGGCAGGAGCGCTCGGGGCGCACCGCCGCGCGCCGGAAGGCCTGGAGCGCGTCGAAGTCCAGGGCCTCCACGGCGCCCTCCGCGGGGGGCAGGTCCACCTCCGGATCCCCCAGG
>DBMS01000048.1 GCA_002297665.1 Holophagaceae bacterium UBA692 | reverse complement strand
TGGCCTTGGCGGCGGGGGCGGCGGGAGCGGCGGGCGCGGCGGCGGCGGCCTCGGGCTCGGCCTCCTCCTCGGCCTTCTTGCCGACCACGCAGCAGATCACGTTGTGCGCGTCGCCGTGGACGGTGAGGTGGGAATCCAGGTTCAGCTGGTCCAGGCGCAGGGCGTCGCCCACCTTGAGGTGGTCCACGTTCACGTCGATGTGCGCGGGGATGAAGCTGGGCAGGCACTCCACCTCGATCTCGCGGTGGGTGAAGTCCAGCAGGCCGCCTTCCTTGACGCCCACGGGCGTGCCCTTGAGGACGATGCGGACCTTCACCCGGACCTTGT
Organism: Holophagaceae bacterium UBA692; assembly: GCA_002297665.1. Classification (GTDB taxonomy): domain Bacteria; phylum Acidobacteriota; class Holophagae; order Holophagales; family Holophagaceae; genus Mesoterricola. The sequence continues at coordinate 3,752 of DBMS01000048.1, read as the reverse complement.
GGTCGGGGTCGACGCGCATGAGGTCCACGTGGACCAGACGGCGGGTGACGGGGTCGCGCTGCACGTCCTTGATGATGACGTGGCGCTTGATCTCCGTGCCCTCGCGCTGGAGGTGGATGAGGGAGTTCATGCCGGTTTCGCTGGCGATGATGCGGGCCACGGTCTTGGGGCTGATGGCGATGGCCACGGGGGGCTCGTTGAGGCCGTAGATGACCGCGGGGATCATGCCCTGCTTGCGCAGGCCCTTGCTGGCGGACTTGCCGATGCTCTCGCGGAGCGCGACTTGAATGATTTCCTGGGTCATGGTTCCTCCTACCTGGCCGTTCGAAGGCCCTCTCGTTGGGATGGTGGGGTCCCGCGGGACCCCGGATGAAGACGAAGGATCAGGTTACCCCGGATCGCCCTCCGGGGCCACCCCCAAGTGCCGGAAGGCCCCTTCCGTTCCGTGGAATTTACAAGCCGCCGGATGGGATGCCGGGCATAATTTGACCCATGAGCCGCCATGCGCCCCGACCGGAAAACATCCTCAACCGGGAGTTGAGCTGGTTGGCATTCAATGAAAGAGTCCTGGAAGAGGCCGAGGATCCAACGGTTCCCCTATTGGAAAGAGTGAAGTTCTTGGCGATCACCTCCAGCAACTGGGACGAATTTTTCATGGTCCGGGTGGCGGGCATCTGGCGGCAGATCGACGCGGGCATCACCCAGCCCGGGGCCGACGGGCGCACCCCCCGGCAGATGCTGGAGGAGGTCTCCCGGCGCATCCACGACCTGGCCCACCGCCAGCATGAGCTCTTCCAGTACGTCATCAAGCCCCGGATGGTCAGCGAGGGCATCTTCATCCTCCAGGCCGCGGAGCTGGACCCCGAGCAGCGCCGCTTCGCCCAGGACTACTTCGAGAACAACCTGCTGCCGCTGATCACGCCCCTGGCCGTGGACACCGGGCATCCCTTCCCCCGGCTGGGCAACCGCGCCCTGGTGCTCATGGCCGAACTGGAGGCGGAGGCCTACCAGGAGGACGAGGCCTTCCCGGTGTCGGAACTGGCGGTCATCCCCATCCCGACGACGGTCTCCGCGCGGTTCCTGCGGGTGCCCTCGTCCCCGGGGACCCACGCCTTCCTCATGCTGGAGGACGTGGTGCGCATGCACATCGCGCAGATCTTCCACGGCTACGCGATCCGCAACTGCCATGCCCTCCGGGTGACCCGGGATTCCGACCTGCCGGTGGAGGAAGATCCCAACGAGGACCTGATGAAGACCGTGGAGGAGCACCTGCGCAGCCGCCGGCGCGGGGCCGTGGTGCGCCTTCAGTACGAGGAGGCCCTGAGCCCCACCCTCCTGGAGATGCTCATCGAGGAGCTCGAGCTGAGCCCCGAGGACCTGTACCCCAGCGCGGGTTTCGCGGCCTTCTCCGACCTGACGCAGCTCTACGCGCAGCTGGACCTGCCCCACCTCAAGGACGCGCCCATGCCGCCGCTGCCGGTGCCGCAGCTGGAGACGGCCCCCAGCGTCTTCGACGCCATCGGCCGGCACGACGTCCTCCTCATGCACCCCTACCAGAGCTTCGACGACAGCGTGGTGCGTTTCGTCCGGGAGGCCGCCGACGACCCCAAGGTGCTGGCCATCAAGATGACCCTCTACCGCATCAGCACCACCAGCCCCATCGCCGCCGCCCTGGAGCGCGCCGCGGAGCGGGGCAAGCAGGTGGCGGCCATCGTGGAGCTGCGGGCCCGCTTCGACGAGGAGGGCAACATCGCCTGGGCGAGGCGACTGGAGAAGGCCGGCGTCCACGTGGTCTACGGGATGATCGCCTACAAGACCCACGGCAAGGCCTGTCTCGTCATCCGCCAGGAACCCGAGGGCATCCGCCGCTACTGCCACCTGTCCACGGGGAACTACAACGAGCGCACGTCGCGCCTCTACAGCGACATCGGGATCTTCACGGCGCGAAGGGAGTTCGGGGAGGACCTCTCCAACCTCTTCAACGTGCTCACGGGCTACACGCGCCCGCCCGCGCTGCACAAGCTCATCATGGCCCCCCAGTACTTCCGCAACGCCCTCTACGCCCGCATCGACCGGGAGCGGGACCACGCCCGCGCCGGGCGCCCCGCGCGCATGGTCCTGAAGATGAACGCCCTGGTGGACCCGCCCATGATCCAGCGCCTCTACGAGGCCAGCCAGGACGGCGTCCAGATCGACCTCCTGGTGCGCGGAACCTGCTGCCTGCGGCCCGGGGTGCCCGGGCTTTCCGAGAACATCCGGGCGGTCTCCATCATCGACCGGTTCCTGGAGCACGCCCGGGTCTACCACTTCCACAACGACGGCGACCCGGAAACCCTCCTGGCCTCGGGCGACCTGATGCAGCGCAACCTCGACAACCGGGTCGAGGTGGCCTTCCCCCTGGTGGACCCGCTCGTGGCCGCCCAGGTGGTCGAGATGCTGGAGCTCCAGCTCCACGACACCGTCAAGGGCCGGGTCCTCGCCCAGGACGGCAGCGTGGCCCGCCGGGGGCTGGACCCCTCCTGGCCGCCGCTCCGGAGCCAGTACCGCAGCTACGAGCACGGCCTGCTCACCAGCGGCGTCAAGGCGCTCACCCGGAAGCTGCCGGACCTTGGGGACGCCGACATCTGAATGCTGGGCCTGGAGCGGCCTTCATGGCAGTCTATAAGGCTGGAGACCGCCATGGGAACGAGAATCAGTCGCGCCGCCATCTATGATGTCCTGAACGCCTACCAGATCCCCGGGGCCAACGCCAACCTGGTGGCCCTGAAGGCGGTCAAGGCCATCGACGTGGAGGATGCCGAGGTGATCCTGCGCCTGCAGCTCCTGGACGCGTACCAGGACCGGGAGCAGGTGGTGCGCGAGGCGCTGGGCGGGGCCGTGGGCGCCATCGAGGGGGTGGGGAAGGTGACCATCTCCATCGAGTGGGAGCGCACCCCCCAGGCCGAATTCAAGAACCTGCTGCCCACCGTGAAGAAGTGCTACGTGATCGCCTCCGGCAAGGGCGGGGTGGGCAAGAGCACCGTGGCCTCCAACCTGGCCGTGGCCATGGCCGCCCTCGGCCACAAGGTGGGTCTCCTGGACGCCGACATCCACGGCCCGAGCATGGGCATGATGTTCGGCATCAAGGAGGGCCCCGAGGCCACCCCCGAGGGCAAGATCATCCCCGTGGAGAAGTTCGGCCTCAAGCTCATGTCCATCGCCTTCCTCATCGACGAGGACCGCCCCGTCATCTGGCGCGGCCCCATGCTCAACAAGGCCCTCACCCAGTTCCTGGGCGACGTGCTGTGGGGCGACCTGGACTTCCTCTTCATCGACCTGCCCCCCGGAACCGGCGACACCCAGATTTCGCTGATCCAGAACGCCAAGGTGGACGGCGCGGTCATCGTGAGCACGCCCCAGGACGTGGCCTTCCTGGATGCCCGCAAGGCCATCGGCCTCTTCCAGACGGTCAAGGTGCCCATCACGGGGGTCGTGGAGAACATGTCCAGCTTCCATTGCCCCTCCTGCCACGTGGAGACGCAGATCTTCGGCCACGGCGGCGTGAAGGCCGCGGCGGCGCGCCTGGGGCTGCCCTTCCTGGGCGAGGTCCCCATCGACCTGGCCATCCGCGAGGGCGGGGACTCCGGCGTTCCCCTGGTGGCGGGCCACCCCGACAGCCCCCAGACCAAGGCCTTCCTGGCCATGGCGAGGAACCTGGCGAAGCTGCAAGGGTAGCGGAATCAGACGTGGTGGCCGGGCTTCGCCTGGCCACC
>DBMS01000053.1 GCA_002297665.1 Holophagaceae bacterium UBA692 | reverse complement strand
AGGATCCACAACATCCCATTTCAGCCGGCGGGTTCCTCCTTTCCCATCGACCCATCCCAGCGAAAAAAGGCCCGGGTGACGGAATCACCCGGGCCGTCGCTTCCTGGGCGGGCTTACCCGATGGCTCCCAGGGCCTTGCCCGCGCTGCGCAGGTCCTCGCAGGCGCGGACGACGCGGTCCGCCATGCTCTGCTCGGCCTTCTTCATGTAGGGGCGGGGGTCGTAGGCCTTCTTGTCGCCCACCTCGCCGTCGACCTTCAGGACGCCGTCGTAGTTCTTGAACATGTGGCCCGCGACGGCGCGGGTGAAGGCGTACTGGGTGTCGGTGTCCACGTTCATCTTCACCACGCCGTAGTCCAGGGTGGCGTGGATCTCGGCCAGGCTCGACCCCGAACCGCCGTGGAAGACGAGGCGGCTGCGCTGGCCGGGGAACGCCTTGTCGATGGCGGCCTGGCCGTCCCGGAGGATCTCGGGGCGAAGAACGACGTTGCCGGGCTTGTAGACGCCGTGCACGTTGCCGAAGGTGGCGGCCAGGAGGTAGGGGCCCAGGGGGGACAGGGCGCGGTGCACCTCGACCATGTCCTCGGGGGTGGTGTAGAGCTTGTCCTTGGGGACGCCGCTGGTGTCGTGGCCGTCCTCCTCGCCGCCCACGACGCCGGTTTCCACTTCCAGGATGATCTCGCTGGCCGCGCAGCGCTTCAGGAGCTCGGCGGAGCGGCGGATGTTCTCGTCCAGGGGCAGCTCGGAGCCGTCGAACATGTGGGCGTTGAACAGGTTGCCCTGGCCCGCGGCGCGCCGGCGCTCGGTCTCGGCGATGAGGGGGAGCACGAAGCCCTCGAGGTACTTGGGGTGGCAGTGGTCCGTGTGCAGGGCCACGTTCACCTCGTAGTGCTGGGCCATGTAGTGGACGTACTGGGCCAGGGCGATGGCGCCGTAGGCCATGTTCTTGACGCCCAGGCCGCTCAGGAACTCGGCGCCGCCCGTGGAAACCTGGATGATGCCGTCGGCCTTGGCGGTCTTGAGGCCGAGGAGGACCGCGTTGGCGGTCTCGGTGGAGGTGACGTTGAAGGCGGCGTAGGCGTACTTGCCCTGCTGGGCCTTGTCGAGCATGGTGAGGTACTGGGAGGGCGTTACAACCGGCATGGGGTTCCTCTTTTCTGTCTGGTGGAATCAGTTTGACACCTGCGCGGGGCCTGGGGCAATGTGAGTCCTTCGACGCCCGCCATCCAAGGAGGAGCATAGGCCATGTCGCACCGGAAGGGGTTCCTGGCGGTCCTCAACCTCACCGTCCTGGTGGCTGCCCTCGGGTATTTCGTCGACATCTTCGACCTGCTGCTGTTCCCCATCGTGAGGCAGCAGAGCCTCCTGGCCATCGGCGTGCCGCCCCCGGGGCTGCTGGACACCGGGGCCCTCCTCCTGAACGTGCAGATGACCGGGATGCTCCTGGGGGGCATCCTCTGGGGGGTCATGGGCGACAAGCGGGGGCGGCTCTCCGTGCTGTTCGGGTCCATCGCGCTCTACTCGGCCGCCAATTTCGCCAACGCCTTCGTGGCGACGGTGCCCCAGTACGCCGCGTGCCGGTTCGTGGCGGGCTTCGGCCTGGCCGGGGAACTGGGGGCGGCCATCACCCTGGTGAGCGAGGTGCTTTCCCGGGAGACCCGGGCCTACGGCACGACCCTGGTGGCCGCCGTGGGCGTTTCCGGGGCCGTGGTGGCCGGGCTCGTGGGCAGCTGGATGTCCTGGAAGGTGGCCTACCTGGTGGGTGGCGCCTTGGGCTTCGTCCTGCTCCTCCTTCGCATCGGGGTGGCCGAAAGCGGGATGTTCGCGCAGATGAAGACCGGGGGCGTGGCCCGGGGCAGCCTCTGGATGCTGGTGAACGACCGGGACCGGCTGTTCCGCTACCTGGCCTGCATCGCCATCGGCATGCCCTCGTGGTTCGTGGTGGGCATCCTGGTCACCTTCTCCCCGGAGTTCGCCCGGACCCTGGGGGTGGTCGGAACCGTGAAGGCCGGCACCGCCGTGGCCTTCTGCTACGCGGGCCTGGTGGCCGGGGACGTGTCCTCGGGGGTGCTGAGCCAGGCGCTTCGCAGCCGGCGCGGGGCCGTGGCCGCGTTCCTGGCGCTCAGCGCCCTGGTGGTGCTGGCCTACCTCTTCGGGCTGCGCGGCCGGAGCCCGGCCTTCCTGTACGGCCTCTGCGCGGCCCTGGGCTACACCATCGGGTACTGGGCGGTCTTCATGACCATCGCCGCCGAGCAGTTCGGCACCAACCTGCGGGCCACGGTCACCATCACGGTGCCCAACTTCGTGCGGGGCGGCCTGGTGCCCATGGCGCTCCTCTTCGCCGCCCTGAAGGGGCCCTTGGGCCTGGTGGGCTCGGCCCTGGCGGTGGGCGCGCTGGCCATCGGCATCGCCCTGCTCGCGCTCAGGGGCCTTTCCGAAACCCACGGGCGGGACCTGGACTTCCTGGAGCGATGACGCGAACGAAGGGGGACCGCGCGGTCGCTGCGCGACCTCTCAGTCCCCCCTCGTGCTCCTCCACGTGGTCATCAGAAGACGGCGGTGGCGCCCCCGTCGATGGGGATCACCGTCCCCGTCGTCCACCGGCTCTCGTCCCCGAGAAGGTGGATGGCCAGCGCGGCCACCTCCTCCTCCCGCCCCAGGCGGCGCAGGGGATTGACCCGGGCCAGCGCGTGCAGGGCCGCGGCGGGGTCGGCCGAGGCCTTGAGGCGCGAATCCACCATGGCGGTGTGCACCGGGCCCGGGGCCACGGCGTTGCAGCGGATGGCCCGGGGGGCCCACTCCAGCGCCAGCACCTGGGCCAGCATGTGCACCCCCGCCTTGGCCACGCAGTACGCGGCGGTGTCGGGGATGGCCCGGATGCCCACGTTGGAGCCCACCAGGACGACGCTGGCGCCGTCCTTGAGGAGGCCGCCCAGGTGGTGGCAGATGAGCCAGGGCCCCTTCAGGTTGGACGCGATCATGCGGTCGAAGGCGGGGGTCGAGGTGCCCTCCACCCCGCCGGTGAGCAGGGAGCCCGCGGCCAGCACCATGCCGTCCAGGGGCGGGCAGTCCCGGGCGAAGGCCAGCACGGCCTCGTCCCGGGTGTGGTCCAGGGCGGCGTGGACGGCGTGGGGCAGGGTCTCCCGGAGGGCCTCGGCGCGCCGGCCCGCCAGGACCAGCTCGGCGCCCAGCGCGTCCAGGCGCCTCGCGCAGGCCCGTCCGATGCCCGAGCCGGCCCCCGTCACCAGGATGCGCCTGCCCAGGAAGGGCTTCACGGGATGCGGACGCCGGCGGGCGTCACCACGCCGCCCGAGATGGCCCAGGTGAGGGCCTGCTCGGGGCTGATGGGCAGGGGGGTGACCTTGGAGGCCTCCACCATGATCACGTAGCCGGACGTGGGGTTGGGGGCGGTGGGGACGTAGACGGCCACCATCTCCTCGCCCTGGTCGAAGCCGGCCCAGGAGCAGTCCCGGTGGGCCACGAAGCCCAGGGTGAAGGCGCCGGGACGGGGCCATTCCACCCGCACCACCTCCTTGAACGAGCCGCCCTGGCCGTTCTGGATGGCGCTCATGAGCTGCTTGGTGGCGCCGTAGATGCCCTTGACGACCGGGATGTACATCACCAATTCGTCCAGCCAGGTCAGGATCTGGCGCCCCACGAAGTTGCCCACCAGGGCTCCGGCCAGCAGAAGGAGCAGGATGGTGGCCGCCGCCGAGATGAGGGCCAGGCCCCAGGCCGGCGGCACCGGCAGGTGGAGCATGGCCGCGATCACGGACGCCGGGCCCCGGAAGACGCCCACCAGGAAGTTGAAGATGGCCCGGAGGATCCAGAACGTCACCACCGAGGGCAGCAGCGTGAAGAATCCCGCCAGCAGATATTTCCTGAACATTTTTTCCTCACACCTTCCGGTCGGGCGATTCGTGGGCCGAAAGCCGCCCGTGGCCCGCGAGCAGGCTGGGGCCCAGCTTGGACCAGAACTTCCGGAAATAGGTTATCGCGCTCCAGATGGAGAGGATCATCGCCACCCACAGCAGCAGCACCCCCATGCCCCAGAAGAAGCTGTAGGGTTTGGGGAACTTGATGAAGAACCGGAAGATCGGAAGGCCGGTCCACGCCAGGAGCCAGGCGTCGAGCTGGGGGCCCAGCAGCAGGCAGGAAATGGCGGCGATCTGGAAGCCCAGCTTCCATTTCCCCAGGCGCTCGGCGGCGATGGTGACGCCTTCCTCGCTGGCGATGCCGCGCAGGCCCGTGATGGCCATCTCGCGGCCCAGGATGATGAAGGTCATCCACGCCGGGGCCATGTCCAGCTCCACGAGGCTGATGAGGGCGCCCATGATGAGGAGCTTGTCCGCCAGGGGGTCCAGGAGCTTGCCCAGGGTGGTCACCTGGCCCCACTTGCGCGCCAGGTACCCGTCCAGCAGGTCCGTGAGGCTCGCGGCCCAGAAGACCAGGACGCCGATGATTTGGTGGTTGGAGACCCGCGTCATCAGGACCACCACGAGGATGGGAACCATGAGGATCCGGGCGAGGGTCAGGTAGTTCGGCAAGGTCATGGGGCAGGCGGCGCTTTCAGGTCTCGCTTCGTTGGAGGGGCGGATCGTCTTCCGGGTTGAAGGTCCAGTCTAGCGGCTCCGGGAGGGGTTCCGCCCACCGAAGGGCTTGTGCTTTAACGTTTATAATACCGTCAATTCCCCTTTTCCGGCGAGCCTCTGCCACTGGGAGTCCTCGATCACCTCGAAGGCGCCCTCGGGCCCGTCGGGGAAGAGCAGGCTTCCCCTGGAGATGCGCACCGGCGTCCCCCTTTCCTGCAGGGCCGTGAGGAGCGCCAGGGCCTCGGCATCCTCCAGCAGGCCGGTGGCCTCCAGGGCCAGGCCCAGCCAGGGCACCTGGGGGTCCAGCTCGCGCAGCACGCCCAGGAGCAGGCGCCGCCCCACGCCGCCGTTGCCCGCCCCCAGGGAGGCCCGGGTGAGGAGCAGGGGCCGGGGGGAGGCCTTGGACGGCGCGGGGACGACGCGGGCCACGGGTTCCACGGCGCGGGCCGGGGCGGGGGCCAGGGCCGGGGGTTGTGCGGCGGTGGAGGCGGTCTCCACCCGCCAGCCCGAGCCCTCCCGGAAGGGCGTGGCCGTGCGCCCGGAGCGCTCCAGGAAGCGCTGGACGTTGTGCAGGAGCATCTCGTCCCCGCCGATGACGATGCGCAGGGGCAGGCCGGGGTGGTCCTCCAGCACCCGGTTCACCTCCCGGAGGGCCTCGGAGACGGTGACATCGAAGAGTTCCAGCGTCAGGATATCCATGACAGGAGTTTAGTTCCTTTGCCCACCCCGGACCCCCAAGACTTCAAGGAATGGCTGCGGGCCGCCGCGGTGGCCGGGGGGTTCGCCCGGGTGGGCTTCGCGTCCTGCGAGCCCTTCGACAGGGAGAGGCTCTCCCGGTGGTTCGGGGAGGGCCGGGGGGCGCTGCTGCCCTACCTCCGGGAGGAAGCCCTGGCCGACCCCGCTTCGGTGATGGAAGGGGCGCGCACGGCCCTGGTGGGGTTCTTTCCCTACGCGCGGCCGGAGGCGGTGCCCGGGGCCGCGCAGGGGTCCCTGAAGCTCAGCCGCTACCTCTGGGGCCCGGACTACCACCGGATCCTCAAGCCCCGGCTCAAGGCGCTCCTGGCCCAGGCCCAGGAGCGCTGGCCGGGCCTCCAGGGCCGGGTGTGCGTGGACACCGCCCCCATCCTGGAGCGCCAGCTGGCCGCCAGGGCGGGCCTGGGCTGGCAGGGCAAGCACACCCTGCTCATCGCCGGCAAGGGCGGCTCCTGGGGCTTCCTGGGCGTGCTGCTGCTGGACGCGGAGCTGGCGCCGGACCCGCCGTTTCCGGGGGAGCGGTGCGGCTCGTGCACGCGGTGCCTGGAGGCCTGCCCCACGGGGGCCCTGGAGCCCTTCAGGCTCGACCCCGCCCGGTGCCTGACCACCTACACCGTGGAAACCGAGGCGGCGCCGCCGCCCGCGGTGGAGGCGGCCCTGGCCGGCACCCGGTGGGCCGCGGGCTGCGACCTCTGCCAGGAGGCCTGCCCCTGGAACCGCGCGCCGCTCTGGGGCGACGGCGGGCTCTGGGGAGGGCCCAGCCCGCTCCACACCCAGCC
>DBMS01000273.1 GCA_002297665.1 Holophagaceae bacterium UBA692 | reverse complement strand
GCCGCGGCGGCCGCGGGGAGGGGTTCAGGGCCGGCACGGCCTTGGGCGCCCCCGCCAGCACCACCCGCCCCCGCACCGCCTTGCGCTCGGCCTCGAACAGGGCCGTGAGCTCGGCCTGGGTGGGCTCCTCGGGCACTTTAAGGAGATAGGCGCCGCCCCGGACCGCGCCCCGGGTGGATGGGGTCCAGCTCACCACCTCCACGCCCAGGTGGGCCTTGTAGGGCGCCTCCACGTGGGCCGCGCAGCGCTCGTTGGCCCAGCCCGGATGGCCGAAGTTCCAGGACTCCAGCCGGGCCTCCAGGCCCCATTCCCGGAACCGGTCCACGGCCCAGTCCGCTGCCGCCTTGTACGTGGGCGACCCCGTGAGCCGGGGGCTGAAGACGTCGGTGATGGGATGGAGCGTGGCCAGGATCTGGGACCGCTCCAGCGCCTCGGCGCGGATGCGGGCGTTCAGGTCGGCGTCCACCGGCTCCTGGGCCGGGCCCGGCGCCAGCAGGACGAAGAGGGGAAAGAGGCCCAAAGCATTCATTTACGTCTCCATCGTTATACGATGGTAAGCCCGCGGGGGCTTCCCCCGCGACCCGAATCTGGCGGAGGCGCCGGAACCTGCGGCCCACCTGGGCGCACGGGTCAGCACCGGGGAGCCGCAGGCCTCCTCCAACCCTTTCTGGTGGTGCTTCCATGCTCCTTCGCCCCCTCCTCCTGGCCCTCGCCCTGCAACCCCTCGGGGCCCAGATCCTCATCGAGCCCGCCCACGGCGTCCTCCAGGCGGGCCAGACCCAGGCCTTCACGGCCCGCACCCAGGAAGGCGAGCCGGTGGCCTGCGCCTGGAACGTCACGGGCCCCGGAGGCACCATCGGACCCGACGGAACCTTCCGGGGCGAGCCGGGGCTCCACCGGGTGCGGGGGACCAGCCTCCGCGACGCGTCCCTTTCCGGCGAGACGCGGGTCCTGGTGCTGGAGGACCACCCGGGCCTGCGCACCGTGGGCAAGGTCGACCCCGGGGCCCTCGGCCCGGGATGGTCCGAGGCCCTCCCCTTCCAGGACATCACCACCGGCAAGCGCCTGGGGGATCCGGGGGCGAAGGTGATCGCGCTGAAGGGTGCCGCCTTCCCCCAGCGGGAAATCATCGGCTACGGCCTGGCCGCCTCCGTGACCTGGCCCGCGCCCGGCCTGGTCCCCGACGCCGTCCTCATGAGCTGGACCGAAGGGCACGAGCCCGTGCGCAAGGACGTGACGGGGTCCCACGGCGCCGTCCTCCGGGCGCGCGCGGCCATCACGGGGGCCCGGGTGGAGTTCCTCAACCAGGCCTCGCCCCGGGCCTGGACGAGCCTGGTCCAGCCCTTGACCATCACCGTCCGCGGCCTGCTGCCCTTCGCCGGCAACCCCCTGGGCCCGGGCGAGGCCGACGGCCGGGGCCTGTCGGCGCGGTTCCGGCGTGCGGAAGGCCTGGCCTTCCTGCCCGACGGCACCCTGGCGGTGTCCGATTCCCAGGCCCGCGCCCTGCGGCTCGTGGACCCGGGCGGCCGGGTCCGGACGCTGCCGGACATCCCCCTGGTCTCACCTTCCTTCGTGACGGCCCAGGGCGACGCCATCCTCGTGGCCGACGCCGGGAGCCATGTCATCCGGCGCGTGGACGCAAGGGGCGCCGCCACCGTCCTGGCCGGCGTTCCCGGCCTTCGGGGACACCGGGACGCCGCCGCGGGGGCGGAGGCCCTCTTCGACGATCCCCAGGGGCTCGCCGTGGACGGCGAAGGCAACGTCTACGTCGCCGACCGGGGCAACCACGCCATCCGGAAGATCGGCCCCCGGGGGGCGGTGAGCACCGTGGCGGGCCTTCCCGGGTCGGCGGGGACCCAGGACGGTCCCCAGGGCACCTTCAGCGCCCTCATGGGCCTGGCCTGGCAGGCCCCGGCGACCCTCTTCGCCGTGGACGGCCACAGCATCCGCCGGGTCGCCGGCGGGTGCGTGACCACCCTGTACGGGGACCCCGCCCGGCCCGGATCGTTCCCCCGGATCCCCCTGGACGGCGGCATCGACGGCCGCAGGCCCTGCCTGGACCGGCCCCACAGCGTCGCCGTCATCGGGACGGACCTGTTCGTCACCGAGACCGGAGGCCGCACCCTCCAGACCCTCCACCTCCGCCACGACGGCCGGGTGAAACCCGGGATCCTCGCCGGGGACCCGGGCCGGGCCGGCACCCGCTTCGGCTTGTTCCGCATGGGCATCCAGGGGCCCCTGGGGGAGGAATTCGCCGCCCTGGCCGAACCCCGGGGCCTGGCCATGGACGGCAAGGGCGACCTGTTCCTGGCCGACGGCGCCTGCGTCGTCCACGGTTCCGCCCCGGGCTCCGCCGCGCCGCGCCTGGCCCCGGCCCCGCTCCTGGGCACCTGGAACCCGGCGGTGGGCCTGCCCCTGACCGTGGACATCGACGCCCCGCCCCACGCGGCCCATCCTCCCCATTGGGACCTGGCCGCGCCCACCCACTACCGCTGGACCCTGGACGCCCTGGACGCCGAAGGCCGTCCCTTGATTCCCCAGGTGCGCGGCGAGCAGCACGGGGGCGGCGGAGCCCGGGCGGAGCTCGTCTTCCGGAAGCCGGGGAGGGTGAACCTGCAGCTGACGGTCATCACCGAGGACGGGGTTCCGGCCCAGGGAAGCCTCTGGGTCACGGTGCGGTGATGGCACGGACCTGCGCATCCCCGGGTTAGCGGCTACCCTGGAAGAATCCCAGCCCGAGGAAAACCCATGCGACCCCTCCGCCTCCTCCTCCTCGCATCCGCCACGGCCGCCTTGGCCCAGGCCCCGCCCCTGTGGCTGCGCTACCCCGCCATCTCCCCCGACGGCGCCTCCGTGGCCTTTTCCTACCAGGGGGACCTGTACCGGGTCCCCGCGGCCGGGGGGAGCGCCGTTCCGCTCACCGTGGGCGGATCCTACAACTCCCGCCCGGTGTGGAGCCACGACGGCAAGTGGATCGCCTTCGCGTCGGACCGCGGCGGAAACCTGGACGTGTACGTCATGCCCAGCCGCGGCGGCGAGGCCCGGCGCCTCACCTTCCATTCCGCGACCGACCTGCCCTTCGCCTTCACCCCCGACGACAGGGAGGTGCTCTTCACCTCCCAGCGGGGCCACGCGGCCCCCAGCCGGCAGTTCCCCGGGCGCTCCTTCCCCGAAACCTGGCTGGTGTCCAGGGAGGGCGGCCGCACCCGGCGCCTCACGGACATCACCCTCGAGAACGCCGCCTACGACCCCACCGGCACCCGGATCCTGTACCAGGACGTGAAGGGCTACGAGGACCCCTTCCGCAAGCACCACACCAGCGCCGTCACCCGCGACATCTGGAGCTTCCAGCCCGCATCCAACGCGTTCACGCGGCTCACGTCCTTCAAGGGCGAGGACCGCGACCCGGTCTTCGGGTCGGACCCCGACGCCTTCTTCTACCTCAGCGAGCGCGAAGGCTCCTTCAACGTCTTCCGGGGATCCGTGTCCCATCCCGGCCAGGCCGAGGCCCTGACCCGCTTCAAGACCCATCCGGTGCGCTTCCTCACCGCGGCGCGCGACAACACCCTGTGCTTCGCCTACGACGGCGAGGTGTGGCTCAAGGCCCCGGGGGCCGAGCCCCGCAAGCTCGCGGTGACCATCCAGGTCGACGGCAGGGCCTCCCTGGAGAAGGTGCTGCCCGTGAACGGGGCCATCACCGAGATGAAGGTCTCGCCCACGGGCAAGGAGATCGCCTTCGTGGTGCGCGGGGAGATCTTCGTCACCAGCGCCAACGGCAAAGTCACCCGCCGCGTCACGAGCCGGCCCGGCCAGGAGCGCAGCGTGAGCTTCAGCCCCGACGGGCGCACCCTCGTCTACGCCGCCGAGCGCGAGGGCAGCTGGGATGTCTTCACCAAGCGCATCGTGCGCAAGGACGAGCCCACCTTCTACGCCTCCACCCAGCTGGAGGAGAAGGCCGTCGCCGCCACGAAGGCCGACGAGTTCCAGCCCCTGTTCTCCCCCGACGGAAAGGAGGTGGCCTACCTGGAGGAGCGCACCTCCATCCGGGTGGCCGACCTGGCCTCGGGCAAGACCCGGACCCTCCTGCCCGAGGGCCGCAACTACTCCTACGCCGACGGGGACCAGGACTACCAGTGGTCGCCCGACGGCAAGTGGATCGCGTACGCCTGCGACCGGGGACTGGGCTGGCTGAGGGACATCGCCCTGGTCGCCTCGGACGGTTCAGGCACCGCGCACAACCTCTCCCACAGCGGCTTCGGCTGCGGCGACCCGCGCTTCGCCCCCGGCGGGACGATGATCTACTGGTCCTCCACCCGCGACGGCCACACCAACATCGCCCAGCAGGGGGTCACCGAGGACGTGTACGGCCTCTTCCTCACGCGCAAGGCCTGGGACCGGTTCAACCTGTCCAAGGAGGACTTCGCCCTTCTGAAGGAGAAGGAGGAAGCCGAGGAGAAGGAGAAGGAGAAGGAGAAGGACAAGGCCAAGGACGCGCCCAAGGCCAAGGATGCGCCCAAGCCCGAACCCGTGGCCATCGACTGGAACGGCCTGGAGGACCGCAAGGCCCGCCTGTCCACCCACAGCGCGGCCCTGGGCGGCGTGGAGATCGCCCGCAACCTGGACCGGATGTTCTACCTCGCGCGGTTCGAGAAGGGCTACGACCTGTGGTCGGTGGACCTGCGCACCCGCGAGACGAAGCTCCTCCTCAAGGTGGGCGCCCAGCGCGCCGCCCTGGAGGCCACGGCCGACGGCAAGGCCCTGTTCCTGCTCGCCGACGGCAAGCTGCTCAAGGTGGACCCCGAGACCGCCAAGCGCGAGGACCTCCCGGTGGCCTCCGAGCTCCTGCAGGACGGCGCCGCCGAACGCGCCTACATCTTCAACCACGTGTGGCGCCAGGTGGAGAAGAAGTTCTACGTCACCGACCTCCACGGCGTCGACTGGGCCCTGTACCGCGAGGCCTACCGCCGGTTCCTGCCCTCCGTGGCCAACAACTACGACTTCCAGGAGCTGCTGAGCGAGATGCTGGGAGAGCTCAACGCCTCCCACACCGGCGCCCGCTACAACCCGCCCCAGGTGAACACCCCTTCCACCGCGTCCCTGGGCCTGTTCCTGGAGCCTTCCGGCAAGGGCCTGAAGGTCGTCGAGGTGCTCAAGGGCGGCCCCGTGGACCTGGACGCAAGCAAGGTGCGGCCCGGCCACGTGCTTACGGCCGTCGACGGCGCCCCCGTGGACGACGAGGAAACCCTCTCGCGCCTTCTCAACCGCCGCGCCGGCCTCGCGACGCTGCTCACGTTCGACGACGGCGGGACCGCCTACGACGAGCCCGTCAAACCCCTCGTCCCGGGCCGCGAGAACGAACTCCTCTACCGCCGCTGGGTCGAGCGGAACCGCGAGGAGACCGATCGCCTCTCCAAGGGCCGCCTGGGCTACGTGCACGTGCGGTCCATGGACGACGCCAGCATGCGCACCGTGGTGGACGAGGCCCTGGGCCGCTACGGCGCCCGGGAGGCCCTGGTGGTGGACACCCGCTTCAACGGCGGCGGCAACATCCACGAGCAGCTTTCGGACTTCCTGAGCGGCAGGAAGTACTTCGACGTGATCCCCCGGGGCCTGCCCTACGGCCACGAGCCTCTGCTCAAGTGGATCAAGCCTTCCATCGTCCTCATGAGCGAAGGCAACTACTCCGACGCCCACCTCTTCCCGGTGGCCTACAAGCTCAAGGGCCTGGGCACCACCGTGGGCAAGCCCGTTCCCGGCACCGGCACCTTCGTGTGGTGGGAGGCCCAGATCGACCCCACCCTCGTCTTCGGCATCCCCCAGGGCGGCTGGCGCACCCCCGACGGCAAGTTCTGCGAGAACAACCAGCTGGAACCGGATCTCGACGTCGCCAACGAACCCGCGGCCCTGGCCGGGGGAAGGGACCAGCAGCTCGAGGCGGCCGTGGCGGCCCTGCTCTCCTCCTTGCCGGGGACCCGGTCCCCGGGCAAATGAGAGATATTTAGCCAAACGTCTAAATAAGCCTATACTGGGACCCGGAGGCATCCTGGATGGAGTCCGGCACCCTGGTCTTCAAGGCCTTGGCCGATCCCACCCGGCGGCGGATCCTGGATCTGCTGCGGGGTGGCGACCTCAGCGCCGGAAACCTGGCGGCCGGTTTCGACATCTCCAAGGCCAGCATCTCCCACCACCTGAACCTGCTCAAGCAGGCGGGCTTGGTGCGGGTGCGGCGCCAGGGGCAGCAGCAGATCTACACCCTGCACACGACGGTCTTCCAGGAGGCGATGCAATGGATGATGAACTTCTTCCCGTGAGCGAAGAGGGGCTTCAGTTGAAGCGCGAATGGCCCAGCTGGATCCTCATCGGGGCGATCTGGGGATTCAGCCTGTGGGCGCTGCCCCGGCTGCCGGCCAAGGTGGCCGTGCACTGGGGCCTGGACGGCACGCCCAACGGGTGGGCCTCGCCCCTGCAGGCCGCCCTGCTGCTGCCGGGCCTGATCACCCTGGTCTACGGCCTCTCGCTGGCCTTTTTGAACGGCCCCTTCGATTTCCGAGCCGCCCGGTCCATGGACCCCGCCCTGGCGCGCCGGGTTCGCCTGCTGCTGGTGCTGTTCCTGGGCGGCCTCCAGGCCCTGACCCTGGGCGGAGCCCTGCGGAAGGGCACCCCCGGCGACACGGCCATCCTCGCCCTTCTGGCCCTGTTCTTCATCCTGCTCGGCAACCTGATGCCCCGCCTTGAACCCAACGCGCTGGTGGGGATCCGCATCCCGCCGACCCTGGAGGACCGCGGGGTGTGGCGGCGAACCCACCGCCTGGGCGGATGGGTCTTCATGGCCGGCGGCCTGCTGCAGTTGGCGGCGTGCCTGCTCCCGTGCCGGGTGGCCAACCCGGTGGTCATGGGACTCATCGCGGCCATGGTCCTGGTGCCCATCGGGTACGCCTACCGCATCCGTCCGGCCCAGCCGCCGGCCTCCCGCTAGCCCCGCCCCAGCCTCAGCGAGTTCCCGATCACCGACAGGCTCGACAGCACCATGGCCCCGGCGGCCAGGATGGGATTCAGCACGCCGGTCATGGCCAGGGTGATGCCCGCCGCGTTGTAGACGAAGGCCCAGAACAGGTTCTGCCGGATGATGGCCACGGTGCGCCCGGCCAGGCGGAACGTCTCGTCGATGCGCAGGAGGCCGCCGCCCAGCAGCACCACGGGGGCGGCGTGCATGGCCAGGTCGGCGCCCGAGCCCAGGGCGATGCCCAGGTCGGCGGCGGCCAGGGCCTGGGCGTCGTTGACGCCGTCGCCCACCATGGCCACCACGGCGCCCTTGGCCTGCAGGCGGCGCACGGCTTCGGCCTTCTCGCCGGGGGGCACTTCGCCCAGGCACTCGTCCACGCCCAGGCGCCGGCCCATGTGCAGCGTCGTGGTCCGGGCGTCGCCCGAAAGCAGGATGGTGCGGATGCCCCGGGCCCGGAGGGACGCCACGAGCGCCGCGGCGTCCCCCCGGGGGGCGTCGCCGAAGGCCAGGGCCCCGGTGGGCTCGCCGTCCACGGCGCCGAAGACCACCGTGTACCCTTCGGCCTGCCAGTCCGAAGCCTGGGCGGTCATGGCCGGGGTGGGCTCGGCGCCCTCCCGTTCCATGAGCCGGCGGTTGCCCAGCGCCACGCGGTGGGGGCCCACCCGGCCCGTGAGGCCCAGGCCCGGAAGGATCTCCAGTTCCGATGCGTCATGGGGAGCCACGCTCCGTTCCTTGGCATGGGCCACCAGCGCGTGCCCCAGGGGATGCTCGGAATAGGACTCCAGGGCGGCGGCCAGGTCCAGGCGCTCCAGGGCGTCCCCCCGCACCTTGAAGACGCCCTCGGTCATGGTGCCGGTCTTGTCCAGCACCACGGCGTCGACCTTCCGGAAGGTCTCCAGCACCGCCACGTCCCGGATGAGGATGCCCTTGCGCGACGCGGCGCCCACCGCGGAGGTGGTGGCCAGGGGGGTGGCGATGCCCAGGGCGCAGGGGCATGCGATCACCACCACGGCGATGGCGCGCAGCATGGCCGTGGTGGGACCCAGGCCCAGGGCGAGGCAGCCCACCAGGGTCCCCAGCGCCAGGACCAGCACCAGGGGGATGAAGAGCCTGGAGACCCGGTCCACGGCCCGCTCCAGGGGGCTCCGGTTGGCCAGGGCCCCCTCCACCGACTTGACGATCCGGGCCAGGGAGGAGTCTTCGGAGGCGTGGGTGACCCGCACCTCCAGCACGCCGGAGGCGCTCAGGCTGCCGCAGACCACGGCGTCCCCCGGTTCCCGGAGGCGCAGCGCGGATTCCCCGGTGAGCACCGATTCGTCCACCGTGGAAGCCCCCGCCACCACCACGCCGTCGGCGGGAATGCGCTCCCCGGCCTTCACCAGGAAGACCATGCCCGGCTCCAGGGCCTCGATGGCCACGAAGCGCTCCTCGCCCCCAACGCGCACCCGGGCCTTGCGGGGCAGGAGCCGGTGCAGGAGGGCGATGGCCCTGGCGCTGCGCTCCTTGGCGGAGCGCTCCAGGGCCTTGCCCAGGAGCATGAGCGTGACGATGGCGCAGGCGGTGTCGAAGTAGTAGTGGCGCCCGCCCAGCCACGCCTGGACTGAGCTGTAGGCGAAGGCGGCCAGGACGCCCGTGGAGATGAGCGCCTCCAGCCGCAGGCGCCCTTGCCGGATCCCCAGCCAGGCCAGGCGGTGGATGGGCCAGGCCGAGTACGTCACCGCCGGCAGGGCCAGCCCCATGAGGATGAACGGCACCGCCTTGCGAGCCCCCTCGGCGATGCCCTCGAAGAACGAGGCGTACACCACCAGGCTGAATAGCATCACGTTCATCCACATGCCGAAGGCGATGCCCAGGCGCAGGAGCAGGTCCTGCCACCCCGCGCGGTCGCCCTCGGCCCCGAAGGGCAGGGCCCGGTAGCCCAGGGAGGCCACCCGCTCGGCGATGACGCCCGGCGGAAGGTACTGCGGGCAGTAGCGGATCTTCAGGAGGTCCGAGGTGAACAGGACGTCGGCGCTGACCACGCCGTACTCCCGGGCCAGGGCGTGCTCCACCAGCCACGCGCAGGAAGCGCACCACATGCCCGTGACCTGGAACAGCTCCTCCCGGGTTTCGGCGCCCTCGGGGATGGGGGGGCGGCCCTCCTCAGCGGCTGCGATGAGACCGAGCTTCAGGCTCTGGAGGTAGACCTCGGAGGCGCGCAGATCCTCCCCCGCGGCCACGGCCCCGCTTTCCACCAGGATCGCGTAGACGTTCATGCACCCGGCGCAGCAGAAGGTCCGCGGTGCATCCAGGAAGGTCCTGGAGCAGGACCCTGTTCCAGCGGGGCTTCCGCACAGGTCGCAGGCCGCCATGGTCAGCGGGAGGCCGCCGGCTTGCCGTGCTCGTCCAGCATCTCGATGCGCACATGGGAGACGCGGCTGTAGACGTAGCCCATGAGGCCGATGAAAAGCGCGCACACCAGCCCGAAGAAGGTCAGGTAGAACCGGCCGGTTTTCCTCTTCTCGTCCATGGTCAGTTCCCCTTCGTGGGCATGATGAAGTTCATTTCGGCGGCGTCGAAGGCGGCCTGGTCCGAGGACTGGATCACCACGCGGATCGGGTTCAGCTCCCGGGGGCCGGCGGGGGCCGCGATGTCGAAGGTCCGCTCCAGGGCGGCGCCGGGGGCCAGGGTCAGGGGGTTGCGGTCCAGCAGGACCCGGGCGCCGGCGAGCCCTTCCACCCAGACCCGGATCTCCACGGCCCTGGGCGAGCGGTTGGCCAGGTTCATGCGGACCCGGTTGGCCACGCTGCCGTCGGGGAGCAGCGCGTACAGGGTCGTTCGGTCCGGCGTGAGCCGCATGAGCACCGGCTTGCGCAGGTACAGGGTCAGGCCCAGGGCCGAGAGGTAGGCCACCATCACGAAGAGGATCACGAAGCGCTTGGGGTCGCGCAGACCCCAGCGCCGGTACCAGGGCTCGGCCGCACCGGAGGGCGCCGCCCCGCCCCAGGAGTAGTGGATGAGGCCGGGGTGGCCCACCTTGGCCAGCACCTCGTCGCAGGCGTCGATGCAGTCGCCGCAGTGGACGCACTCGATCTGGTAGGGCCCCTTGCGGATGTCGATGCCCATTTCGCAGACGCGCACGCATTTCCTGCAGTCGATGCAGGCGCCGGCCGGGTCCTGGTAGGCCACCAGGAGGGAATGCCGGTCCTGCAGCAGGCCCTGGAAATAGCCGTAGGGGCATACGGTGGTGCAGAAGGCCTGCTTGACCAGGGTGAAGTCCAGGAACGTCAGCAGGGTCACCGACGCCCCCAGGATGCCCCCCGTGGAGACCAGGTCGAAACGCAGGAGCCGGTGGAGCAGGTCCCGGGGCTCGATGAAGTAGGCCATGAAGACGAAGGCCAGGAACACGGAGGCCGCCGCCAGGATGGCCAGGAAGAGGCCCCTGCCCAGGAGCTTCCGGGCCCGGGGCCCGGCGGCCCACCTCCGGGCCAGCCCGGCGGTCCAGGCCTCCACGGCCGTGCTGGCCTCGCTGAAGATCATCTGGGGACAGGCGTATCCGCAGTAGACGCGGCCATACATGATGGCCACCACCGCGATGACGAACATGAGGAACATCAAGGCGAAAAAGAGGATGGCAAATTCGCTGATGAGCACCTCGAAGCCCGCGAAGTAGAACCGCTGCCTCGGAATGTCGAAGCGCATGACGTTGGCGAAGGGCAGCGCCAGGAACACCAGGAAACACCCCAGGTGGATCAGCTTGCGCACGGGGCGGTGGCCCCGCCCCGGAGGGGGCAGGGGCGTGCGCTTCTCGGTCAGGAGCCAGTGCCGGGCGGGAGGGGCCGGCTGGCTCATCGGCGGTACAGGATTCGCGGGTTGGGGCTGGGCACGGTGACGCATTCCTTGTAGTGCACAAATCGCTTCATGAGAATGGCATGGGTCGGGCACCGGGAGGCGCACATGGCGCAGCGGATGCAGGTGCTCTCGTCCTTCAGCATGATCC
Organism: Holophagaceae bacterium UBA692; assembly: GCA_002297665.1. Lineage (GTDB taxonomy): Bacteria > Acidobacteriota > Holophagae > Holophagales > Holophagaceae > Mesoterricola. Next base: position 13,898 of record DBMS01000273.1, on the reverse strand, counting down.
CGCCCAGTTCGTCCTTTTCCTCCATGGACATGGCCCGGTAGGCCTCGAAGGGGATATCGGCGCCGGCCTGCTCGAGCTTGAGCCAGGCGTCCTCGTCCTTGAGGCGGCTTAGCCCCACCAGCTTGATGAGGTCCTCGGGGCACACGTCCACGCACCCGTTGCAGGCGATGCAGGTGGAGGTGTCGAACACCGTGTTGATGTTGCACCGGAGGCACCGGGCCCCCTGGCGCCGGGCCATCTCCTCGGGGTAGCTCAGCTCCACGATCTCGGTGGAGGCGGAGCGGACCTCGCTGTCGAGCACCGGCGCGTTGCAGCGCTCCTCCCGGTGCCAGCCCTCGGCCATGGTGTAGACGGCGGGCTCCCAGCGCTTTCGCACCACCACGTCGGTGCGGGTGCCCCGCAGGAAGTCGTGCATGCTGCGGGCGGCGGTGTGGGCCGAGGCGATGGCGTCGATGAAGAGCCTGGCGCCGTGGGCGATGTCGCCGCATGCGAACACGTCGGGGGCGGTGGTCTGGTAGGTCTCCTTGTCGACCTTGATGAGGCCGCGCTCGGTTTCCACGCCGTCGGCCTCCGAGAGAAAGGTCAGGTCCGAAGCCTGGCCGATGGCGAAGATCACCGTGTCCACGGGGATGTCCTCCAGGGCCGTCTCGTCGAAGGTAGGCGCGAAGCGCCGCTCCTCGTTGAAGACCGACAGGCACTTCACGGTGCGCATGGCCTTGACCTTGCCGTTCTCGACGACGATCTCCTTGGGGCCCCGCCGGTTGTGAAGGCGGATGCCCTCCTCGGCGCCCTCGTGGATCTCCACCTTGTCGGCGGGCATCTCCTCCAGGGACTCCAGGCACATGAGGTGGATCTCCTTGTCCCCCGAGATGCGCAGGGCCGACCTCGCCACGTCGTAGGCCACCTTCTCGTCGTGGCCCATGGCCTCCCGCACCTGGTCCTCCTCGGAGTGGTCCAGGGGCCTCAGGGCGCTTCGCGCCACGTCATAGGCCACATTGCCGCCGCCGACGACCATGACCCTGCGTCCCAATTCCAGCGGCTTGCCGTCGTTGAAGGCCCGCAGGAACTCCATGCCGTCGTAGACGCCCCGGGCGTCGCCGCCGGGCAGGGCCAGCTTGCGCCCGTTGGGAAGCCCAACGCCCAGGAAGATGGCCTTGAAGCCCTGGTCGCGCAGCTGCTGGATCGTGAAGTCGCGGCCCAGCTTCATGTTGCACTTGAGCTCGACGCCCATGGACAGGATGGCCCCGATCTCGTGGTTCACCAGGTCCCGGGGCAGCCGGAAGACCGGGACGCCCGTCATGAGCATGCCCCCGGGCTTGGCGTCGGCCTCGAACACGGTGACCTTGTAGCCCACCTGCACCAGGTCGTGGGCCACGGTGAGGCCCGAGACCCCGGCCCCCACGACGGCGACCCGCTCGTAGTCGCCCCGGTTGGCGGGAAGCATGCGCTGGTCGCAGCCTTCCTTGTATTTCGCGTAGTCGCCGGTCTCGGGCCCGAACGTGTCCGTGACGAACCGCTTGAGGGCGCGGATCGCCACGGGCTCGTCCAGGGACCCCCTGCGGCAGCTGGCCTCGCAGGGTGCCCCGCAGACCCGGCCGCAGATGGACGCGAAGGGATTGGTGGCCCTCGCGGCCCGGTAGGCGTCCTCGTACCGGCCTTCGGCGATGGCGGTCACGTAGGCGCAGGCGTCGGTGTTCACCGGGCATGCGTATTGGCACTTGACCATCTCCAGCCAGTACTGGGAGTCGTCCGGAACCCTGAGCTGCCAATTCCCCATATCCACGGCTCTAATGCTCCTTGACGGACCGGAAGGTGTACACGGCCATGATGAGGACGTAGACCAGCGCCAGGGCTGCCACGACGTACTGCAGGACCGGGCTGGTCTGGCTGACCTTGTTGAACTGCTGCACGAAGGTCCCTCGGGTGGCGTGGCCCACGTCGCCCATCATCTGGAGGACGATGTAGGCCACGCAGCCCAGGCCGATGACGGGAAAGGCCAGCTTGAGGAAGAAGGGAAAGTCGGTGCCCTGCTTCTCCATGATCCAGCCGCCCGCGTAGTCCTTGAGCTCTTCCTTCTGCTCACTCATGGGTTCTCCTCTGATCGCCGTCCTCGAGCATTCGGTATTTGATGTCCTCGCCGTCCTTGCCCCAGTAGCCGTCCCGGGCGGTCTTGACGAAGAAGAAGACCGCCAGGGCGAACATCAGGAAGAAGAACAGGTAGGCGAAGTAGACGCTGGGCCAGGTGTAGTCCATGGCTACCTCTCGTAGTCGTTGGAGGGGCGCCAGTCCTTGGCGCGGCCCAGGGTCTGCATGTAGGCCACCAGGGCCGTGAACTCCTGGGGGTTCCCGACGATCCAGGGGAAGGCGGGCATGATCGAGCCCTTGACCAGGTCCCGGGGGTTCCGGAAGTGGGTGCGGTGCCACTGGGTGTCGTAGCGGCCTCCCACCCGCGCCAGGTCCGGGCCGGTGCGCTTGGTGCCGAACATGTGCGGGGTGTCGTAGACGAACTCGTCAGGCGTGGAGATGGGGGCGTCGACGCCCTTCCATCCGTAGCGCTTGGTGTCGGCGAGCAGGGTGCGGATCTGCTGGGTGTGACAGTACCAGCAGCCTTCGCGCACGTAGATGTCGCGGCCCTGCTGCTGCTGGGCGTTGAGCCTGACCAGGGTCCCGGTGGGGCCCTTGGCGGGGTCCGCGTTGGCGAAGGGCCTGCCCCAGCTCTTGTCGACCATGGGAGGCACCACGGTGGTGAGCAGGCCCCCGATGAAGAAGAGGACGAGGGACGCGACGATGGCCCAGACGGCGGAGGTGTCGGCTTTTCTCAACATGTTCGCTCCTTTCTGGCCGCTACGCGGCCGCCTCGGTTTCGGGTCCGAGGACGGTGGCCATGATGTTGTAGGCGAACATCACGATGCCGACGAAGATCATCACGCCGGAGATGAACCGGACGGTCCAGATGGGCTTGAGGGCCACGACCGTGTCGATGAACGGGATGGAGACGTTGTTCCACTGCCAGCCCTGCCAGAACCCGCCCAGCCACAGGGTGGTGAAGAACCCGAGTCCGCCGATCATGATCATCCAGTAGCTCCAGTTGGCCAGGGCCACGGAATGGAGGAGCTTGCCGAACACGCGCGGGGCGGCGTAGTAGGTGCCCGCGATGGCGAAGAAGCTGAAGGCGCCGAGCACCGCCATGTGGGCGTGGCCGGGAATCCAGTCGGTCTTGGAGACGATGGCGTTGACCGTGCGCAGGCTGTGCATGGGGCCCTGGAAGCACGTGAGCAGGTAGAACACGACCCCCGACATGAGGAACTTGAGCTCGACCTTGTCGCGCAGTTGGTGCCACTGGCCCTTCATCGTGATGAGGAGGTTGTAGACCACGGCCCACACGGGCACCAGGAGCATGAGGCTGAACGCGATGGCGATGGTCTGGAGCCACTGGGAGATGGGCCCGTGGAGCATGTGGTGGGCGCCGGTCCAGACGTAGACGAAGGCCAGGGACCAGAAGCCGACCATGCTCAGCTTGTGGCTGAACAGGGGCGTGTTGGACGTGCGCGGAATGAAGTAGTAGGCGATGCCCAGGCCCACGGGCGTGAAGATGAGGCCCACGGCGTTGTGCACGTACATCCAGTTCAGGTTGGCCTGGTTCACGCCGGTGGCGAGCAGCGTGGCGAAGTTGCCCGTGAGGTAGACGAAGGCGGTCCAGAGCAGGCAGCCCATGAAGTACCAGATGGAGACGTACATGGCCTGGTACTTGCGCTGGAAGACGGTCATGAGGATGTTGGCGGTGAACATGAGCCAGGCCACCACCACCAGGACGCTCAGGCTCATCTCCAGCTCGCCGTACTCGAAGCCCTTGTTGCGGCCCAGGAGCAGGCTGACCACGGCGCCGAGGATGATGACGTTCCAGAGGACGCCCGTGGCCACCCCGAGCTTCTCGCTCCAGATCTTCACGCCGCACAGGCGGGGCACGATGTAGAAGGTGAGGCCCATGTCGGCGGCCAGGAGCCACCCGAAGAGCATGCCGTTGACGTGCAGGGGCCGCAGCCGGCCGTAGGTGAGCCAGGCGGTGGTGCCCATGAGGTCGGGCCAGACGAACTTGGCGGCGATGATCAGGGCGATGATGCCGACGATGAAGAAGTAGCTGATGGAACTCACCACGAACCACTTGACCGTCGTGTCCTCGTGGATGATGGCTCCCGGGGCGGCGCCCCCGGACTCCGCGCGGCTAAATTGTTCCTGCATTCTGGCCCCCCTTGGGTTTGGGATTGAGGTTCCTGAGGAAATTCACGAGATCGCCCACGTCGTTGTTGCTCAGGCCGTAGTCGATCCAGGACGGCATGGCCGTGCCCTGCACGCCGTAGAGGATGGAGTCGAACAGCCGCGCGTCGCTCACGCTGGACAGGAAGAAGGCGTTGCGCAGGTTCCTCGGCTTGGGAAGGATGTCCAGGCTGTTGGGGCCCTTGCCGTCGCCCTTGCGGCCGTGGCAGCCGGCGCACCGGTTCACGAAAGTGGCTTCGCCGCGGGCGATGGACTCGGGGCTGGAGGCCACAGGGTTGGCGGCGGGCAGGTTCCGGGGCTTGGGCTCCTGGCGGGGCTCCTTCACGAAGGCCGTCTGGATGTAGTCCAGGAGAGCCTTGGCCTGCCGGTCGTCGAGGATCCGCTCCCAGGCGGGCATGGAGGTGCCTTCGACGCCCTTGCGCACGGAGGCCACGAGGCGGTCCATGGGCTTGGAGTTCATGAAGGCGGCCTTGGTGAAGTCGCGGGGCGAGGGATCCAGGTGCTCGGCGATGGGTCCCTGCCCGTTGCCCTTGTCCCCGTGGCACCGCAGGCACAGGGCCTTGTAGGCGGCTTCGGGGCTCGGCAGGGCCGGCACCGTCTTCAGGCCGGACAGGTAGGCCGTCATGGCCTTGAATTCGGGTTCGGTGAACCGGAACGCCGGCATGATGGAGTCGGGCATGGTGGAGCGCGGGTTGCGGAAATGCGCGTCCAGCCACGCGGGGTCCTTCAGGAGGCCCTCGAAGGTGAGGTCGGGGGCGACCGCGCCGTCCTTGGCGCCCAGCTTGTGGCAGGCGGTGCAGGCCCGGTCGAGGACCAGCTGCTCGCCCTGCCTGGCCATCTGGGCCGGGTTGATCTGCACGGGCTTGATGTGGGCCTGGACCAGTTCGGCGCCTCCGGTGGCCCGCAGGCGGTAGCGGTCCATCTCGGTCTCGGAGAAGTTCTTGCCCTTGCGGCTCTTCAGGAAGATCACCAGGGCGCGGATGTCCTGGTCGGTGAGCATGTTGAACTTGGGCATGATGGAGGTCGCCAGCACGGACTTGGGATCCTTGATGCGGGCGTAGATGTAGTCGACCTTGAACTTGCGGCCAACCTCGGTGAGGTCGGGGCCGATGGTGCCGTCCGAGAGCCCTTCGATGCGGTGGCAGCCGTAGCAGTTGCTGGCGTAGTAGAGGTCCATTCCGCGGCGCACGGTGGGCGTGCCGGCGAAACCCGGGGACGTGTGGCACTGGGCGCAATTGGCCTCCAGGAACTCCTTGCCCTTGAGCATGGGCACGAACTCCTTGCGCCAGTTCTCCTGGACGGCGGCCCCCAGGAGGGGATCGGGCCAGTATTCGTCCTCGCCGTGGGCGTCCTTGGGGCTGAGCCCCCGGCCCTGGCCGTCGTGGCACACGGTGCAGCCGAACTCGCTGAACTTGTGCCTGCGCTCCCATCTCCCGTTCTTCTGGACGTCGCCCATGGCCAGGGAATAGGGATGGGTCTTGAGGGGCTGCTGGTAGGTGGAGAACCGGGGGTCGTCCGAGGCGATGTGGCAGGTGGTGCAGCGGTCCACCCGGGTTTCCCCGAAGTCGGCCACCACGGTCTGCTCGATGCGCGGGCTCCGGGCCTCCAGCGCGGCCCTTTCGGCGTCACCCTTGGCCATGGCCTTGGCCTGGTTGAAGTAGGCGATCTGGTGCGCTTCCCACTTGTGGGAGAACTGGTGGTATAGGATCACCCCGTGGATCACGAGGATCAGGAAGGTTCCGACGGCGAGTGCGAATCTCATGGGTTGGACCTCACCAAGGGGTAACGAAGGCCCAGTTGGGACCGCGGAAGAACGTTCCGATGATGACGAAGATGATGTTCGCCGCCAGGAAGGTCAGGAAGATGGTGTTCGCCAGGAGCCGGTCCCGGGAGAACCAGACGCCAACCCCCTTGGGGGAGCGGTCCAAGTAGGGCGCCAGGAGCAGCAGCCCCACGAAGATGCCCGGAACCCCGATGCCGCCCCAGAAGGCCGAGTAGGAGACCATTTCCTGAAGGCCGAGGAAGTACCAGGGCGCCTTGGCGGGATTGGGCGGATGCATGACGTTCACCGGCTCTTCCAGAGGCGCGTTGAAGAGCAGCGCGAGCACCAGGATCACCGCCAGGGTCATGACGAACACGAACAGCTCGGACATGAACAGGTTCGGCCAGGAGAACACGGTGTTGTCGGGGATGTTGTTCACCTTGGTGAGGGGCCCGCGCACCAGGCCCTGGAGGCCGTAGGTCTTCTTCCCTTCCGGCAGGGAGGGCTTCGACCCGGCCTGGGCGCCCATCATCTCCATGGGCGGGGTGGGGTCGGCGTCGGCGGGCCGGGACAGGCCGCCGTCCTTGCGGATGCGCCAGAAGTGGATGGCGATGGCCAGGGTCAGGGTGGCGGGGAGCACGGCCACGTGGAGGACGTAGAAACGCAGCAGCGCCTCCTGCCCCACGGTGGATCCGCCCATGAGGAGGAACTGGATGTCCTTGCCGACGACCGGCGCGTACCCGGCGATGGCCGTGCCCACGGTGATCGCCCAGAAGGCCAGCTGGTCCCAGGGAAGCAGGTACCCGGTGAAGCTCATGAGGAGCGTCAGCAGCAGGAGCACGACGCCCAGCACCCAGTTGAACTCTCGGGGCTTCTTGTAGGAGCCCGTGAGGAACACGCGGCACAGGTGCATGACCACCACCGCGACCATGCCGTGGGCCGACCACCGGTGCATGTTGCGGAGGATGGTGCCGAACGCCACGGAGCCGCGCAGGTCCAGCATGCGGTCGTAGGCCTGGGCCGTGCTGGGCACGTAGTAGAACATCAGCAGGATCCCGGTGACGACCAGGATGACGAACAGGAAGAAGGACACCAGCCCAAGGCCCAGGGTATACAGGGGCCGCAGGGTGTTCTTGTGCACCTTCACCGGGTGGATGTGCAGGAAGAAGTTGGTGAAGCTGGTGCTGGAACGTTCCAGGTCGTTGGTGGGCAGGGGATTGCGGAAGAGGGACTTCCACACGTTCCCCGGCAGTTCCTTCACCGCGGTCAGGAGGGAGGGGCTTGCCGTCTCTTTGCTCATAGGGTCAGGTAGCTCCCGGGGGTGATCTCGGTGTCCTTGTCCACTTCGATCTCGCCGTTGGGCGCCAGCGTGACCTTGAACCAGGGAAGGGGGCGCGGGGCGGGGCCGCCCGTGACGGTGCCGTCGGCGTCGAACCGCGATCCGTGGCAGGGGCAGGCGAAGCCCGTGTCGGCCAGGCCCACGATGCAGCCCAGGTGGGTGCAGGTGGTGCTCAGCGCCGCGAGCCTGTTGCCTTCGCGCACGACGCAGATCCGGCGGGTCTCGAGGGCGATGCGGGTGCCCGGGGGGAAGTCCTCGGGCTTGCCGATGCTGAAGCGCTGGGGCTGGCCGTAGGTGGCCCTGGGCTTGATGAAGACGAAATTGGAGACGGCGCTCAGGACCCCCGAGCCGACCAGGCCCGTGCCGGTGATCCAGGCCAGCATCCTGCGGCGGGAGACCGCCACCTGGGTGCCTCCTCCGCTACTTCTTTTCAGATTGACCGCCATCAGCAGCCTCCCTCGTTGAATCCTTGGAATCGTTCCTGTCCGACCAGAAGACCTGGTATTTCGCGTCCTCGATGTCCTTGAACCACCCGCGCCGCACCGCGGCCACGAAGAGGAAGGCCGCGGAAAGGCCCATCGCGAGGCTCGCGGCGATGGCTATCCACGTCATTTCCATGTCGCTCCCTCCCCGGGGCAGGGTGACCCCGTGGCGGAGGTCGCGGCGTATCCGGTCAGGGACCAGCACTCCATCGGTTACCTCGTGATTGCGATGTCATATCCTGCTGGAAACATCCACTAGTTCACAAGACCCTTTTGTCACATTTGTGATGTTTTTGGTAATGTTTTTATTAAGCCAAAATATAACTGTAAATAAAAATTTAAAATCCACCTCAAAATCGTTCAATTTTGGCTCAATTTTTTCTATTGAGACTCATTTTCACACGCCAACAAACCCGCATCCCTGCCCTCCCGGCCCGATCCCGGCCTCCGCCTTGCGCAGGGCGAGCCCCGGAGAGCCGTATGCCCCCCCATCGAGGTCCCCCGGAGCGTCCGAAACGGCGCCCCGGCATGGGTCGGAAAAGGCGGGGGTCCCGGTCCTGGCCTGCGGCTGAAGGGCCGGGTTCAGGCCTGGCCCACCGCGGCGGGTCCGCCCTGCATGCGCTGATGAGCCACCACGTGGCCCTGCGGGCCCACCGCCAGGTCGTCGAAGCGCACCTTCTCCAGATGGCGCTCCAGGACGCCGGTGGCGCCCACCCACACCGACTCCACGGGGCAGCTGCGGGAAAGGGGACAGCCCTTGTCCGCGTCGGCGCAATGGTTGAGGGCCAGGCCGCCTTCCATGGCCCGCACCACCTCCAGCAGCGAGATCTCCCCGGCGGGCCTGGCCAGGCGGATGCCGCCCGAGGAGCCCCGTGCCGACACCAGGATGCCCCGGGTGACCAGGGGCTTGATGAGCCGGCGCACGAAGGGCATGGGCAGACCCCGGGACTCCGAGATCTCGGCGATGGACACCTGCGCGCCCTTCTCCAGACAGGCCAGGTGCAGCACCACCCGGACGGCGTAATCGGTCTGTCGCGAGATCCCGAGCATGGGCCACCACGAAAAAGGGAAAGCGGGAGGACAAGACTTCCGCCCCCGGCCGGGGGCGGAAAGAATACGGGTCCAGTATCCAACGGAACCCGGGCCCGCACCTTGATCTTGGTCACGTGCTACCCCAGAATCCGAACGGCGCCCGTCCCGCGGTGCGCACCGACCCAGGAGTCCCCGTGAGCCTTCCCGTCCACTACCGGCGGTTCTGCCGCATCCACCTGCGCTTCGCCCTGATCATGATCGGGGTGGCCCTGCTGGCCGGCATCTCCTTCCAGGAATCCGGGCGGAAGGTGCTCATCTCCCCCGAGGTGCCCGCCGGGGCCCACCTGGAGTTCCTCCTCACCCTGGCGCTGGTCCACGGCCACGCCTTCCTGGTGGGGGTGCTCCTGCCGCTGGCCTTTGCCTGGATGCTCCACCTTTCGCTGGCCCTGGGCGGGACGACCGTCTCCGAACGCTCGCTCGCATGGACTTCCGCTTTGTACCTCCCCGGCGCGGGGCTCACGATCGTGCTCATGCTCTTCAAGGGCTACCACCGGGTGCTGGGCGTACGCCACGGCGCCCACGATCTGGCCGCCCTTAATGATCATTTCATGTTTTCGAACCACGCCCTGCGGGTGGGCGCCTATGGCCTCGCCCACGGGTTGATGGGCCTGGGCCTGGGCATCCTGGTCGTGGCCCTGTGGAGAAACCTGGGAAAGGACCTGTAAAAAGCAGGCAGGATAAAATGATTGTCCCCATTTCCCCGATTAAATAAGATTATCAAGACCGACCCTAGCTCTCGGGGAGGGAAGGTTCCCGCGACCGGGGTCAGGGCGATCTGCTGAATGGGGGTAGCTCCGCACCCGCGTGTCCACGAAAGGAAACCATGAACTACACCAAGTCGTTCCTCCTCGCCGCCGCCGCCGTGGCGTCCCTCACGGTCCGCGCGGAACTGACGCCGGAAGTGGAAGCCAAGTTCCTGAAGGCCATCATCGCCTCCAGCGGGACCAACAAGATTTCCTGCGACGACGCCGCCCTCAAGGCTGCCCTGGAGGCCCAGGGCATCGTCGTGGATTCGTCCGCCCCCATCTGCTGGGTGACCAACCCCAACGTCGCCAAGACCATGAAGCAGTTCGGCCGCCTCGTCATCACCAACAAGCGGGACCTGGCCCCCAGCGCCTCGGTGCTCATCGTCGAGGACGGAGGCCGGCCCAAGCTCATCCTCAACACCGCCAACCTGAAGACGGCCAAGGTCCAGCTCAGCGACGCGGTTCTCAAGATCGCCGAGAAGATCTGAATCACATTCCGGGGCGCGCCCGTCGGATATGGGACCAGTCCGGTTATGCTTGGATCCGAGGTCGTTTCCTTGGAGATGTCACCATGCCTACCCCTTCCCTGAGGCCGCCCATGGGCGCCTGCGCGGCGCTGGCTGCCTGCGCGATGCTTTCCACCGGCTGCAATCGGGACCAGGTGAGCCGCTCGGCCCCGGTCCCCGTGACGGCCGCGCCCGGAACCGCCCCGGCCGCCCCGCCCCCAGGCATGTCCGGGGAGGTGCCCCTGCCGCCGACGCCCTCGAGCCCCCTCCACTGGACCCTGCCCAAGGGCTGGACCGAGACGCCGGGCAACGGCATGCGCTTCGCGACCCTCAACCCGCCGGGTCCCGGCAAGGTCGAGGTCTCGGTGGTGTGTCTGCCCGGGCAGGCCGGCGGCGAACTGGCCAACGTGAACCGCTGGCGCGGGCAGATCGGCCTTGAGCCCATGGACGAGAAGGCCCTCGCCGCCTCCCGCCAGACCGTCAAGAGCAAGGCGGGCGCCGTGGCCGTCTTCGACTTCACCAGCCAGGGCCAGGCCCAGACCCGGATGATCGTGGGCTCCCTCACCCCGAAGGACGGGGGCACCTGGTTCCTCAAGCTCCTGGGCGACGCCGCCCCCGTGGCCAAGGCCAGGCCCGACTTCATGCGCTACCTGGAGAGCCTCCACCTTGATTAAGACCTTCGCGCTCCGCTTCTGGAAAGGCCTGTCGTCCATGCAGGTCACCATCGTATCCATGGTGCTCCTGATGGCCCTGGTCGTCCTGTGCACCCTGGCCCAGACCGACCTGGGAACCTTCGGCGCCGTCAAGGTATACATGCGCTCCTTCCTGGTCTGGCGCTATTTCCCGGGACTGCCGTTCCCCCTGCCCATCTTCCCCGGCGGGGCCCTGGTGGGCCTGGTGCTCGTGATCAACCTCAGCCTGGCCGGCATCCGGCGGCTGGAACCGAACTGGAACAAGTGCGGGCTCTGGCTGGCCCACGGCGGCCTGATCCTGCTGATCGCCGGGGAGTTCTCCACCGGCGCGTTCCAGGTCGAAACGAACATGTCCATCGAGAACGGCCAGACCGTGAACTGGCTGGAGAGCCCCCGGGACTACGAGCTGACCGTCACCGACGTCACCGACCCCCAGCGGCCCCAGGCCTACGGCGTGCCCGAGAGCCTCCTGGCCAAGGGCAAGGACGTGCCCCTGCCCGGCACGCCCCTCACCATCCGGGTGAAGAAGTTCTTCCCCAACGCCACCCTCACCCGCCTGGGCCCCGGGGATCCCCCGGCCCTGGCCGACCAGGGCGTGGGCGCGTCCGTCAAGGTCGTCGAGGCCCCGCTGGCCGCCACCGAGACCGAGGTCAACATGGTCACGGCCGTCGTCGAGCCCCTGGCCGGAGGCCGCAGCTACGGCACCTGGCTGGCCTCCAACGGCATCGGCGCCCCCCAGAGCTTCATCCATGAGGGCCGCACCTACACCCTGGGCATCCACAACCGCCGGTACTACCTGCCCTATTCCATCACCCTCAAGAAGTTCAGCCACGACGTCTACCCCGGCACCCAGATCCCCAAGAACTTCTCCAGCCTGGTCCACATCTCGGACCCGGTCCGGGGCGAGGAGCGGGACGTGCTCATCTCCATGAACCAGCCCCTGCGCTACGACGGAATGGCCTTCTACCAGGCCAGCTTCGGCAAGGGCGACCAGCTCAGCATCCTCCAGGTGGTTCGGAACCCCGGATGGCTGATTCCCTACATCTCGTGCACGCTCATCACCCTGGGCCTGCTCATCCACTTCGGGATCACCCTCCGCCGTTCAATGAAGAAGCGCAATGAAACCAAGGAGGTGACGGCATGAACCTCAACCGCCTCGCCAAGTGGCTGCCCGCGGTCCTCACCCTGGCCGCGGCCCTCTTCGTCATGCTCCCCCCGCGTCCCGTGCGCGGCATGGAGATCGAGAAGTTCTGCCGCATGCCCGTGCTCGAGGGCGGACGCGTCAAGCCGCTGGATTCGGTGGCGCGCAACGCCATCCTGGTCATCCAGGAGCGCCAGACCATCCGCTTCGAGAACCGCACCCTCAGCCCCGACGAGTGGATCCTGGACGTCCTGTTCCGCCCCGCCGTGGCCGACCAGCAGCCCATCTTCAGCATCGACGACCCGGACGTGCTGGGCCTCATGGGCATGGCCCAGAGCAACCAGCGGCGCTTCAGCTTCGCCACCCTCGAACCCCACATCGACGAGATCGTCAAGCAGGCCCAGATGGCCATGGGCGTCGACGCCATCAAGCGCTCCCGCTTCCAGGCCGCGGTGGTGAAACTCTACGGCCGGCTCGAGAAGTACCACGGCCTGCGCAACTCCATCCAGCTCATGGACACCCCGGGGCTCTTCATGGAGCTCCAGACCCTCCGGTCCCCCGACGCCGCCGCGCGCCACCGGGCCCTGGCCGAGCTCGCGCTGTTCAAGCCGCTGGCCCCCCTCGCCGGGCAGGACCCGGACGCCTGGATCTCCGTGGGCACCGCCCTGGACAACGCCGCCGCGGGCAACATGCACCCCGGCCTGGTTCCCCTGGCCCGGGCGGGCGCCGCCTACACCGTGGGCGACGCGGCCTCCTTCAACGCCGCCGCCTCCGACCTCGCCCACCTGGTGAGCGCCGCCCGCCCCGAGGCCCTGAGGCACGCCAGCTCCGAGCTGCTCTTCAACCGGGTGGAGCCCTTCTACATCGGCATGGTCTTCTACCTGTTGGCCCTGGGCGGGATCTTCTTCTCCTGGCTGGGCCGTCGCGAGTTCTTCCAGGAAGGGGCCTTCTCCTTCATGTGGGGCGCCGCCATCATCCACACCCTGGGCCTGGCCTCCCGCGTCATCCTCCAGGGACGGCCCCCGGTCACCAACCTCTACTCCTCGGCCGTTTTCGTGGGCTGGGGCGCGGTGATCCTGGCCGTGGTCCTGGAGCGGATGTACCGCCGGGGCTTCGCGACCGCGGTGGGCTCAGCCTCCGGGTTCGTCTCGCTGATCATCGCCCACCACCTGGCCATGGAGGGGGACACCATGGAGATGATGCGCGCCGTGCTGGACTCCAACTTCTGGCTGGCCACCCACGTGGTGACCATCACCATCGGCTACAGCGCCACCTTCCTGGCAGGGGCCATCGCCATCGCCTACACCCTGCGCAAGCTCTTCGGCAGGAACCGCGACGAGGCCACCACCAAGGTTCTCGCCGACATGACCTACGGCATCGTCTGCTTCGCCCTGCTCTTCAGCTTCGTGGGCACGGTGCTGGGCGGCATCTGGGCCGACCAGTCCTGGGGCCGGTTCTGGGGCTGGGACCCCAAGGAGAACGGCGCGCTGCTCATCGTCCTGTGGAACGCCGTCATCCTCCACGCGCGCTGGGCGGGCTACATCCGCGAGCGGGGCCTCATGGCCTGCGCCATCTTCGGCAACATCATCACCAGCCTGTCCTGGTTCGGCGTGAACATGCTGGGCGTGGGGCTCCATTCCTACGGCTTCACCGACGCGGCCTTCCTCTGGCTGTTCCTGTTCGTGGGCAGCCAACTGGTGCTGATCGGGATGTGCCTGCTGCCCGACACCTTCCACGTGGGGGCCAAGGCCTGAGGCCGGCAGTCTAGGCATTGCGGCCCGTTCCGGCAGTCCCTGCCGGTGGCCGCAAGCCTGGTGACCAAGGTTCCCGGGGACGTTACCGGCCCACCGGTGTTCCGATCGA
>DBMS01000168.1:4404-4545 GCA_002297665.1 Holophagaceae bacterium UBA692 | reverse complement strand
TGGGAACCCTGGCCCGGGAACAGCCACGCGGTCTTGCTCATAGATACCTCCGAAAATGGAGAAGGCGGCACCAGGGCCGCCTTCCCGCTCAATGGAACCAGGTGGAATCCTACTTGGCGGCGGCGGCCTGGGCGGCGACTT
>DBMS01000168.1:4115-4280 GCA_002297665.1 Holophagaceae bacterium UBA692 | reverse complement strand
AGATCTTGTTCATCTTGCCTTCGACGATCTTCTCCACGACGGCCGCGGGCTTGCCGGTGGCCATGGCCTGGGAGGTGGCGATCTCCTTCTCCTTGTCCAGGTAGGACTGGGTGACCTCTTCCTTGGACACGAACTGGGGCGCGGGATCGTGGGCGGCGATGTGCA
>DBMS01000168.1:3834-3960 GCA_002297665.1 Holophagaceae bacterium UBA692 | reverse complement strand
CCTTCTTGCAGTCCATCATGCCCAGGCCGGTCTTGTCCCGGAGGGCCTTCACATCTAGGGCCGTGTATGCCATTGCGAACTCCTGTGAAAATTCGGTGATAAGAACTGAGCGGTCAGCCGCCGGGC
>DBMS01000168.1:0-3761 GCA_002297665.1 Holophagaceae bacterium UBA692 | reverse complement strand
AGTCGGCCACGCGCTCGGAGAAGAGCAGGATGGAGCGGATCGCGTCGTCGTTGGCGGGGATCACGTAGTTGATCTTGTCGGGGTCGCAGTTGGTGTCGACCAGGCCGACGATCTTCAGGCCCAGCTTGGCGGCTTCGGTGATGGCGATGTCCTCGCGGTGCGGATCGATGACGAAGATGACGTCGGGAACCGCGCGCATGTCCCGGATGCCGGCGAAGGAGGCTTCGAGCTTCTCCTTGGAGCGGGTCAGGGTCAGGATCTCCTTCTTCGTGAGCATGGCCGTGCGGGCGGGATCGTTGAGGGTGGCCTCGATCTCCTTGAGCTTGTCCAGGGACTTCTTGATGGTCGCGAAGTTGGTGAGCATGCCGCCCAGCCAGCGGTTGTTCACGTAGTAGGCGCCGCAGCGCTGGGCCTGCTCGGCGATGAGCTCCTGGGCCTGGGGCTTGGTGGCGACGAAGAGGAAGGTCTTGCCTTCGCTGGCGGCCTTGGTGAGGAAGTTGGCGGCCGTGTTCCAGAGGCGGAGGGTCTTCTGCAGGTCGATGATGTAGATGCTGTTCCGGGCGCCGAAGATGTACTTCTTCATCTTGGGGTTCCAGCGCTTGGTCTGGTGGCCGAAGTGCACACCGGCTTCAAGCAGTTCCTTCATTTGAATGGCAGCCATGGAAGGCCTCCCTGGGAGAGCGGCGGATGCCGCGGGGGATGGGGGGCGAAGGGGAAAACTCCGCCCGAATCGATTCCTCCGGAGAGGAATCCGTCAGACACACGAACGGGGAGATCGAATCTCCCCGTCCTTGATACGCATTGCCAAAGACTAGCGCTTCGAGAACTGGAAGCGGCGGCGGGCGCCCATCTGACCGGGCTTCTTGCGCTCCTTCATGCGAGGATCGCGGGTCAGCAGGCCGGCCTGCCGGAGCATGCTCTTGAGCTGGTCGTTGTAGCCCAGGAGGGCGCGGGAGAGACCCATGCGGATGGCCGAAGCCTGGCCGGCGGGGCCGCCGCCGGAGACGGAGACGATCAGGTCGAACTTGCCGTCCAGCTCAGCCAGCACCAGGGGCTGGTGCACCACCATGCGCAGCACGGCGTTGGGGAAGTAGTTCTCCTCCGTGCGGCCGTTCACGGTGACCTTGCCGGTGCCGGGGCGCATGAAGACGCGAGCGGTGCAGGACTTGCGCCGGCCGGTTCCGTAGTTCTGGGAAATCGCCATGTGTGCCTCGGTAGTTTAGAGCTTGATAGCCAGGGTTTCGGGCTGCTGCGACTGCTGCTGGTGCTCGGCGCCGTCGTAGACCTTGAGCTTGCGATACATCGCGCGGCCCAGGGGGCCCTTGGGAAGCATGCCCTTCACGGCGCTCTCGATGATGCGGCCGGGGAAGGTGATCTTCATGACGTCCGCCCGGACCTCCACCATGCTGCCGGGCTGGGTGCTCGTGCGGCGGTAGAACTTCTGGGTGGCCTTCTTGCCGGTGAAGACGGCCTTGGCGGCATTGATCACCACCACATGGTCGCCCGTGTCGATGAAGGGGGTCCAGGTGGGCTTGCTCTTGCCCGAGAGGACGTCCGCGACGACGGTGCTCAGGCGGCCCACGGGCAGCCCGGTGGCGTCGACGACGAACCACTTGCGATTGACTAGGTCTTGACCCTTGGGGAAATAGGTGCTCATGGCCGAACTCCGGAAACCTACGAATTCGATGTGAAATCCATCGTCAAGCTGCCCATCTGGTGATGCGCAGAACACCAACTTTATCGTTGATGCCCTAAGGGGTCAAGGACTCTTTTGGCACGGAGGCGAGGCTCCAGAGCTCCTGGGCCACCCGCCCGGCGCCCATCCCGTCGATGAGGGCCATGCCGTCGCGCACCTGCTCCTGGCGCGTCTCCTGGCCCTCGGGACCCAGCCACTGCTCCAGGGCGTCCCGGGTGGCCCCGCGGTCCGCGCCGGCGTCGGTGCCCAGGCCCAGGTCGAGGCACCCCCCGGCCCGCGCCAGGTCCGAGAGCATGACCTGCTGCCGGTCGTTCTGGCCCCAGGTGGCCGCGGGCACGCCCATGCACAGGGCCTCGGCCAGGGTGATGCCGCCGGCGCACCAGATGGCGTCGAAGGACTGGAGGTGGCGGGTGAGTCCCGGCAGGCTCCGGAGCACGCGGCAGCCCGGGAAGGGCTTGGCCTCCAGGCCCTGGGGGGCCAGGACGGTGCAGGCGCCGGTCCAGCGCCCCGAGGCCTCCAGGCTCCGCAGCACCTCCAGGGCGCGCGCCGCGAGCCCGGGGCCGTCGGTGCCTCCGAAGGTCACGAGGAGCTTGTGGACCGCCAGGGGCTGGAGGGGTTCCCGCCGGGGCCGGGAGGCCAGGGCCTGGGGATCCACGACCACGTAGTGGGTGCCGCGCAGGATCCGGCACGCGCCGCGCCGGGTCTCCAGGGGGCGCACCTTGCGGCCGTCGACCACCTTCAGGGGGGACGCGGGCCAGGAGACGCCCTCCAGGTAGGGCTGGAAGAGCAGGTCGGCGGCCTCGTGGGCGTCGCCTTCGTCCTCCATGAGGGCGACCTTCGCGGGCCGCGCCCCGGCCACGTCGGCCTGGGTGGCGTCCCACAGGTCCACCAGGACGACGTCGGCCTCGGCCCTGAGGGATTCCGGCAGCGGGGCGTGGATGTCCTCGCCCAGGTCCACCGTGCGGCAGGGCAGGGGCTGGCCGTCGAAGGGGTGGAGGCCCTTGCCCACCTGGCGGGCCCGGGCGTCGCCCGAGACGGCGATGCAGGCGGCGCCGCCCAGGCCGCGCCAGTGTTCCTGGAGCACCAGGGCCCGGGCCAGGTGGCCGAAGCCGAGGCGAAGATCGGTGTGGACGCGGAGGACGAGGAAGGGGCTCATGGGGCTCTGGGGTTTCAATGGAAGAAAGTCTAGCCGTAAACCGGTCTCCTCCCGCTAGGGGAAAAGATGCCCCTCCCGGAACCCGGGTTCCGGGAAAGCCGCCGCCGGGGAGACGGCCATGGGCCAGCCGTCCTTGAAGTAGGCTTCCTTGTAGCGCACGTAGCGCTGCCAGATGCCGGCCACCAGCTCGCGCTGCGCGGGGGACAGGGGCCCCTTGACCGTGGCGGGCCATCCGGCCACGAGGGTCCCCGGGGGCGCCTTGAACCCCTCCTTGACCAGCGACCCCGCCGCCACCAGGCAGCCCTCGCCCACCTCCGCGCCGTCCATGATCGTGCTGCTCATGCCCACCAGGGCCCCCCGGCGCACGGTGCAGCCGTGGAGCATGACGTTGTGGGCCACGCTCACCTCGTCCTCCAGGGTGAGGGACCACTTTCCGTTGGTGACGTGGAGGCAGCAGAAGTCCTGGATGTTCACCCTGCGGCCGATGGTGATGGCGTTGACGTCCCCGCGCAGGACGCAGTTGAACCACACCGACGCGTCGTCGCCGATGGCCACGTCGCCCAGGACCGTGGCGCCCGGGGCCACCAGCACCCGCTGGCCGATGCGGGGAGCCATGCCTTGGAAGGGGATGATCACGATGCACCTCGACGTCCACGATACCCGGAAGGGGAAGCCCGGGACGGCGGTGCCCGGTGCGGCCCGGATCCGGCATTGTATACGGCAAACATCGAACCAGGGCCCGGGTCCTCGCACACAGGAGAGACCCGGCGCCTGGGGGGCTTGAAGCGTTGTCCAACCGCCGGCTTTTGCGAACGGAGGGCGGAATGGCCAGGCAACGGCTCGTGGTGGGCATGTTCTATGTGACGATCCTCGCGGAGGTCCTCCACGGGGCGGAACGGCGCATGCCCC
>DBMS01000253.1 GCA_002297665.1 Holophagaceae bacterium UBA692 | reverse complement strand
ATACGCGAAAAGGCCCCGGATTCCGGGGCCTTTTCGCGTACGTGGAACCCCCGGCCCCCGGCCGGCATCTCAACGAGACGTCCTGTCCAGGAGATCCGGGTGAGGGAAAACGGCATCTACATCCTCATGATCAGCGTCCATGGCCTGGTCCGCGGCCTGTCGCCGGAACTGGGCCGCGACCCGGACACGGGGGGGCAGGTGCTCTACGTGCTGGAACTGGCCAAGGCGCTGGGCCGGAGGCCCGAGGTCGCCCAGGTGGACCTCCTGACGCGCCTGGTGCAGGATCCCGGCCTGCCCGCGGACTACGCCCAGCCCGAGGAGGCCCTGGGGCCCAACGCCCGCATCATCCGCCTGCCCTTCGGCCCGCGGCGCTACGTGCGCAAGGAGCGGCTCTGGGATCACCTGGACCAGCTGGTGGACCGGTTCCTCGTCTACGCCCGGGAGCTCCCGCGCCTGCCGGACGTGATCCACAGCCACTACGGGGACGCGGGGCTGGTGGCCCAGCGCCTCTCCGCGCTCCTGGGCATCCCCTTCCTCCACACCGGGCACTCCCTGGGGCGGTGCAAGCGGGACCGCCTCCTGCGGGCCGGGGGCAAGGAGGCCGCCCTGGAGCGCACGTTCCACTTCGAGCGGCGCATCCGCGCCGAGGACGAGGTGCTGCGCCACGCCGCCCGGGTGGTGGCCAGCACCCGGCAGGAGGTGGCCGAGCAGTACGGCCTCTACCCCCACTTCGACCCGCGCCGGGCCGTGGTGATCCCGCCGGGCACGGACCTGGACCGCTTCACGCCGCCGGCCTCCCGGCACCCCGACCCCGCCATGGCGGCCCTGGTGGACCGCTTCCTGTCGCGCCCCCGCAAGCCCCTGGTGCTCTGCATCGGCCGTCCCGTGCCCTCGAAGAACATCCTGGGGCTGGTGGAGGCTTATGGTCTCGACGCGCGCCTGCGGGCCCAGGCCAACCTCCTGCTGGTGGCCGGCCACCACGAGGACATCCGCGACATGGACGAGGAGGGCCGCCGCACCTGGGAGGAGCTGCTGCTCACCCTGGACCGCTTCGACCTCTTCGGGTCCGTGGCCTTCCCCCGCACCCACCGCCCGGAGGACGTCCCCGGGTTCTACCGGCTGGCGGCCCAGCGCCGGGGCGTCTACGTGAACCCTTCCGTCCAGGAGAGCTTCGGGCTCACGCTCATCGAGGCCGCCGCCACGGGGCTGCCCGTGGTGACCACCGACTGCGGCGGTCCCCGGGACATCGTCGCCAACTGCCGCAACGGCGCCGTGGTGGAATCCCTCGAACCCGGGGCCCTGTCCGCGGCCATAAGGGAGGCCCTGGAAGACCCGTCGCGATGGGCGTCCTGGGCCCGCAACGGCCTCCGGCGGGTGCGCGACACCTACAGCTGGGACGCCCACGTGGGCAAGTACCTGAAGGTCGTCCAGCAGGTCCTCAAGCGCGGCCGGAAGCAGGCCCGGAGGGCGCGGGCCGACCTGGACCCCGCCCCGGGCACCTCCCCCTTCCTCCATGCCCGGGCCGCGCTCATCTGCGACCTGGACGGCACCCTCCTGGGCGACCGGGAGTCCCTGGAGCAGCTCCTGGCCTGGATCCGGGCCCAGCGCGGCGCCCTGGCCTTCGGGGTGGCCACGGGCCGCAAGCTGGACAACGCGCTGTGGGCGCTGCGCACGTGGGGCGTGCCCGAGCCCGACGTGATCATCAGCGGCATCGGCACCGAGATCCGCTACGGATTCAACCGCACCCACGACCAGGCCTGGGAGAACCACATCCGCCAGGGCTGGAGGCGGGAGGACCTGGCCGCGGCCCTCAAGGACGTGCCCGGCCTCCGGCTCCAGAACCACCGCAAGCAGGGACCCTACAAGCTCAGCTACACCGTCAAGCCCAGCCGGATGCCGCCCCTGGAGACCCTGGTGGCCACCCTCCACGCCGCGGGCCTGCAGGCGAACCTGGTCTATTCCGAATCCCGGAACCTGGACGTGCTGCCCCGGTGCGCCTCCAAGGGCCACGCGGTGCGCTACCTGGCCTTCAAGTGGGGCATTCCCCCCGACCGCTTCCTGGTGGCCGGGGATTCCGGCAACGACCGGGACATGCTCCTGGGCGACATGCTGGGAATCGTGGTGGGGAACCACAGCCCCGAACTGGCCGCCCTGCGGGGGCGGGCCCGGGTCTTCTTCGCGAACCAGCCCTGCGCCGCGGGAATCCTGGAGGGGATCCGCCACTACAGCCTGAGGCTGCCCCTGCCTCTCACGTTCAGGTGAGGTCCCGGCCCGGGGGTTCCAGGATCCGGAGAGCCGGCATGGATAGGCTGACCTCGGCGCTCTCCAGGTAGATGCCCAGGCTGCGCCCCGAGAACCGGGTGTCCACCAGGGAAAGGCGCACCACCCCGTTGACCGAGAGCTCGATGTAGCCCGCCCACCGGATGAGCCGCAGGGAGTAGCGCCGGTCCGGGATGGGCGTGAATTCCCCCACCTGGAGGCTCTCGTAGATGTAGTTCTGGAACACCCGCTCCAGGCGGTTGCCCCAGGCGCGGATCTGGGCCTTGCCCCGCTCCGTGTCCAGGGAGATGAAGTAGCCGTTGAGCTTGTCATCCAGTCCGAAGACCAGGCCGCAGTCGCCCTGGCGCAGGGTCTGCCACTCCAGCTCCCAGATCCAGGAACCTTCCGCGGACGGCACCGTGAAGAGCTCGAAGCCGCTGCGGCACGCGAAGCGGACGCGCTCGCCGTCCACCTCGCAGCTGGCGGTGGGGTTCTCCAGGCAGGGCCTGAACGCGTCCCGCTGGAAGGGGACCGCTTCCCGGGCCTTTTCGGCCCAGCGGTGGTAGCTCACCAGCTCCAGCCTGCCGTCGCCGCGCCGGCGCAGCTCCTTGGGCGGGGGAAGGCTGCGGGCCCCCGTCTCCACGTTGATCCCGTCGATGTAGAAGGAATAGACGAGGGTGCGGTCGCCGTCCCGCATGGTCCGCGCCGCGTAGTTGCCCTTGGGGAGCAGGACGTTGTTGTTGAAGGCGCGGTACTCGCCCTGGAAGGTGTCACACCACCAGTAATGCACCTCCACGTCCTCCCGGATGGAACCGATGAGGTAGTACGTCCCCTCCAGCTCCACCAGGCAGGGGCACTCGATGTCGTCGTACATGCGGGGGAAGAAGAGGGGCGGCTCGATGAGGTAGCCTTCCTCCGCCCGGCGCACCAGGCCCACGCAGCCCCGCCGGCTGACCGGTCCGCCGATCACCCGGGCGCAGAGCAGGAGCCATTCCTGGTCGGCGCTCCGCCACAGGTAGGGATCCCGGAACGACACCCAGCCCCGCTCCGAGTAGCCCGGCCCCTCGTAGTGGCTGCCCGTGGGCAGGAGCGGCAGGTTCTTCTCGTTCTCCTTGCGCCAGGCCACCAGGTCCCGGGAAACGGCCCGGCCGATGCGCTGGAAGTAGCCGTTCTCGGCCCGGTGCAGACCGGTGTAGAACATCTCGTAGAGCTTGCGCGCCGGATTGTGGCTCACGTGCATGGTCCAGAGCATGTCGTCGTCCCAGGTGCCCGGCTCGCCCGTGAAGATGGCGTTGCGGGTGCGCGCCCAGTTCATGCCGTCCGGGCTCACGGCGTGGGCGATGTAGTCGTGGTTGGGAAGCACCAGGTGGAACAGGTGGAACAGCTTGCCCCGCCGGATGACGTCGATGTCGCCGATCTCCCACTCCCTGAACCCGCGAGATGTGTACATCCCCTGTCCTTCGAATGTTTTTGTCCAACCGTGCAAGGGTTTGATTCCCGCCGGCCCCGCCCGTTCCCAAAGGTTGGAAAGATTGCCCGGGCGGGAATGTCCAAATCCTTACCGGGTGGTCTGTTAATGGCCTGCACGGGGATTCACGATCGACCTCGTTGTGTGATACAAATCACTGTGCAATTCGGGGTGCTCATGGGGCAGGCCATCGTGAATCTGAGACGGATCGACTACCTTGCGGGGCTGCCCGCGGCGGAAGCCGAGGAACTGGCCGCCGTCAGCGAGCTGCGGCGCTACCCCAACGGAAGCCCGGTCTTCACCCAGGGCGAGGCCATGCCCGGCGTGTTCGTGGTGGTGCAGGGGGCCCTCAAGGTGTTCCGCACCGACGGCCGCGGCAAGATCCAGGTCATCGACATCCTGCAGCCCGGCACCTGCGTGGGCGAGGTGCAGGTGTTCGACGGCGGCGTGGCCGCCAGCGGCGCCGAGGCCCATGGGGACACCGAGTGCTGGCTGGTGCCCGCCGGCGCCCTGCGCATCATGGCCACCAAGAACAACGCCGTGGCCATGTGCATGATCCAGCACTTCGCCGGCAAGGTCCGCCACCTCATCTCCCTGGTGGAGACGCTCAGCCTCCACAGCGTCCCCGAACGGGTCGGCCAGCTGATCCTGGAATACCAGGGCCGCAACCCCGGCCGGGCCCTGGTGGAATTCAAGGAGACCCAGGAGGACCTGGCCCAGTGCATCGGCGCGAGCCGCGAGGCCTTCAGCCGGGCCCTGAGGCTGCTGGCGGACCTGGGCCTGATCCAGAGCACGTTCCCGGTGGTCAGGATCCTCGACATCCAGAAACTGCAGCGCTACGCCCGGGGCTGATCTGGCAGGGACATGCAAGGGGGTTTCCGGGGCCCTGGCACATGTGAAGTGAACGGCTATCATTGTGATAGCGGAGATGACCATGTCCAGCCTGCTGGTACGAGACGTGAATCCTGAAACCCTGGCCAGGCTCAAATCCCGGGCCCTTCTCCACGGCCGGAGTCTGCAGGCGGAGGTCAGGGCCATTCTTGAGATGGAGGCGAAGCTGAGTGACGAGGCCGCCTGGCCGGCCTGGCTCGATGCCTTCCGGGCCAAGGTGGCGGGGCGCCCGGGGCCGGACTCCGTCGAACTGCTGCGCGAGTCCCGCGATGAAAGGTAGGCCTTTCGTCCTGGATTGTTCGATCCTCGCCAAGGCGCTTGTTCCGGAATCCCGATCGGACGAGGCCCGGGCGGTACTGGGCCTGGGGCGTTGTCTGATGGCCCCGGACCTGCTTCCCATCGAACTCGCCAACGTTCTTTGGAAGAAGGTGCAGCGGGGCGTCCTGACGGCTGAGGAGGCCCGGGGCGCCCACCAGGGGATCGCAGCTCTCGCGCCCATCCGCATCCTTCCCAGCGCCCCCTATCACCCCAGGGCCTTGGACCTTGCCCTCGAATTCGGGCGGAGCTTCTACGGCGCCCTGTACCTCGCCGTCGCCGAAACCGAGAACGCCCTGTTCGTCACGGCCGACGAAAAGCTCGTCAACGCCCTGGTCGCGACCCCGCTAGGGGGCCGCGTCCACTGGCTTGGCGCTGGATCGCCGCCCTAGACTCCCATCAGCTGCTTGTGCATCGCTTCCGCGGCCCGCCGCCCCTGGCCCATGGCCAGGATGACCGTCGCGCCGCCGGTGATGACGTCGCCGCCGGCGAAGACCCCGGGCACCGTGGTCTCCCCGGTGGTCTCCTCCACCCGCACCACGCCGCCCTTGAGGGTCTTGAGGCGTTCCTCGGTCTGGGCGATCAGCGGGTTCACGGAAAATCCCAGGGCCACCACCAGCGTGTCGCAGGGCAAGGTCACCTTTTCGGCGGTGGCGCGAACGCCGCGGCGGCCGTCGGGGCCGGGTTCGGTGAGCTCCATGACGGCGCACTCGATGTGGGTGATCCACCCCTTGTCATTGCCGATGCAGCGCAGGGGGTTGGTGAGGAAGTGGAAGTGGACGCCCTCCTCCTCGGTGTGCTCCAGTTCCTCCTTGCGCGCGGTGGATTCCTTGATGGTGCGCCGGTAGACGATGGACACGGATTCCGGGCCCAGGCGCCGGGCGGCGCGGGCCGCATCCATGGCGGTGTTGCCGCAGCCCACGATGACGACGTGCTTTCCGACCGTCACCGGCGTGCCGGATTCGGGGAAGCGGTCGGCTCGCATGAGGTTGATGCGGGTGAGGAACTCGTTGGCGGTGTAGATGCCCTTGAAGTCCTCGCCGGGGATGCCCAGCATGCCGGGAAGGCCCGCGCCGGTTCCCATGAAGACGGCGTCGTACTCCCCCTTCAGTTCGGCCAGGGTCATGCTCCGGCCCACCAGGGTGTTCAGGACGAACTTCACGCCCATGCGTCGCAGGGTGTCCACTTCCTTTTCCACGATGGCGTTGGGCAGGCGGAATTCGGGGATGCCGTAGAGCAGCACGCCGCCGGGGCGGTGCAGGGCGTCGAAGACCGTGACGTCGTGGCCCTTGCAGGCCAGTTCCCCGGCGACGGTCAGGCCCGCGGGGCCCGCGCCCACCACGGCCACCTTGCGGCCCGTGGCAGGGGCCATGGGCGGGGTCTCGGGCTCGGCGGCCAGCAGCGCGTCGGCGGCGAACCGCTCCAGGCGCCCGATGCTCACGGCGTCGCCCTTGATGCCCACCACGCACTTGGCCTCGCACTGCTTTTCCTGCGGGCACACCCGGCCGCACACGGCGGGCAGGCTCGAGGACTGCTTGAGGATGCGGGCCGCCTCGAGCGGGTTGCCCGCCTCGATCTGCTTGACGAAGGCGGGGATGTTGATGTTGACCGGGCAGCCCTCGATGCACTTGGGCACCTTGCAGTCCAGGCACCGCGCGGCTTCCAGGCGGGCCTGCTCGGCGTTGAGGGCGAGGGTCACTTCCGAGAAGTTGCCCACGCGGACGGCGGGATCCTGGCAGGCGGCGATCTGTCGGGGGATCTTCATGCGCTGGGCGGGCTTGAGGGCGGGAAGATCCAGGTTCCGCCAGTCCAGGTCGGCCACGGGCGCGATGAAGGGCATGTCCGCGTCGGTCACCGGGTGGTTGGGCAGGCCCAGGTTGCACACGTGGTCCACGGCCGAAGCCTCGTCCTCCTTGTACCAGTTCTGGCGCATGCGGAGCATGTCGAAGTCGACCTTGTGGCCGTCGAAGTCCGGTCCGTCGAAGCACGCGAACTTCATCTCGCCGCCCACGGTCACCCGGCACCCGCCGCACATGCCCGTGCCGTCCACCATGAGCGCGTTCAGGCTCACCAGGGTGAAGATGCCCTTGGCCCGGGTGGCTTCGGACACCGCCTGCATCATGGGCATGGGACCCACCGCCACCACCTCGGCCACGGGTTCCCGTTCCAGGATCTCGGCCAGGGGCTGGGTCACGATGCCCTTGCGGCCCAGGGTGCCGTCGTCGGTGGTGATGATGAGCTCGTCGGACGCCGCGTCCAGTTCCTCGGCCAGGAGCACGCGCTCCCGGGAACGGCCGCCCAGCACGGTGATGACGCGCTGGCCCCGGGCCTTGAGGGCCTGGGCGGCGGGCAGGATGGCCGCGCTGCCGTAGCCGCCGGCCACCAGCACCACGGTGCCTTCCTCCACCAGTTCCGTGGGCCTTCCCATGGGGCCGGCCACCGCGAAGAGCCTGTCGCCCTGGCTGAGTTTGCCCATGGCCTTGGTGGTGGCGCCCACCTCCACCATGACGAAGCGGATCCAGCCCTTGCGGGCGTCGCCGTCGGCGAGGGTGAGGGGGATGCGCTCGCTCTTCTCGAAGGGGGCCACCATGAGGAACTGGCCGGGCTTGCGGCCCCGGGCCACCATGGGGGCCTGCACGATGAAGCTCCAGGTCTCTGGGGCCAGGAGGCGCTTTTCGAGGATGAGGTAGCCGTCGGCGTTCACCTCGTCGCCCATGTACAGGGACTTCCCCTTGAGCAGCGGCAGCATGATGTGCTCTTCCGTGTCGATGTGCTGGCGGATCAGGTCCATGAGCTTCCGGGCCTGTTCCTGGTAGGGCCCGGGCTCGGCCACCACCCCGCCCGCGTTGGCGGCCAGGAGGAGCAGGGTGAGGTCCCACATCTCCCGGTGGTCCCCGATGAGCTGGTCCATGAGGGCTTCGGCGCCCAGTTCGTCCAGGAGGGGCAGCAGCTCGCGTTCCTCGGCCTCGTTGTGGGGGCGGAGCACTTCGTACACCCACCGGCAGGCGCGGTCCACCTGGACCCAGTCCCGGGCCATGAGGGCCGAGGCCAGCTCGGACATCTTCGTCATGGCCGAAAGGTGAAGCAGGTGCCACTCGCCCATGGAGGTTTCGTCGTGGACCACTGAAGAGGCGGGGATGGGCATGGATATCTCCTGGATTTGTTCAATATGCACCAAGGATGAAGGCAGCGGGGCACGCCAGCCCCGCAATGTGCCCGACATCACGCGGTGATCCTTTGATTAATAATTGACCTCGTGGTCAAAAAAATCGATTGAAAAAATTTTATTACGAAAGCTAAAATTTTTCATTCAAGCGGAGGAACACCATGACCCGGACCGTAGTCATCGCCATCGGCGGCAATTCCCTCATCGCGGACGATTCCCACCAGTCCGTGGCCGACCAGTACGAGGCCGCGGCCGAAACCTGCGTGCACATCGCGTCCATGCTCAAGGCCGAGGACCTGCGCCTGGTGGTGACCCACGGGAACGGACCCCAGGTGGGGTTCATCCTGCGCCGTTCCGAACTGGCCGCCCAGGAACTGCACATGGTGCCCCTGGACTCCTGCGTGGCCGACACCCAGGGCGCCCTGGGCTACCACCTGCAGCGGGCCATGCACAACGAGTTCAAGCGCCGGGGCGTGGCCCGCACGCCGGCCACCGTGGTCACCCAGGTGCTGGTGGACCGGGCCGACCCGGCCTTCGCCAAGCCCAACAAGCCCATCGGCTCCTTCATGAGCGCCGAGCAGGCCGAACTGCACAGGGCCCAGGACGGCTGGGACCTGGTGGAAGACGCCGGGCGCGGCTTCCGCCGCGTGGTGGCCTCGCCCAGGCCCCAGGTGATCCTGGAGCTGGAGGCCATCCGCAGCCTTCTGGACGCCGGCTTCGTGGTGGTGGCCGGGGGCGGCGGGGGCATCCCCGTGGTGGAGGACGCCGACGGCCGCCTGCAGGGCGCCGCCGCCGTCATCGACAAGGACCTGGCCTCCAGCCTCATGGCCCGCCAGCTGGGCGCCGAACTGCTGATCATCTCCACCGCGGTGGAGCAGGTGTGCCTGGACTTCGGCAAGCCCACCCAGCGGGCCCTTTCCCGCATGACCCTGGCCGAGGCCCGGACCTACATCGAAGAGGGCCACTTCAAGCCCGGCAGCATGCTGCCCAAGATCCAGGCCGTGGTGGCCTTCCTGGAGGGGGGCGGCAAGGAGGCCCTCATCACGGACCCCGCCCACCTCGCCCAGGCGCTGCGCGGCGAGACGGGCACGCGCATCGTGGGGTGAGCTGGCAGGAGGGGACGGCACGTCCCGGGGCGGTTCCTACAGCTTGAAGTGCCGGACCTTCGACTGCAGGTCCTCCGACAGCTTCGTCAACTCCTGGGCGGTGCGGGCCACCTCCGAATTGGAGGCCGACATCTGGGTCACCGCGGAAGCCACCGCGATGGCCTGCTGGGAGCTGGTGTCCACCTGCCTGGACACGTCGGCGCCGGCGCTGGCCTGCTCCACGGTGGCGGCGGCCACGGTGCGGGTCTGGCCCGCGAAGTCGGCCAGGGTCTTCCGGATGGCCTCCAGGGTCTCCACCGTGGTGTCCACGGTGGTCTCGCCCTTGGCCACGGCCTGGCGGGCCGCGTCGATGAGGGCGCTGACCTCCTTGGCCGAGGTCCCGCTCCGCTCGGCGAGCTTGCGCACTTCCTCGGCGACCACGGAGAAGCCCTTGCCCTGGGCCCCGGCCTTGGCGGCCTCGATGGCGGCGTTGAGCGAAAGGAGGTTGGTCTGGTTGGCGATCTCCTGGATGACCCCCACGGCCGCCGAGATCTGGCCCGCGGTGCCGGAGATCTCCTCCATGGCCGCGTTGGTGCTCGACCCCGCCGCCTGGCCGCGGTCGGTGGCCCGAAGGGCCTCGTCCAGCAGCTGCAGGGAGGCCTGGGCTCCGGTGTTCACGGAATCGATGGAGCAGGCCAGCTCGTTCACGGAAGCCGCCATGGACTCGCTGCCCTGGCGCAGGCTCTCGGAGGCCCGGGCGATGTCGTGGGAGGTGGCGGCCATCTGTTCCGCCGACGCCGAGAGCTGCACGGCGCCGCTGGCCACGCCCTCCACCCCGCCGCGCACGTCCGTGAGCACCGCCTGGAGGCGGACCAGCATCGCGTTCAGGCGCTCGCCCATTTCGCCGAACTCGTCCTTGCGGTCCAGGCGCGCCCGGGCGGTGAGGTCGCCCTCGGCCACCGTGCCCAGGAGCTTCCCGAAGGCCACCAGGGGGTCATTGACCTGCTTGATCAGGACCCAGCCCAGGAGGGTCCCGGCGAGGATGCCCAGGGACGCGAAGCTGATGCCCAGGGTCGTTCCCCGGCGGAACTGGGCCCGGCCGTCCTCCAGGGCCTCGGAGGCCCGGCGGGCGTTGTCCTTCACCAGGGCGGCGCCCAGGGGGCCCATTTGGCGGTCGAGGGGATCGATCTGCTCCCGGAGGATCCTCCGGCCCCCCTCCGCGTCCCCCCGGCGCGAGGCGGGCAGGATCAGGTCCCGCCGGATCCTCATCTGCTCGAGGAGCAGGGCGTGGTACTGGGGCCCGACCTTCATGGCCACCTCGGACGTCAGGGACAGCTTGTAGCGCTCCCAGGCCGCCGCCAGGTTCTCGTCCATCTTGTCCATGTCGGCCTCGATGGCCGCCTTTTCGGCGGGGCTGGCGGCCCTCAGGTGGTTGTTGGCCAGCACCAGGGCCCGCAGGGTGGCGGTGCGCACGGTGGTGAGGTCGCCCACGGGCAGCAGCTGGTCATGGTAGATCTGCTCGCACCGGCTCTGGGCGGCCCACACGTCCTTGATGGCCAGGCCCAGGGTCGCCAGGAGCACGAAGGAGAAGGTCGCCACCACGAGCTGGATCTTTCGTTTGACGGGCAGGTTCCTGAAATCGAGCATGGCGCGGTCCTCGGTGGGATGCGGCCCCGCGGGGCGCATGGGGGATCGGGGGCGAATCCTCCTGGAGGCATGCTGCGCCACGGTCGGATTCTGGTGGATGCCCAAGCATCGGGGGCATCCGGGAACCGCGTCCAATATCTTTTGGATATGCCTTTGATCGTTTTCCGGTATCAAGGCACGGAAAGGGCCGGACCCTGGGGCCCGGCCCTTTC
>DBMS01000103.1 GCA_002297665.1 Holophagaceae bacterium UBA692 | reverse complement strand
AATACGTGGACAGCCTCCTAGACCTTGAACCCGTCCACCACGTGGCGGAGGCCATCGGCCACGCCGGCGAGGTCGTCGGAGGTCCGGGTGATCTCGGACACCGTGGCGGACAGTTCCTGGGTGGCCGAGGCGTTCTGGGCCAGGCCCTGGGCGGTGTGGGCCATGCGCCGGGCCACGTCGTGGCTGGTCTCCTCCTGGGCCCGGCTGAGTGCGCCGATCTCCTGGATGCTGGAGGCGATGCCCGTGATCCGCTCGCCGATGGCCCGCAGGTTGTCCACGCTGACCTTGACGCCATCCACGCCGCCGGCCACGGCGTCCTGGGTGCGCTGGTTGAGTTCGGCGATCTCCAGCGCCGCGGAGCGGCTCCGTTCGGCGAGCTTGCGCACCTCCTCGGCGACCACGGCGAAGCCCTTGCCCGCGCTGCCGGCCTTGGCGGCCTCGATGGCGGCGTTCAGGGAAAGCAGGTTGGTCTGCCTTGCAATGTCCTGGATGACCTGCACCGCCTTGACGACCTGGCTCGTGGCCTCGCGGATCTCCTGCATGCCGCGGGCGGCCCCCTGCCCCGCCTCGGCGCCCCGGGCGGTGTCCTCCACGGCGCGGTCCGACTGGACCGCGGTCTCCCCCGTTCGCGCCCGCATGGTCTCGACGTTCGCGCTGAGGTTCTCCATGGCCTGCGAGACCTGCTCCCCGGCGCCCTTGAGTTCCTCGCTGACCCGGGCGATGTCATGGACCGCCCGCGCCATCTCCTGGGAGGTGGCGGCCAATTCGGCGCTGCCCGAGGCCACCCGCTGGGCGTAGCCGGCGATGTCGCGCACCGTGGCGCGCATCTTGCCGTTGTAGCCGTTGAAGGCCTCGGCGGCCTCTCCGATCTCGTCCTGGCTGGTCACCTCGATGCGCTTGGACAGGTCGCTGTCCCGAAGCCCCTGGACCAGCTGGAACAGGGGCCTGACCATGGCCCGGGACCGGCTCCGCGAAACGAAGGCGGCCAGGGCCGCCACGGCCAGCGCGCCGCCGAGGACGGCGTAGGCGATGCGCCACATCTCGGCGGTGACGTCGTCCACGTAGATGCCGGCGCCCACCACCCAGTCCCATTCCGGCACGCGCTTGGCGAAGGCCGACTTCGGGAAGAGCCCCTCCTTGCCGGGCTTGGCGTAGGGGTAGTCGTAGAACCCGCCTTCGGGCGCGCTCGATGCCTCCCGCAGCGCCTTGACGACGGCCAGCGTGGCGGCGGGAAGCTCGCCGGCGGGCTTGTTCTCGAGCTGCTTGGCCAGGGGCAGGACCAGGATCGTGTGGTTGGGACCATGGATGAAGACGTAGTTCTTGTCCGCGAACCGGATGGAATTCACCAGATCCTTGGCGCGCTGCTGGGCCTCCTCCCGGGTCAGGCGACCCGCCTTGGCCTCGGCCGCCAGGGCGGCGACCTGCGTCTGGGCGGTCTCCACCACGTTTCGCAGCCCCTCCTTCCGGCTGCCCAGCAGCAGGGAATGGACCGTCGGCAGGATGTAGGCCGCGATGAGGACGAGGAAGCCCGCCACGGGGATCATGGCCGTGCCGAAGACCTTGCCGGCAAGGGACCGGAAGTAGGATCGCATCGATGCTCCAGCCATTGGGAACCTCCCTGTCCTCTTACCTTCGGAATGGCACCAAGCTAGCATCTTTTGAAATGAAAGCCAGACATGGCGTTTGGATAACGCAGGAACCGTTCAACATCTTATTTATCAAGAGATTATAAATCATAGTTGACAAGTCAAGAAAACCGACAAAGATTGCCTGACCAAAGGCAATCCCATGGCCGAACTCTGGATCCGCCTACCCGACCGGGCCCCCGTGAAACTCGGGCGGGACCGCGCTGCCCTCACCATCGGCCGGGACCCGGCCAACGACGTGGTGCTGGAGGATTCCAGCCTCTCCCGGAACCATGCCCGGCTCACCTGGCGGGACGGCACGGCGACGCTGGAGGACCTGGGTTCGCGCAACGGCACCCTGGTCAACGGCGACCGCATCCTGGAGCCCCGGCAGGTGCGGGGGGGCGACGAGATCGTCTTCGGGCGCCTATCCATCCGGATCGAGGAGGGTCCCGACATCCCCGCGGCCCAGGATTCGAGCGTCTCCTTCCTCATGGACGTGGACCGGCTGAGGGCCTCGTCCCCGGGCACCCAGGACATCGGAACCGCCAGGAGGTGGAAGGAGGCCCTGGACATCGTCCACGCCCTCAGCCTGGACATGCTGGGCGACGTCTCCACCGAGATGATGCTGTGGGACCTCCTGGAGCGTCTCTACGCCTTCCTGAACCCGGGGCGGGGCGCGGTGCTCCTCCGGAACGGGAAGGGGCCCATGACGCAGGTGGCCGCGCGCTCCCGCTCACGGGGCCACGACTTCCAGGTGGAGCTCTCGAAGACGATGCTCGAGGCCGCCGTGGAACGCAAGGAGGCCCTCCTCATCAACAACCCCATGCTGGACTCGAAGCTCGCCCAGGCGCAGTCCATCATGTCCAGCGGGATCACCTCCATCATGACGGTGCCCCTGGAGCACGGCGGCGAGGTGGTGGGCATCATCTACATGGACGCCGGCCCCATGCGCGGGGCGTTCACGGAGGAGGACCTGCGCCTGGTGGCGGTGGTGAGCCACATGGCCGCCGCCAAGATCCGCACCACCCGGCTCATGGAGGAACTGGTCGTCAAGCAGGCCATGCAGAAGGAGATGGAGGTGGCCCGCAGGATCCAGGAGCGCCTGCTTCCGGACCGCTGCCCGGCGCTGGATGGGTTCGAGCTCTTCGGCATCAACGTGGCGTGCTGGAACGTCTCGGGCGACCTCTACGGGTTCTGGCCCGGCCCGGGGGGCAAGACCTGGCTGGCCGTCGCCGACGTTTCGGGCAAGGGCATCGGCCCCGGGCTGCTCATGGCCACGTTCCAGGCCCTCATGCAGGCCTGGACCGAAGGCGCCGAAGACCCCGCCCTGCTCGCCAAGAAGATCAGCCTGGCCCTCAGCAAGCGCACCACCACCAACCGGTTCATCACCGCGTTCCTGGGCCTGCTTGACCCGGCGGCCCGGACCATGACCTACACGAATGCCGGGCACAACCCCATTCCCCTGCTCCGCGCGGACGGAACCGACGAGGAGCTCGCGTCCCAGGGCTTCCCCCTGGCCATGTTCCCGGGCACCGAGTACGGCCAGGGCTCCATCCGCATGGAGCCCGGCGACCTGCTTTTCCTGTACACCGACGGCATCACCGAGGCCGCCGATCCCCAGGGCGTGGAGTTCGACCTCGCCCAGGTCCGCCGGACCCTCCGCGGCCTGGGCGCGCTTCCCCTGCCCGAGTTGAACCAGGGCTTGACCGCCGCCCTCCAGGAGCACACCCGGGGGGCGCCCGCGACCGACGACCGCACCGTCGTCATGGTGCGAAGGGCCTAGACCCTCTAGGAGGATGCCATGGACTTCGTAGACCCCGCGGCCATCGGGCGTTACACGGTCCTGCAGCGCCTGGGCGCCGGGGCCATGGGGGTGGTCTACCTCGCCCAGGATCCGCTGCTGAAGCGCCGGGTCGCCGTGAAGATCGTCCAGAAGACCCGTTCGGACTGGGAGACGATGATCGCGCGGTTCCAGCGCGAGTCCGAGATCAGCGCCCAGCTGAACCAGGCCAACATCATCACGGTCTTCGACGTGGGCGAGGACCCGGAGGTGGGTCCCTTCCTCACCATGGAATACGTGGACGGGAGCGCGCTCTCCAGGATCCTCTCGGAGCGGACCCTCGATCCCGGCACGGCGCTGGACTGGCTCTCGCAGCTCGGCCAGGCCCTGGTGGCCGCGGAACGCGCCGGGGTGGTCCACCGCGACATCAAGCCCGAGAACATCCTGGTTAGCCGGGATTCCCAGCTCAAGCTCACGGACTTCGGCCTGGCCCGGGACGACGACAGCAGCCTCACGCACACCGGAACCATGATGGGCACCCCCACCCACACCGCGCCCGAACTCCTCGGAGGCGACCGCGCCACGCCCGCCACCGACCGGTGGGCCTTCTCGGTGATGGCGTTCCAGATGGTGCTGGGCACCCTGCCCTTCCCCGGCGAGACGCTCTCCTCCGTGCTGAGCGCCATCGCCCACGACCCCCCCGCCATCCCACCGGGCACTCCCGCCCCCCTCGCACGGGTCTTCATCAAGGCGCTGCACAAGGACCCCACCCGGCGCTACGAGTCCGTCCTTGCCTTCCTCACCGCCCTGGCCGAGGCCATGGGCCTCAAGGACAAGCTGGTCACCCGGGGGCTTTCCCCCGAAGGCGCGGCCAGCGCCTCCCATCCCTCTTCCCCGCGCATGCAGCGGCCCGATGAGACCGAGGCCTTCTCCATCCCCGCGACCCCCGCCGCCACGACCGCTCCCAGGCCCCGCGCGGTGCCCGCCCCGCCCAAACCCGTGGCGCCTCTCACCGGTCCCCCCCCGGGCCTCTTCAAGGGCGACGCCGCCGCCCCCTCCGAGAGCGCTCCCCCACGGAATTCGCCCCCCCAGGGCATCACCCTGGCCGGCTACGCGACCAAGTCCCACCCCAAGGGCTGGACCCCCACCCTCACCACGGCCCGCGCCGGCAGAAGCATCCAGGGGCTCTGGGCCGTGGGCGCCGTGGCCGCAGCGGCCCTCTTCTACTTCTTCCCCAGGTCCCTCAAGGTCCAGACAACGCCGCCCCGGGCCCAGATCCTGCTGGATGGGAAACCCGCCGGCGAGACGCCCTTCTCGGGCTCGGTGGGCTTCGGCGCGCACCTCATCGAAGTGCGCCTGAACGGCTACGACACCGTCGTCCAGGAGATCCGGGCCGGCCAGCCCCCCCTGGACCTGGTTCTCCAGCCGTCCACATCCTGGGCCGACATCCGCAGCACGCCCCCCGGCGCCTCCGTGACGCTGGACGGACGCCCCGTGGGCACGACGCCCTGCGACGGCGTCCGGGTGCCGGACGCCCCCGCCGTCCTGGTGGTGTCCCTGCGAGGCTTCAAGCCCTGGGAAGGGACGCTGGGGCCCGGCCGGAGACCGCCGGTGCCCATCGTCCTGAGGAAGGAAGGCAAGTAGGCCCGGGGCCGGATGCTATGGTTGAAGATCCACTTCCATAGCGAGCCCCATGGAACCCATCCCCACGCCGGAACCCTGCCTCGACTGCGGCACCCCGCTCCACGGCCGTTTCTGCTCAAGCTGCGGGCAGCCTCGCCAGGACCGGGACCTGCGGCTCAAGCACGTCCTCAAGGAGGCCTTCCTGGAAGCCTTCTACCTGGACGCCCGGCTCGTCTCCACCCTCCGCCTGCTCTTCCTGCGCCCCGGACAGCTCACCCTGGAATACTTCGCCGGAAGGCGGGCGCGGTACCTTCCCCCCTTCCGGCTCTACGTGGTCGTCAGCCTCCTGCTCTTCATGATCCTGGGCTACGGCGGCGGCGCGGCCCGGGCCAAGGTGAAACCGCAGGACGACGTGGTCATCAACCTCAAGGTCGACGGCCAGGCCCCGGACGCCCCGCTCCAGAAGAAGGTGGGCCGCGTCCGTCAGGGCATCCTCAAGGCCAAGGAGGATCCCGAGGCCTTCAAGGCCACGCTCCTGCTCTGGATCTCCCGCGTCATGTTCCTCCTGCTTCCCGCCTTCGCCGGGCTCCTGTTCCTGTTCCACGCCGGCGGCGGGCACTACTTCGTCGAGCACATCATCTTCTCGCTCCACTTCCACGCCTACGCCTTCAGCGTCTTCATCGTCCAGGAGGCCCTGTCCAAGGCGCCCTGGGGCCTGGTGCGGATGGCGGGGAGCCTGCTCCTCATCGCCCTGCCCGTGCACCTGTGCCTCGCCCTGAAGCGCGTCCACGGCGGCCAGGGCTGGAAGCGCCACCTGCGGGGAATGGCGCTCACCGCCACCTACCTGGTGGTGGTGGGCGTCGTGCTGGTCGCCGTCGTGCTTCTGGTCATCACCCGGGCGTAGGGCCTCCGGAAGGGTCAGCCTCGAACCCATACAAAATTAAATTAAAATTTATCCAAATTAAATCACCGGATATCCCCGCATTCACCTGGAACTGAAGCGGCGGTCCGCTTGCGATCCGGGGTGCCCGGCCTACCTATATCCACCTGAAAAGCGTCCCCGAAGATCGAAGGACGCGTGATCGCCCGATGGCCCTCGCGGCATCGGGCCAGGGGGATCCCATGTCTCGGCGAAGTTTCATCCCGTCCTTCCTTCATTCGCGTGGCGGCCAGGGCCGCCCCGTTCCCTGCGTATTGAAGGCCCTGACCCTGATTGCGTTCCAATTCATGTCACTGTCGTCGGAAGGTCCCGACAAACCACGGGGAACCCTTGGCCAGGCTTCCGTCCTGGAGGTGGATCCCGGGACCGGCGCCGCCATCCTGCGGATTCCCCTGGGCCCCGGGGTGGGCGGGCCCGGCGTCCGGTACGTGCCCGCCCTCCTGGGGCGCTTCGCCCCCCACGGGGGACCGGGTCCGGTTCCGCCGGCCGCGTCGGGGTTCGACCTGTCCCCGGGGCATCTCCAGTGCCGCTGGGATCGCGGGCAGACCGGCGCGAAGGCCCTGAGCGCGCGGTGGACGCTTCCGGACGGGACGGGGGGCCGCACCGGCGGCTCGGCGCCGCAGACGGATCCCCGGGCCATCCTGGCGCCCTTCGGATACGGCCCGGACACCGCCTGCGGGCCCGCGGTGGGCGGCCTTGGGGGCGATCTCCTCCTGCCCCTGGCCGGGCCTGCGCCTGGGGGTTTCCTGGTGCTTCGCGCGGGCCGGGCCTTCGAATACCGCCCCGGGCCATCCGGAACGGACCGCTACCGCATCGTGGAGGTGCGCGACACGGAGGGAGGCCGGCTGACCTTCTCCTACGGCCCCAACCCGGTGGACTTCGAAGCGGCTTCGGAAGCGGCGAAGGTCCGGGTGGCCCAAGCGGGGCTGGCCCCCGCTGCCCCGGTCCCGGCCCTTGACGGAGACCCGGAAACCGCGTCCCAGGCCTTCCTGGACACCGAGGCGCGCCTCCGGGTCACCTACGAGGGCCCGGCCCAGGAAAGCTTCTCCCTCTCGGCCCTGGTGCGCCCCGGGAGCGCCGGTCCGGATGGGTCCACGGCGGAAACCTGCCCCTCCGCCCTGCAGGTCACGGGGGTGCTGGACGAGAGCACCGGCGAAACCCTGCGCATGGACTATGGCAGGGCCCCGGCCCTGGAGCGTCCCGGCCCCCTGGGCACGCGGCGCTTCGCTCCCACGGTGCTCACCGGCCTCGCCTCGGACCACCGCGCGCTCCGCCTGGAATGGGAAGGCGCCCCCGGCGATCCCTCCGGTCAGGAAACCGGCTGGCGCTTCGCCGCCCGGGAGGTCAGGGAAAAGGGCGAGGGCGCCTCCGGTCCCGTCCGCCACTTCCGTCATTTCGCGCTGGGTCCCGGCGCTCCCGTGCCTTGCCTGACCCACGCGCGGGACCGCTGGAACCTGGGAAGGGCTGGCGACAGCGCGGGCCCCATCCCCACTTTCGAACGGGATGAAGGCACCGGAACCCTGGTGCCCGTGCCGGGCCATCTGACCCGGTGGATCCGCCAAGGTCCCGGCGACCCGGGCGATCCCCCCGACCTGCACGACCTCGGCCGCCCGGGCCTCCGGGGCGGCGCGGCCCGCCAGCCCTACGCCAAATGGCCCGGCGGCATCTCGTACGACCCCGCCAAGCAGGAAGTGACCATGGAGGCGTTCTCCGGGCGCGTCCCCCCCCTGGGCGCCTCGGGCCGGGTGCCCCAGCCCGGCGAGGCCCTCTTCCACGGCCCCGGCCTCATGGCCCAGCAAATCGCCAAGAACGCCCTGGACATCCAGCAAACCAGCCAAAGGACCGCGGCCCTGGTCGGTCCGCCCATGCCGCCGGCCCCCTCCATCGCCGACATGGCCAAGGCCCAGAGCGATCTCCAGCAGGCCCGCATGGACGAGATGTTCCGCAACCAGCAGCGCGCCCAGCTGGCCGGGATCGAAAAGGCGAAGGAGGAACACCTGAGGCAGGTGCGGGAGGCGTTGGCGCCGCTTCCGCCGCCGGCCGTTCCCTCACCCCACCCCACGGCGCTCGATACGATCGAATTCCTCCGTCCCCTCTCGACTTCCATGGCCGGAAAGGGCGGCTCCGCGCTGGTGCTGATCTGGGACTGGCAAGGATTCGGGGTGTTTGGAGAGAACCATTCCGTCGGCCACGCCGCCCTTGCCGTGAAGGGCTCCAACGATCAATGGAGAATCATCCAAAGCCAATTTCCCCATGAACCCGGGGCGGCTTCAAAAGCCCTCGGCCCGAACGTCCTCATCCCCAATCCCGCCGACCTCTACCGGGAGGAGGGCGACCGCAAACCCAACAGCGCATTCCTTGTGGAGGTTCCGGACCTGGGAGGCCTGGCCGGGGCGGCAATGGCCGACCTGGGGAAGGGGCACTGGTTCATCGATCCGGCCTACCTGGACAATTCGACCAACTGCACCCATGGAATCATCCTGAGCCTCAAGGGCGGGGGCGTGCCCTTGAGCTCCATGTGGGCGAACCACACCCTGATCCTTCCGGGAACCCCCTACACGCCCCGGGATCTTCGGACGGCGCTGGCGCGGGAAGCGGACTTCAACGTGCTTCATCAATACAAGATCCACCACCAGAACCACGTGGTCGACGAAATCGATTGGGGGAAATGACCATGCGAAGCCCATTCATTCTTGCCCTGGCGGCATCCCTCCTCACGGCAGGCGCGGCGCCTTCTGAAATCTCCGGGCTGGGGTCAGGCCAAAGGGGCCTGGTAATCCTGCGGCTCAACCCCCTGGATCCCCAGGAGAAGAAATGTACGATGGTGATCGCCTACAACAGGAGCCCCGGATTCCCGATGGTTTCCGGATACCTCCAGAACGACCCCCAAACCGTGATCGTCCATCAGGAGACGCTGGATCCAGGGTACGAAAAGACCATCCCGCCCAGGTTCTGGTCCGGGTGGTTGTCCATGGGGCTCTTCTCCTTCGGCACGGATGCCGCATTCGACGGGAGAAACCTCTACCGCATCGAGCAGGGCCACCTCCGCATCTACCCGTACGTGGCCCAGGAGGAGGCGAGAAGACGCTACGGACTCAAGGAGGACGAGATCTTCCTCGGGGCCTTCGACGGCCGCGCGTTCTACTGGACCAAGGGGCAGCCTCGAACCGTGTACGTCCGCTCGGGGAACCAGGTGCGCCGGTTCGAACTGGGGAAGCGGGTCACGGAGCCGCTCGGAATGGCCAAGGGAGATCCGAAGGGGGACCTGGCCCTGCACGCCGTCATGCGGCCCTCGGGCTTTTTCTCCTTTTCGCCCCGGACGCTGGGGTGGATCGTCCTGGACTTGAAGGATGCGCGCTAGGGGCGATGGATCAAGGCTTGTACGGACCGGATTGGCCTCAGTCCCGCAACCGCTCGTCCGACGCCCCCACCACCGTCGCGCTGTTCACCAGGAGCAGGGGGAAGTGGCTCTCCTCCTCCACCGGGGCGTCGTGGGCGCCGAAGCGGCAGTTGCGCAGCACCAGGAAGCCGTCGTGGTTGGCCAGGTAGTCCGACACCCGGATGTCCTCCTCGATGGCGAGGCTCCCGGTGACGCTTCCGCCTTCCAGGAGGAAGGAGACGCGGTGCACGTGGTACTGGGCGGTGGGCTCGGGCAGCTGGAGGAGGGAGAGGTCGCAGTCGGGCATCACCAGCAGGGCCTTGCCCCGGCGCAGGGCGAAGAACCGCAGCTCCATCTCGAGGTAGGGGAGGATGACGCCCGTGAGCTTGAGCATCTCGCCCGAGAGATTCAGGTATTCCAGGAAGCCGTGCATGGTGGGCACGTGGAAGGTGCCCCGGATCCAGCCCCCCGTGGTGTAGATGACCGAGGCGATGCCCCGCAGCGGAGGGTGGTACTTGGTCTTGCGGGCGGGGGCGCCCTTGCCGGAATCGCCGATGGGGCGCGGCGCGTTGTAGTCCACCGTGGTGGTGGCCTTGAGCATGCCCAGGAGGGAGGGACCGGATCCCGGCTCGTCGAGCTCGATGCCGCCGCCGATGTCGCCCTTCAGCACCGCCGGATCGATCCCCAGGGCCCCGTCGAAGGTGGCGCCCATGATGTTGGCCCCCCGGAACATCGCCCCCCGGAGGAAGGCCCGGCCGAAGTTGGCGTCGGCCAGCACGGCGCGGCGGAAATCCGTGCCGCTGCACTTGGCGAAGTGAAGGTCGGCCTTGGCCAGGTCCGACTGGGTGAAGTCGGCCTGGGACAGGTCCGCCTGGCGGAGGCTGGCCTGCACCATCTTGGCGTTGGTCATGTTGGCCTCAACCAGGATGGCCTTCTGCAGGTTCGCGTGGGAGAGGTCGGAGCCCGAGAGGTTCGTGCCCGAAAGGTCCGCCTCGTACAGGATAGCCCGGGTCAGGTTGGTATCCAGGAAATGGGAGCCCTGCAGCCGGCAGGAGGTCATGTCCGCGCCGCTCAGGTTCGTCTTGCGGAAATCGATCCCCCTCAGGTCCAGGCCCGAAAGGTTCGCGAACTCCAGCGACACCTTGTTCTTCACGTGCTCGATGACTTCATCCCGCGTCAGTTCGGCCATGGCGGTACTCTCCCCGGGTCGCGAAGCATCACGCAATATCGGGCGATTGAGACTCTTCGTCAATGGCTGTAGTGAAGGAACGGGGAGGGGATGGTCCCGCAACCGCTCAGATCCTGCCGGGCTCCAGGTCCAGACCCACCTTGATGCGCTTTCCGTCCCGCAGCACCTCGAGCTGGAGGCGGCCCCCGGGGGGCTCGGCCTCGGCCAGGTCCAGGAGGCGGTCCATGCCCTTCACGGGCGCCCCGTTGACGCCCACGATCACGTCGCCCAGCGCGTAGCCCCGGCCCTGGCGGGACAGGCCCCGCAGGCCGGCCCGGTCCGCGGAACCGCCCTGGCGCACCCGGCCCACGATCACCCCCGGCGGCACGTTGATGGAGGCGGCCCACCCCTCGGGAAGCGGGTCGAACCCCAGGTCCACGCGCACGGGGCGGCCCCGGGAGATGAGCTGGGGGACGATGCGGTTGATGGTGTCCACCGGCACCGCGAAACCGATGCCCGCGGAGCTGCCCGACGTGCTCTGGATCGCCGTGTTGATGCCGATGAGCCTGCCCGCGCTGTCCAGAAGGGGGCCCCCGGAATTGCCGGGGTTGATGGCCGCGTCGGTCTGGATGAAGTTCTCGAAGGTGTTGATGCCCAGCTGGCTGCGGCCCAGAGCGCTGATGATGCCGCTGGTCACTGTCTGGCCCACACCGAAGGGGTTGCCGATGGCCAGCACGCGGTCGCCCACAGCGACCTGATCGGAGTTGCCCAGCACGATGACGGGCAGCTTGTCGAGCTCGATCTTGAGAATGGCCAGATCAGTCTCGGGGTCTGTTCCAATGATCTTGGCCTTGGCCTGACGGCTATCGGTCAGTGTGACCTCGATATCGTCGGCGCCTTCCACCACATGGTTGTTGGTGAGGATGTAGCCATCTTGACTGATGATGACGCCGCTACCCAAACCAGATTGCTCTTGCGGACCCTGATCGCCAAAGAAGAACTGGAACCAGGGGTCGTTGGCGCGCGGGTGGCGAACCG
This sequence comes from Holophagaceae bacterium UBA692, assembly GCA_002297665.1. Taxonomy (GTDB): domain Bacteria; phylum Acidobacteriota; class Holophagae; order Holophagales; family Holophagaceae; genus Mesoterricola. Next base: position 2,064 of record DBMS01000103.1, on the reverse strand, counting down.
CCTTGCTGGTGTTGATGCTGACCACGGCGGGCGAGGCTTTGCGCGCGGCAGGCGCAAAGCTGCCGGGAGCGACTTCACCCGCTGGAGTGGATGGAGCCTGCAGCAGCGAAACACCGGCACTGCTACGGATATTTCCGCGCTGAAGCCAAGTGGGCTGTAGGGTAGCCACTACAAAATAGATAGCCACCAGCACGGTGACGACCTGCGAAAACAGCAACCAGGTGCGTTTCATGTAATGCGTATAGGTAGTGAGGGGAACAAGCCCACATTGTGAAGCATGGCTGCGCCAGGCGTCGAAGCGAACATTTGCTTGCAAGCAAATGCATAACGCAAAGCTTTGCAGAATGCAGGGCCCATGGCTATAGGACTGCAGGCACCTAAAGTTTTATGTGTCCAGGATATACGAGTGGAAACCCTAGAATGTTTTTTCGACTGCGCTTACGCCGCCGTTACTGAAGTGACTGCCCACAAGGTGCTCATATTCAGTCTGGTGTGGCTTTGCATCTGAAGCCCGCCGCAATCGGTCTGCCACTGCACGTTGACCCGTGATCAGCGGCCTTATCCGCGCTGTCCTGTTGTTCGATCTAGGAAACACCATGACTACGCTTGACCACGCTGCATCGGCTGACGCGCCGGCTGCAGCGCCGAATCGTCTCCTGAACCGGGAGGACTACAAGACCCTGGGCTTATCGGCCCTGGGCGGAACGCTGGAGTTTTACGACTTCGTGGTGTTCGTCTTTTTTGCCAATGTGATCGGCAGCCTGTTCTTTCCAGCCTCGCTGCCGGAGTGGATGCGCCAGCTGCAGACGCTGGGCATTTTCGCGGCCGGCTATCTGGCGCGCCCCATCGGTGGCATTTTGATTGCCCACTTCGGCGACATCCTGGGCCGCAAGAAGATGTTCACGCTGTCGGTGTTCCTGATGGCCGTGCCCACGCTGGTCATCGGCCTGCTGCCGACCTATGAAACCATAGGCTTGGCCGCTCCCATCCTGCTGCTGCTGATGCGCGTGATGCAAGGTGCTGCCATCGGCGGTGAAATGCCCGGTGCCTGGGTGTTCGTGGCCGAGCATGCTCCCCAGAAGCGTTACGGCTTTGCGATCGGCGCACTGACCTCCGGCATTACCGGCGGCATTTTCCTGGGCTCCATCATCGGGGTGTGGCTCAACAGCACCTACAGCCAGGGCGAGATCCACGACTGGGCCTGGCGCCTGCCCTTCATCCTGGGCGGTGTCTTCGGTCTGGTGTCGGTGTATCTGCGCAAGTTCCTGCACGAGACCCCCATCTTCCAGGAACTGCAGGCCCGCAAGGCCGCTGACCGCGAACTGCCGATCAAGACCATCCTGCGCGACCACCGGGAAGCCTGCGTTGTCGTGGCACTGATGACCTGGGTGCTGTCCACGGCGATCGTGGTGGTGATTCTGTTCACACCAGCCTATCTGCAAAAGGTGTTCCACATCGAACCTGCCATGGCCCTGAAGGCCAATGCCGTGGCGACCGTGACGCTGACCATAGGTTGCGTGTTCTGGGGCTGGCTGTCCGACAAGATTGGTACCAAGCTGACCATGCTCATCGGTTGGGGCGGCATGACGGCCACGGCCTATCTGTTCTACCTGAACCTGCCTGGCAACGAGGCGTCTCTGATCTGCAACTATGCGACCGTGGGCTTCTTCGTGGGCTCCATCTCGCTGCTGCCCGTGGTGGGCGTGCGGGCCTTCCCGCCCGAAGTGCGCTTTACCGGCCTGTCCTTCTCCTACAACATGGCCTATGCCGTGTTCGGCGGTCTGACACCGATGCTAGTGTCCGTATGGCAGCAGGTGGATGTGATGGCTCCCGCCCACTATGTGGCGGCCATGGGCGTGCTGGGCTTCGCGCTGGGGTTCTGGCCACTGGCCTCGCGCGGCTGGCGGCCGGGGCGGGCGTGACGCGCGCAGGGGCTTGCGGGGCTGAGACAATCGGCCCATGAGCATCTCCCGCAACGAACTGCTGCGCGGCTTCGACGGCCTGCTGCAGCCCGAGCGCTTCAAGGACTACGGCCCCAACGGCCTGCAGGTCGAGGGCAAGCCC
>DBMS01000039.1:18575-19670 GCA_002297665.1 Holophagaceae bacterium UBA692 | reverse complement strand
CGCCCGTGATGCGGATCCCCGGCCCCAGCTCCCAGCCCGGGAGGCCGAAGGGCGCGGGCCCCGCCGGGCCGCGGGGCTCCACCTCCAGGGCCCCCAGGGGGCACCGGGCCACGCAGGCCGGTTCCTCCCGGTCCGGGCAGAAGGTGCATTTCTCCACGGTGCCGGTGGCCGCGCTGAACTTCGGGGCGTCGTGGGGGCAGGCCCAGGTGCAGTAGCGGCAGCCCATGCAGGCCTCCTGGCGCAGGGTCACGGCGCCGGTGGCGGGGTCCTTGGCGTAGGCGTCCGCGGGGCAGTTCTCCAGGCAGGCGGGGTCCTCGCAGTGATGGCAGGCCAGGGACAGGTGGAACACGGGCAGGTCCGGGCGCCGGTGGGGGTTGAAGGCGTGGACCTCCCGCCAGGGCCGGGTCTGGCGGGCGCGGTTCTCCATCCAGCAGCCCAGGACGCAGGCCTCGCAGCCCGTGCAGCGGTCGGCGTGGAAGCGGAAGCGGAGCGCGGTCACGGGGCCTTCTCCACGTCCACGAGGTTGTCGTGGAACGCCGCGCCGTGGGCCATGTCGGTCTCCCGCCCCTCGGACAGGAGGTTCACCGAGCCCCCGTGCTCGGCGCCGTAGCCGTTGAAGGCCACGACGCAGCCCGGCAGGAGGCTGAGGTCGAGGTTCGCGGGCAGGAACAGTTCGCCCCGGCCGTTGAAGACCCGCACGCGGTCGCCCTGGGCGATGCCCCGCGCCGCGGCGTCCCCGGGCGCCAGGTGGAGCCGGGGCCCCGGGTCGCGCAGGCAGGAGAGGGTCAGGAACTGGCTGTGGATGCCGTTCTTGTGATTGGGGGTGAGGAGGGTGAGCGGATAGGCGCCGGGGCTGGATTCCCGCGGGGGGGTGTAGCCCGGCAGGGGGTCCACGCCCCAGCGGCGCACGGCCTCCTCCGACAGCAGCTCGATGCGCCCGGAGGGGGTGGGGAAGGCCAGGTCCGCGAAGGCCACCTCCTCGCAGCCGGGGGCCAGGACGGGGCCCTCCGCCAGGGCCGCCAGGGTCAGGCCCGGAAACCGGGCCAGCTTCGCCTCCAGCCAGGCCTCCTCGCCCCCGGGGGCCACGAGGCCGTC
>DBMS01000039.1:0-18561 GCA_002297665.1 Holophagaceae bacterium UBA692 | reverse complement strand
ACGTCGCCGGGCGGCTCCAGGAGCTTGGGCCGGATCTGGAGGTAGGGGTGCCAGTAGGCGCCGATGACGTCGGTCTGTTCGAAAAGGCTCTTGGAGGGCAGCACCAGGTCGGCCTCCCGGGCGGTGTCGGTGAGGCGCTCGTCCACCACCACCCGGAACTCCAGGGCGCGGAAGGCCGCGCGGACCCGCGCGGTGTCGGGGTTCTGGCCGACGGGGTTGCCGCGCTCGACCCACGCGGCCTTGAGGGGCGGGTCTTCCTGGAGGTCCATGTCCCGGCCCAGGCGGGCCGTGGAGAGGGTGACGCGGGCCACGCCGTCGGGCGCTTCGGGCGGGAAGAAGTCCAGGGGGTCCTTCACGGCGCTGAACACGTCGGACTGCAGGTTCGCGTAGACCCAGCCGGCGCCGGGCCTGCCCAGGTTGCCGGTGAGGGCCAGGAGGGCCAGGAGCGCCCGCATGGTCTGGCCCGAATTGGTGTAGCGCTGCATGCCGAAGCCCGCGCAGATCGTCAGGGGCTTGGCCGTGCCCAGGTCCCGGGCCAGGGCCTCCACCTCCCGCGCGGGGACGCCGGTGACGTCTTCGCAGCGCTGCGGGGTCCAGGCCTCCACGGCGCGGGCGTAGGCCTCGAAGCCCAGCACGTGGGCGTCGATGAAGGGGCGGTCCACCAGGCCGTCCCGGATGAGCACGTGGGCCAGGGCCAGGGCCAGGGCGGCGTCGGTGCCGGGGCGGGGCTGCACCAGCAGCGCGGCGCGCTCGGCGGTGGGGGTGCGCCGGGGGTCGATCACCACCAGCCGGCCTCCCGCGGCCAGCGCCTGGTCCACGAACCGCATCTGGTGGATGTTGGTCTCCGCGGCGTTCTTGCCCCACATGACGATGAGGGCCGCGTTGGCCAGGTCCCAGGGGGCGTTGTGGCGGTTGTCCCCCAGGGTCAGGCGCGTGGCCTCCAGGCCCGCGGGCCAGCACAGGTCGCCGTAGGTGGTGGTGCACCCCCCGAAGCGCCGCCAGAAGGCCATGGAGTTGGAATTGAGGAGGCCCTTGGTGCCGCTGCCGGCGTAGTGCATCACCGCCTGGGGCCCGTAGCGCTCCCGGATGTCCAGGAACCGCGCGGCCATGAGGTCCAGGGCTTCGTCCCAGGCCACGGCGGAGAATCCGCCGTCCCGGCCCCGGACCATGGGCGCCAGGATCCGGGAGGACGGCGCCGTCCGCTCCAGGTAGCTCAGGCCCTTTAGGCAGGGGCCCTCCGGGGTGGCCCGGTTGCCGGGGTGGGCGTCGATGGCCGTGATCGCCCCGTTTTCCACGGTGACCCGGAGGCTGCAGGTGCTGTAGCAGTTCCTGGGGCAGGCTGACGTGTAGACGGGCATCCGGGCTCGCTTGAGGTTTCCCTGGCCGGGCAATTCCGGCAAACTAGGGGGATGACGAAATCGTACTACGCCGGCCAGGAAGTTGATGCCCCTTGTGGGAGATGCAAAGGGGAGACGCGGCACATGATCCTGTCCATCACCGATGGCGTGCCGGAAAAGCTCATCTGCTCCACCTGCAAATCCGTGCACAAGTTCCGCGCCGAACGCCCCGCCCCCGCGCCGCGGCCCGCCCGGGCCACGGTCGCCACCCGCGCCGCCGCCCCCCGCAGCGCCGCCTCCCCCTCCCGGTTCCACGAGCTGATGCTCGAGGAGCACGCGGGCACCACCTCCATCCCCTACGCCGTCTCCCAGAAGTGGGAGGAGGGCATGTGGATGGACCACCCCAGCTTCGGCCTGGGCCGCGTGCAGAAGCGCACCGGCCGCAAGGTTGACGTGCTGTTCCGGGACGGGCTCAAGACGCTGGTGAGCGCCTAGGCCGGACGGCTGGCGAGGGTGAAAGGCGCCTTGACAGGTCTTATTCTGTAGCTACATTATGTGTTGTGGTACGAATGGGATGATGCCAAGAACGTGGCGAACCTTGAAAAGCACGGGGTGAACTTCAGTGAGGCCTTCGGCTTCCAATGGGAAACGGCCCTGCAGGTCGAGGATCGACGGAAGGACTACGGCGAACCCCGGTGGATCTCCGTCGGGTTCATCGGCAACCGGCTCCACACGCTTATCTACACGCGAAGAGAGGAATCCCTCAGGATCATCAGCCTCCGCAAATCCAATTCCAGGGAAAGGAGGGCGCATGAGGAAATCCAAGGCAAAACCTGATCACATCTCCCGGGAGGACTGGGATTCCGTGGACAGCCCACCCCTTTCCAAAGATTTGCTAGCCGGTTTGAGGCCCGTTTCCGAAATGCATCCGGAGATTCTCAGTGCCTGCCGGAAGGGCGGATTGAGAGGCAGGGGCCCCCAGAAAGCACCCACGAAGACCCTTTTATCCATGCGCTACAGCACCGAGGTCCTGGCCTATTTCCGCGCCACCGGCCCCGGGTGGCAGACCCGCATGGACGAAGCCCTGAAACAGTGGATCCAGGATCACCCGGCTAGTACCTCAGCACGCTGAACACCGGCATCCCCGTGAGCTTTCCCCTGCCCGCCATCGCCACCATCTCGATGAAGAGCGTGAGCGCCACGGGATGCGCCCCCGTCCGCTCCACGATGTGGCGGGCCGCCAGGGCCGTGGCGCCCGTGGCCAGGATGTCGTCCACGATCAGCACCCGGTCGCCGGGGTGGAAGGCATCCTGGTGGATCTCCAGGCCGCCGGGACCGCAGGCGGAGGCGTAGGCCTCGGCGAAGCTTGGACGGGGAAGCTTTCCGGGCCTGCGGGCAGGCACGAAGCCCAGGCCGAGCTTGAGGGCCAGGGCTGAGCCGAAGATGAATCCGCGGGACTCCAGCCCCAGCACGTGGGTGGGCTGCAGGGAGAGGACGGGCTCGGCCATGGCGTCGATGGCACGGGCGAACGCCGCGGCATCGTTGAAGAGGGGCGTAATATCCTTGTACGCGACGCCGGCCAGGGGGAAATCGGGTACATCCAGAACTGATGATTTGAAGTTCATGCTACCTCGCTTACCGCCGAACCTCGAAAGGGTGGGGAAGTGATTGTCCACCCTCCACCACCCACCAGTCCAGCCGGGAAACGCGGGCCGAGGGGGGACCCGCCTCCAGGCGGTCCTTCAGGGCCTCCAGGCGGGACAGGTCCCCCCCAACTTCCCCGGAGACGGTGCCGTCGGGCTCGTTGCGCACCCACCCGGCGAGGTCCAGGGCCTGGGCGGCCTGGATGACGAACCATCGGTAGCCCACCCCCTGGACGCGTCCATGGGCGTGGAAGCCGGCCTTCACGGAAGGCCGCCGTTGAAGGTGCGGTCGAAGTCGGCCCGCCGGCCCATGACCTCGGGGCAGGCCAGGTCCAGGCGCAGGGGGGTCACGCTGACGTAGCCCGCCAGGGCCGCCTCGGCGTCGCTGCCGGGGCCCTGGGCGTAGGTGGGGCCCAGCTCCCCGCCGATCCAGAAGTAGGGCGTCCTGCGCGGGTCCACCCGCGCCTCCACCAGGTCGTGGTACTTGCGGGTGTCCTGGCCGCAGAGGCGGAAGCCCAGGGGCTCGCCCTTGGGCAGGTTCACGTTCCAGATGCGGTTGGCGGGGAGGTCCATGCCCTCCCAGCGTTCCAGGAAATGCCCCGCCCAGGTTTCCGCCTGGGCCAGATCCCCCTCGGGATCGATGGAGAAGGCCGCGGAGAGGGCCCCCTGCTGGCACCCCTCGAAGGCCGCGCCCACGGTGCCCGAGTAGAAGACGTCCTCGCCCAGGTTGAAGCCGTGGTTGACGCCCGAAAGCACCCAGTCCGGCTCGCGCTTGAGCACGGCGCGGATGCCCACCAGCACGCAGTCCACCGGGGTGCCGGTGCAGGCGTAGCGGTCCCCGCCCAGGTCGTGGAGGCGCAGGATGTCGTTCAGGCTCATGGCGCTGGACACCGCCGAGCGGTTCCGGTCCGGGGCCACCACCACCACCCGCCCGAAGCGCGAAGCCACCCGCGCCAGGGATGCGAGGCCCGGCGCCCAGCAGCCGTCGTCGTTCGTGATGAGAATCAGGCGCTCTTTCATGGCTCCAGTGTAGCCGGGGAGAACCGGTGCTTGACCTCGGCGGACAAACGTACTAGACTCGTTAGTTCACGGCGCGTGGCGCAGCCTGGTAGCGCACTACCTTGGGGTGGTAGGGGTCGGAAGTTCGAATCTTCTCGCGCCGACCAAAAAGAAGTAAAGAGGGCGGCTCCCCAAAGCCGCCCTCAAGCTTTGTCGGGGGGAAGATTCGAGCTTCCGATCGGCGATGGCGCGCAGGTAGGGAAAGGGGGGTACGCCTGCGTGCGCCGCGGGGTCTTGGCCGAAGTTCGAATCTTCTCGCGCCGCCCCAAAAGCAGTAAAGAGGGCGGCTCCAAAAAGCCGCCCTCGCTTTTGGTATCCGGATGCGGCCGGGGGCGGGTTCAGGGGGTCGTGGAGAAGATCACCTGGAGATGGTGGCCCGCCTGGCAAGCCTTGAGGGTGTACTCGGTCAGGGGGCCGAGGGACCTTCCGTCCAGTTGGACGTCAACCACGGTCTGGCCGGCCTCGGGCAGGAAGAGGAAGGCCTGGTCCTGACCGTAGGCCACGGTCTGGGGAGTGGACGGGACCACCTGCCCCTTCCCGGCCGCCGTGGCCTCCACGGTGAAGGTCTCCGGCGAGAACTCGGCGGTCACCCGGTGGTCTCCGGAAAGGTTCGTGATCCGGTAGGCGTCCACGGGGCCGAGGGAGGTGCCGTCCAGCCGGACATCGTCCACCTTGAAGCCCCGCCGGGGGGTCACGTGGACACTCACGCATTCGCCGGGGTTGGCGAAGGTCACCGCGGGTCCCACCGTGCCTCCGGGGCTCGAGACGCCGAGGACCGTGAACCGGCCGGCATCGTCGAAAACCGCGGATATCACGTGGTTCACGGTCATCCCCCGGAAGGTGTAGGACCCGATGGGGCCCATGGACGCGCCGTCCACCAGGACGTTGCCGACGCGCCGGCCGGGTTCCGGGGTGAAGGTGAACGTGGCGTCCGTTCCGTAGGCAAAGGTCTGGAGACCGGCCGGGGATACGGTTCCGGATCCGGTGGCGCTCGCGTGGACCGAGATCAGGTCGGTTTCGAACTGGGCGGTGACCGAGACGGCGGCTTCGACTTGAGCATCCGTCCTGGGATTGTCGGTGCTGCCGTCGCTCCACCGGGTGAAGTGGTAGCCGGGATCGGCCACGGCGGTCACGGCGGTGCCGCTGCCGCCCAGGGTGACGGTCTGGGACGAGAGGCCCGTGATGGAGCCGTGGGCGCCGGCGGCGTAGGCGAGGGTGTAGGTGTTGGCGGCGAAGCCGGCGGTGACCGACAGGTTCGCGGCCACGGATCCGTCGGTGCGGGTGGCGGCGAGAACGCCGTCGCTCCACTGGGTGAAGTGGTAGCCCGCATCGGCCACGGCGGTCACGGCGGTGCCGCTGCCGCCCAGGGTCACGGTCTGGGACGTGAGGCCCGTGATGGAGCCGTGGGCGCCGGCGGTGTAGGTGAGGGTATAGGTGTTGGCGGCGAAGCTGGCGGTGACCGACACGTTGGCGACCACCGAAGCGTCGGTTCGCGCGGCGGTGAGGACGCCATCGCTCCACTGGGTGAAGTGGTAGCCCGCATCGGCCACGGCGGTCACGGCGGTGCCGCTGCCGCCCAGGGTCACGGTCTGGGGCGAGATTCCGGTGATGGAGCCGTGGGCGCCGGCGGCGTAGGTGAGGGTGAAGGCGTCCGCGGCGAAGGTCGCCACCAGGGTGTGGCCGGCGGCCACGGAATGGAAGGTGTAGGAGGAAGGGGTTCCCACGGACGTTCCGTCCACAGTGACGTCGGCCAGGTGATAGCCGGGGTCGGCCGTGAAGGCGAAGGCGGCGTCGGCGCCCTGGGCGACAGGCTGGGCGCCGCTTGGCGAGACGGTCCCGCCGGCGGAGGCGCTGGCGTCGATGGTGAAGTAGGTGCCCGCGGCCAGGAGGGTCACGTCCTCGGCGGTGGTGAGGAGGGGATCGAACACGCTCACCGGGGTGCCGCTGGTGGTGGTGGCGGAGACCTCGTCCTGGTAGGTCTGGGCGCCCTGGCCCGGGGTGATGGAGGCCCGGAACGTGAGGGTCGCGGTGGCGCCGGACGCGAGGGAGAGGCCGTCCCACACGGGCGCCTGGTCCCCGGGGGCCGGGTAGGTGACCGGCACGGCCCCCACGACGCTGGTGGTGGAAAGGTAGGTGAACCCCGAAGGCAGGGTGTCGACCACCTGGACGCCGGTGGCGGGGGCGGCCCCGGTGTTCTCCAACGTGATGACGTAGGTGGCGGTGTCGGCGCCGGACTGCACGATGGTGGGGGTGGTCGTCCTCAGCCCGAGCCGGAGCCCGCCCACCCCGGTGGTGAAGGAGGCGCTGGCGGGGGCGGCGGAAGGCGCCGTCAACGCGGCGGTGTCGGTGGCGTCGCCCACGGCGCCCGGGAAGAGGGTCACCTGGGCGGAACTGGCGGATCCGGCGGCCAGGGTGCCGAGGTTCCAGGTCACGGTGCCGGGAACGGAGTTGTAGGTGCCGCCGGTGGAGGCCACGTAGACCGCGCCCGCTGGCAGCGTGTCCACCAGGGTGGCCGGGGCGGCGTCCGCGGTGCCGGCGTTGGCGTAGCGCAGGGTGTAGGTGAGGCTCCCGATCACCGGGGCGCCCGCGGTCACGTCGACCGAAGGGCTCACGGTCAGGGCGGAGCCGCTGATGGCGGTGATCCGCGCCGTCTGGCTCCCGATCCGCACGTACTGATTGACGAGGAAGGGCGAGGCGTCGTCCACCTGGACGGTGACGGTGTCCGTGGCCCCGACGGCGGCCAGGGCGCCCGGGTAGGCGGAAGTGGAGGGCCCGTCCTTCACCACGCCCAGGGTGGCCTGGGCGTCCACGGTTCCGGCGGCCGCGGCGGTCTTGGAGGCGGCGTTGGAGGCGGTGGCGGTGGCGCTGGAGGACAGGGCCGTGCTGCCCGTGGGCATCGGCTTCCGGATGCGGAAGGCGAAAGTGAGGGTGCGGCTGGTCCCCGGGGCGAGGGTGCCTACGGTGAAGACCGCGCGGTTGCCGGGGGAATCGAATCCGGCGCCGTCGTCGCCGGACGCGTCGGTCTGCGGGACCCCCCCGGAGGTCAGGGAGCCGGCGACGAAATCCGCGTACGCCGGGACGGCGTCGGCGACCTGGATGCCCTCGGCGTCGGCCCCGCCGTCGTTGGCGAGGGTGAGGGTGGACGTGACGGTGTCCCCGGGCGCGAAGGGTCCCGCGGGAACGAAGGACTTGGAGAGCCTGAGGTTGGGAAGGGGATTGATGGTGACGCTCACCGTGTTGCCGGTCCGGGAGCCTGAGGTCTGGGCATCGGAAACCGTGGGGGTGTTCGCAAGGACGGTCTGGGTTCCGGGGAAGGTTCCGGACGCCCCGGCCTTCATCTGGAAGGAGAGCTGGGCGGAGGCGCCCGCGGAAAGGGCGCCCAGGACGTACGACAGGGTCCCGCCCGAAACGGGGTCCGCGACCGTCGAACCGTTGACCCGGGTGCTCCCGGGCACGTAAGAGAAGTAGGCCTGCACGGGGAGCACGTCGGCCAGGGTCACGGACGTGGCGGTCCCGGTGCCGCCGTTGAGGGCGGTGAGGGTGAAGGTGACGACGTCGTTGGGGCCCGCCAGGGCCTTGTCGGCCGAGGCCGAGACGGTGACGGCGGGGCGCAGCACCTTGGTGACGGCGGAATCGGACGTGGCCAGGGTCTGCGTGCTGGAAAGGCTGGCCGCGTTCGTCAGGGAGGTGATGCCCGAAGCCAGGGGGTTGTTGACGGTGGCGTTGACGAGGAGGGAGCCCGTTCCGCTCCCTGCCACGGTGCCCGAAGCCTGGCCCGCGGAATTGACGTTGAAGGTGTATACCTGACCGGCGACGGAGACCGGGGTGGCCGCCGATCCGTTCAGGGTCGCGCCGGCGAAGGTGACGCCGGCCGGCAGGGTCTCCACCACCTGCGCGCCCGTGGCCGAGGTCTGGCCGGTGTTCGAGAAGAGGATCGTGTACTGGAGGGCATCGCCAGGGTTCGCGGTGAGCAGGCTCACCTGCTTGTCGATGACCAGGTTGGCGGGCGCCGTGTAGCAGAAGTAGCCGTTGGACACGGCCAGCGCGGTGCCGCCGCTGATGGGGTTTGAAACGGTGCCGCCGAACTGGAGGTAGATGTCGTCGGTCTTGCCCGAGGTCTTTTCCGCGAACTCGAAGAGCCAGAGGAAGCGGTGGCCCTTCTGGAGGGTGCCCGACAGCGTCACGTCGAAGCTCAGCTGGCCCTTGCTGGCGCCGGTCAGGGAGAAGACGGTGGGGGTGGACAGGGACGCGCGGGCCCCGGTGGCCTCGTTGTAGTCCAATACGCTGGCGCGGACGTAGACGGTATTCCCGTTGGCGCGGTCCACCCAGAAGTTGGTGGTGAGGGTCCCCGTGAGGGCGATGTCGCTGGTGGTGGCCGGGGCGTAGAAGGCCAGGTTGAGGGCCGGGTCGTAGGCGGTGGTGGAGACGGTGCGCTTGACGGCGAGCCCGGTGTCGGACGCCACGGGGGAGACGGTCGTGGTGAGGAACTGGGTTCCGTCGAAGCCGACGTTCCCCTGGGTTGCCTGGAAGTAGTAGTTGTTGCAGATGCTCCCGGTCTGGTTCACCCCCAGGAGGAACGAATTGGACACGGCGCCCACGCCCGTGGCGGAAAGGGTGGCGGTGTCGGTGAGGGGGTTGGCCCCCGCGTAGCCCGTGGGCACGCCCAGGGTCACCGTCACGGACCCGGTGGCGTTGGCGGCCAGGTCGGGCAGGCTCCAGGTCACCGTCCCGCCGGCGTAGGAGCCGCCGTTGCTGGCCGACACGAAGGTCAGGCCCGCGGGCAGGGGATTCGTGAGGACGAGGCCGGTGGCTGTGGCGTTGCCGGTGTTGGCGTAGGACAGGGTGAAGGTGACGCTGCTGTTGGCGGGGACCGTCGCCGGCGAGGTCGCCACCTGGACGGACAGGACCGGCCGGGAGGCGCTCACGAAGATGCTGGCGCCGGCGGTGGCGGTGGAGGCCTCCGTCGAGGTGAGCGTGGCGGTGTTGGCCAGGGGGATCGTGGCGCCGGCCGGAAAGGGCGAATCCACGGTTGCGGCCACGGTGAGGACGTCCGGGCCTTCCCCGGCGGGAATGGCGCCGAGGTTCCAGGTGACGGTCCGGGTTCCCGCGGCGTAGACGCCGCCGCCCGACGCGGATACGAAGGTCAGGCCCGTGGGCAGCACGTCGGCGAGGACGGCTCCGGTCACGTTCACGGGGGAGGGGTTGGCGTAGGCCAGGGTGTAGGTCACCGTGTCCCCGGGCGCGGCCGACGTCACCGAGGCGGTCTTCTGCAGGGCCAGGGCGGGCGCGCCCACGAACACCTGGGCGACGCCCGTCACCAGGCTCCCGGCGGAGGACGAGACGGTGGCGGCGTTGGACCAGGTGCCCGGCGCGGCGGGGGCGGTGGCGGTGAAGCTGAAGGTCCGCGCGCCGCCGGCGGGGACGGTGGCGGAGGCGAAGGTCCAGGCCAGGAGCCCGGTGGCCCCCCCCGCGGGGGAGGCGGACGGCGCGCCCAGGCTGCCGCCGCCGGTGGAGACGTAGGCGAAGCCCGTGGGAAGCGCGTCCGTGATGCCGGTGACGGTGACGGGGGCCGCGGACGTGTTGTTGACGGTCACCGTGAAGGTCACGGAGGCGCCCGCGGTGACGGGGCCCGTCGCGGAGGATGCGATGGCGGCGAAGGGGGGCGGCGCGCCGCAGGTGTTGGTGAAGAGGGCGGTCAAGGGGCCCGGCGTGGACGGGTTGGCGTAGTCCTTGCCCGAGGCGTCCCCGGGCGCGTACCAACTGAAGGTGCTGTTGCCGGAGGCGTCGGTGGCCTTGACGCCCACCAGGTAGCGCCCCTGGGTCAGGGCCGTGGTGTCCCAGGAGGCGGTCCAGGCGCCGATGGGATTGTTGGAGGTGGTGGCCGCGCCCACGGGGATCCACGGGTTGCCGTCGTTGGCCAGGCCGTCTCCGTTGGCGTCGGCGTAGGCGTAGAACTGCACGGCGGCGATGCTGGTGGCGCACGCGCCATTGGCGCAGGCGATGGCGCCGGTCACGGTGGCGGTGAGCGTGGCGGGACCGCACCCGGCCACGCCCACGGACTGCACCACCGGCTGGGGCGCGCCGGCGCCTCCGGCCAGGAACACGGCGTCGCCGAAGGGTGCGGGCTGGGTGGGGTCGGCCACGTAGAGGTAGTCCCCGGAGGTGACCACGTCCTTCTGGAAGGGGTTGTTGAGGCTGTTGGAGGACGCGAACACGAAGGCCATGGGGGTGGCCGGCGTGACCTTGGGACCGCCCACGGCGGTGGCGTCCAGCAGGGCCAGGGGCACCTGGAAGTCGAGGTAGTATTCCGTCGTGGAACCTGGAACCAGGGAGCTGCGGGTCATGCCGTAGTCCCAGACCGTCTCGGCGCTGCCGTTGGGCCAGCTGGCATCGGCGGCGTTGGCGCCGTGGAAGTTGAGGATGGGGCCCCCGTCGGTGGCGACGAAGGCGGCGGCGAACTGGTTCACCAGCTGGATGCCCGTGCCCGCGGTGGCGTAGTCCAGGGACTGGCTCAGGGTTCGGCTGTAGATCACCGACACGCGGTCCACGGGGGTTCCGGGGCCGCCGGAGCTGCCGTTGAGCTGAACGGCGAAATCGCGGTAGCCGTCGCCGTTGATGTCGATGAGGACGGACCAAAGGGCCGATTTCCAGGGATCGGTGGTGCTGGCGGAACCGGCGCTGGGGCCGGTGGCGTATGTGTTGGGCTGCGCGGCCAGGCGGAACCGGTAGAAGACCACCTGGTTGACCGCGTCGTAGGACCAGAAGACGCTGGGCTGCGACTTGTCCGGGGCGCCGGAGCTCACGTTCACATAGCTCTGGGGCGAGGTGCCGCCGTTGCTGGGGTCGGAGACGGCGGGGTCGGTGAGGGACGAGCCGCGGCTGGTGTAGGTGATCCAGGACCCGGACGCGGGCCAGGCCACGGGCCTGGCGGTGACCGGGGCGGAGGCGAGGGTGGGCCAGGCGCCGGCGGCGGGCCAGGTGGCCGCGGCGGCGGGAAGGGCCAGCAGGGATCCCAGGAGGAGCGTGCGCAGGTTCATCGGGCCACCTCGATGGTCACGGTCGCCATGGCCCAGCCGCCGGAGTTCTCGGCGGCCAGGGCGAACCCGGTGGAACGGGTCACGGTCAGGGTGAGGGTCTTCAGGGAGGTCACGTCGCCGACGCCCTGGTCCATCCAGGCCCGGGTCGCCCCGTCCACGCGCCAGTTGAGGGTCACGGTGTCGCCGCCCGCGGGCAGGGTGGCCGGCGTGGCCCGCAGGTCCCAGATCACCGGGGCCGCGCACAGGGGCCGGACCACCCGGAACCCGATGGTGCGCTGGCGCTCGGTCCCGGGCCGGGTGTAGCGCGCCGAGGACCGGAGGTCGGCGATGCCGTCGTTCCAGGACGCGCCGCGCAGGGTCCGGTTGGCCGTGGCCAGGCCCAGGACCGCCTGGCCCCCGGCGGGGGCTCCCAGGTACTCGGGCTGGTAGCAATCCGCCACCCATTCCAGGGCGTCCCCGGTCATGTCCGCGAGGTTCCACGGGTTCGGCGCGAGCTGGGCGACGGGCCACGCCACCAGGTCGGCGTTGGCGTCGAACCAGGCCAGGGGCTGGGCCTGGGCGCCGGAGGCGTCGTCGCCCCAGACGTAGCGCGTGGAGGTGCCGGCGCGGCAGGCGTATTCCCATTCCGCCTCGGAAGGAAGCCGGTAGAGGCTCCACCCCAGGCGGTCGTTGAGGTTCCCCAGGTAGTCCTGGGCGTCCTCCCAGGAGACCTGTTCCACGGGGCGCAGGGGGAAGGCGCCGAAGCGCGTGCAGGGACCGGCGTCCTGGAAGAAGGAGGGGTTCGATCCCATGAGGGCCTGCCACTGGGCCTGGGTGACCTTGGTGCGGGACATCCAGAAGCCCTGCGCGAAGGTGACGGCATGGGCGGGGCGCTCGTTGTCCTGGGCGTCGGCGTCCCCGGACGGGGCGCCCATGGAGAAGGTGCCCGGGGGGCAGTAGACCATCTGGAGGCCCGTGGCGGGATCCGTCCAGGCGGCGCCCGGGGCGGGATCCGCCGGCGGGCAGGGATCGCCCACGAGGACGGTGGTCCGGGCCGTGACGCTGGCGCCGGCCTCGTTGGTGACGGTCAGGGTGTAGTCGGTGGTCTGGAGGGGACTGACGGGGATGCTGCCCCCGTCGGCGATGGGCACCTGGCCCGGATCCACCACGGCCCGGGAGCCGCGGTAGCTCGCGTAGAGCGCCGTGGACGCCCCCGGGCGCACCAGGACGGGGAGACCCTGGAACCGGGTGATGGCCGGGGCTGCGACCACCTGGATGGGCCAGGTGGTTTCGGTGGAGACGTGGAGCGGGTTGGTGACGACGCAAGCCACGAGGATCCGGCCCGTGGCCAGGGGCCTGATGGTGATCTGGCGGGTGCCTTCGCCGGCCGTGATGGTCCCGCCCGTGACGGTCCAGTCGTAGGTGCTGCCGGGCTGGTCCGGCACGGATGCCTTCAGGCCTTCGGCGGACACGTCGGCCACGGCCGGGGAGGTGATGGTGGCGTCGGGGGCGGGAAGGGCCTGGATGGACGTGGTGCCCACGTACCGGGTGTCGTCCTTCCAGGTGGCCACCACGACGCCCTGCCCCGCGGCCTTGGCGGTGAACACGCCGTCCGCGGAGAAGGTGCCCAGGTCCTGGGGCCGCACGGCCCAGGAGAACCCCGAGCCCAGGCGCAACTGGGCGCTGAAGGCGAGGGTTCCGCCCACCGTGACCCGGGCCGGCCCGGGGGTGATGGTGACGATGGCGTTGACGCCCGCGGCGTCGGCGCCGTTCGTCTTCTGCCCGCCGCAGCCGGCCAGGGCCGCCAGGACGAGGATGCAGAGGGATATCCGGATGGGATTCACGTCGGCTCCAGGTTCAGGTCAGAAGGTCCAGGCCAGGCCCAGGTGCGCCACGTTCACGCGCTCGCCCTCCCACCCGTAGGGGCAGGAAAGGAGCCGCGCCGTGGCCCGGAGATGGCCGGTGAGGCGGCAGTCGGCCACCAGGGCCGCTCCCAGCTTCGTCCAGGAGGGCCTGCTGGCCTCCACGACGGTGCCGGCCCCGGGGAGGTCCAGGGTGCTGGTGGCGTCCACCGTCCACCGCACGGCGGCGAGGCCGCCCCCGGCGCTGAGGCGGCGAAGGCCGAAGGGCTGGTCGAAGAGGTATTCGGCGCCCAGGGACCAGCCCTGGACCCGGGTGTCCAGCCTGCGGGTCCAGTCCACCCCGGCGGTGGTGCCGGTGCCGGTGCGGTGGGCGGCGGGGAGGAAGAGGCCGTCGAGGCGCACCCGCAGGCGGTCCTCGCCGCGCACGGGGCGCTCGGCGGTGACGCCCAGGCCCAGGCCGGGGCCCCCGCCGGCGGTGTCCTTGAGGTCGCCGGAGGAGGCGCCGAGGCTCGCAAGGGCGCTCCAGCGCCAATCCCCGGCACGGGCCGGAATGCAGGCAAACAAGTACACAACCGCCATCAAGCAGGTCGCTCGGTTCATGGTCCGTTATCCCCCTCGAGGGACGCGCGGCCCCTTTCCAGATCTTCGGAGAATCCGGCCCTCAAGTTAAGGATATCTGATTAGTGTTATTTACTTAGTTCTGTTTAACTTTGTCATTTCAACATTTGAACATCGTGGTCCCCATCCCGGCCCGACAACTGCGCGAGCAGACGCTTGAGGGCCGCCCGGACCTTGGCCAGTTCCGGGGCCCGGGGCGCGGTCTGCACATGGGGCCTGCGGGGCGGGCGGTCTGCCGGCAAGGGCGGCGCGGGCTCGGGATCCAGCCCCAGGTCCAGGCCCCGGGCCAGGTGTCCGGTGAGCAGCAGTTCCCGGCAGTCGCTGACGGTGAGGCCCTCCTGCAGCCACCCGTGGATGCGCTGGAGGCGGTCGAGCTCGTCCACGTGGTAGTAGCGGAGGTTGCCGCGGCTGCGCCGGGGCTGGATCTCCGGGATGATCGTCTCCCAGTACCGGAGGTCCTTGGGGCTCACTCCGATGCGCCGGGCGGCTTCGCCGATCTTCATCCACACCCGTTCCATCAGGAGTCTCTCGCCTCGATGCCCAGGGCCTTCAGGCGCTTGTAAAGGTTGGAGCGGTCCAGGCCGAGCCGTTCGGCCACGCGCGTCATGTTGCCGTTCTGGAGCTTGAGCTCCCGCTGGATGTACGCGCCCTCGAACCAGTCGCGGGCGTCCTTGAGGCTCGGGAACTCGGGGAAGGAGAAGGGGTCGGGCTCGGCGAGGTGGCGCACCGCCAGGGCGCCCAGGTCGCGGGTGGTGATCTCGGCGCCGCGGCTGAGGATCACGGCGCGCTCCATGAGGTTCTTCAGCTCGCGAACGTTGCCTGGCCAGTCGTGGCGCAGGAGCGTGTCCCGGGCGTCGGCCGCGAGGCGCCGGGGGGGGCGCCCGTACTTGCGGGCGATGCGCTGGATGAAGGCCTCGGCCAGCTGGATGAGCTCCTCGGCGCGCTCCCGCAGGGGCGGAACCCGCAGCGGGACCACGGCGAGGCGGAAGTAGAGGTCCTCGCGGAAGCGCCCGGCCTTGATCTCCTCGGTGAGGTCCTTGTTGGTGGCGGCGATGATGCGCACGTCCACGCTCACGGCCCCGCCGCCGCCCACGGGCTCGATGCGCCCTTCCTGCAGGGCGCGGAGCACCTTGGCCTGGGTCTTGAGCGACATGTCGCCGACCTCGTCCAGGAAGAGGGTGCCCAGGTGGGCCTCCTTGAACTTGCCCTTCTGGTCCCGCACGGCGCCGGTGAAGGCGCCCTTCACGTGGCCGAAGAGCTCGGATTCGATCAATTCCTCGGGGATGGCCGCGCAGTTCACCTCCACGAAGGGGGCGTTGGCCCGGGGGCTGCGTTCGTGCAGGAGCCGGGCCACCTCCTCCTTGCCGCTGCCGTTCTCGCCCATGAGCAGCACCCGCCCCTCGGTAGGAGCCACCAGCTCGACGTCGGAGAGGAGCCTGCGCATGGCCGGGCTTTCCGCCAGGAAGAACCGGTCCTGGTCCACCTCCTGGTGGAGCCGCAGGTTCTCGGCCTCCAGGCTGCGCTGCTTGAGGGCGTTGGCCACCACCAGGAGGAGGCGGTCCAGGTCGATGGGCTTCTCCAGGAAGTCGAAGGCGCCCAGTTTCGTGGCCTGCATGGCGGTGTCGATGTTGCCGTGGCCCGAGATCATGATCACCGGCAGGTCGGCCCGCATGGCCTTGGCCTGCTTGAGGGTCTCCAGCCCGTCGATGCCCGGAAGCCACACGTCGAGCAGCATCAGGTGGATGCCTTCCCCGTCGTCCTGGGCCAGCAGGTCCAGGGCCTGTTCCCCGCGCTCGGCCTTGAGGACCCCGTACCCTTCCTCGGCCAGGGATTCCCCCAGTGAACGGCGGATTCCGGGCTCGTCGTCCACGATGAGGAGGGTGGTGAGGGGGCGCATGAATAGAGCGTATCCGGTCTTTCCCCCCCGGGGCATGGCAACATGGAGTCCGGAGACGTCATTATGCTGGTGGATTCCCACTGCCACCTCACGGGCAGCTACCTGGGAGAGGATCAACTGGAGGCCGTGCTGGACCGGGCGCGGGCCGCCGGCGTCTCGGGCCTGGTGGCCGTGGGATGCAACCTGGACGACTCCAGGCTGGTGCTGGCCCTGGCGCGCCGGGCCCCCCAGGTGCGTGCCTCCCTGGGCGTCCACCCCCACGACGCCCGCACCTGGGACGCCCTCGCCGGGGAGGCCCTGGAGGCCCTGCTGGCCGCGCCCGAGGTCCTGTTCGTGGGGGAGACGGGCCTGGACTGGCACTACGACCTGAGCCCCCGGGACACCCAGGAGGCCGTCTTCCGGGCCCAGATCCGCCTCGCCGCCAAGGTGGGCAAGCCCCTGATGATCCACACCCGCGAGGCGCCCGCGGCCACCCTCGCCATCCTGCGCGAGGAGGGGGCCTCCCGCGGGATCATCCACTGCTTCAGCGAGGACCTGGCCTTCGCCCGGGACGCCCTGGACCTGGGCTTCCACCTGAGCTTCTCGGGCATCGTCACCTTCCGGAACGCCCAGGCCATCCGGGAGGTGGCGGGCTGGGCGCCCCTGGACCGCATCCTGGTGGAGACCGACGCCCCCTACCTGGCGCCGGTCCCCCACCGGGGCAAGGCCAACGAACCGGCCCACGTCACCTACGTGGCCGCCCAGGTGGCGGCCCTGCGGGGTCTGGCGCCGGAGCGCCTGGCCGAGATCACCACCGGCAACCTGGAGGCCCTGTGCGGCTGGTCACCCTCTTCCTGAGCGGCCTTCTCCTGGGCGCCCAGGCCCCCGGCAAGCTCCCCTGGGACGCCGCGGCGGCCGTGCCCTGGAAGGCCGGGGACCCCGGGGCCCTGCCCGCCCCGCCCCGGGTGGAGCCCATTCCCGCCGGCGCGCCCATCCGGGCCCGCATCACGCCCGACGGCACCATCCGGGTCATCGACGGCCGCGGCATGATCCTCCTGCGGACCGGACTGCCGGGACGCCCGCTTCATGTGTGGCGGGACGGGGGCGTGCCGGTCACGTCCTTCGACCTCGTGCGGTTTTCCGGGCGTTCCCTGCTCACCCAGGGCATCGGGGCCCTGCCCGTCAAGGACCTGGACTTCCGGCCCGCCCTGGAAGGCCTTTTGTGGATCCTCTCGGACGACGAGCGGGTGATCACCCTCATCCACCCCGCCACGGCCAACATCAGCTACCTGCCCCTTCCGGGCGGCCGCAGCTTCCGGCTGGTCTTCCATCCCGACCGGCTGGAGGTGCGCGAGGACCTCGGGCCCGGCGCCTCGGAATGCTGGTCGGTTCCCTGGATGGCCCTGCTCCCCCAGCTTCTCCAGTTGGGCCGGGAGAACCCCGCCAACCGCCCTTCCGGAACCGCCCTGCAGCCCTTCCCCAGGAGCTGATTTTTCCCAGGTAAACCTTAAGCGGACTCCCGGGTCAACCTTGGCAGGGAAATCGCATCCAATCCGGCAACAATCTGGAGGCGCACCATGATCCGCAACCGTTTCGCCGCCGCACTCGTACCGGCGCTGCTCCTGTCCGGCGTGGCGCTCCTGCCCCGGACGGCCCCCCAGGACCCCAACGACCTGGTGGACGAATTGGACCAGCAGGACTACGAAGTGGGCGAAAGCCCCGAGCGCTACGCCCAGGTCAAGGTCGTGGAGGGCGCCGTCACCGTGCGCAAGGGCGAGGAGGACGAGCCCCTCACCCGGGGCGTGCCCGTGGCCGAAGGGGATGTGGTGGAAAGCCGCGGGCGTGGCGTCCTGCAACTGGGCGACGGCAGCGCCGTCGCCTTCGGCGCCGGGACCCGCTTCCGCGTGGCGGCGCTGTTCTCCGACCAGGATGCGGAACGCCGGGTGCTCCTGGTGCTGGAGCGGGGCGAATTGCGGGTGTGCCGCGGCGCCCAGAGCGAGGCCGTCATCCGCGTGGACACCCCCTCGGGCAGCGGCTCCCTGGGAACCCGGGGCGCCTCCCGCCCCGAGGCCACCTTCCTGGTCTCCAAGGACCCCCGGGGCGACAAGGTGGCCTTCCTGGTCCACGGGGGCCAGGCCACCTGGACCAACGCCGAGGGCCAGGCCCGGATCTACGCCGGCCAGCGCCTGACGGTCTACGGCGACAACGACGTGCTGGACCGGGTGTCGGACTTCAACGCCTACGCGCTCGGGGAGTTCGACCAGTGGGCCGAGGCGCTGGTGAGGCCGCGCCCCAGCGAGAGCGCCTCCCGCGTGCCGCCGGAGATCCGCTACTACGCCGAGGACCTGGACGGCAACGGGAAGTGGGTCTACGTGGAGGACACGGAATCCTGGTGCTGGACCCCCACCGTCGTGGACGCGGACTGGAGCCCCTACAGCAACGGCTACTGGGGCGCCTTCGGCGGCGGCATGACCTGGGTGAGCAGCGAACCCTGGGGCTACGTGACCTGCCATCACGGCCGCTGGGGCTGGCGCGTGGGCCTGGGCTGGTACTGGATCCCCGGCGTCTACTACAGCCCGGCCTGGGTGGCCTGGCACAGCACGGGCGCCTGGTTCGGATGGTCCCCGCTGGGCTTCCACAACCGCCCGGTGCGGTGGCGGGACCGCCAGCACTGCTGGAACGTGGTGGACGTCCACCACGTGGGCGACCGCAACCTCCGGCCCTGGTTCCACCGCGACCCGGCCGTGGTGGGCGTGTTCAACCGCCCCCCCGAACGGGGCGCCCGCCCCTGGTTCCAGGGCCGGATCATCGTGAACCGCCAGGAGCTCAGGGACCCGGTGCGGTTCCGGCGCGTGGCGGACCAGCCCGCCGTGGCCCGGGAGCGCGTGGCGGTCTACACCCGGGAAACCGGACGCCCCGTCCTCAGGCCCCAGGAGCCCGGCGCCCGGGGCGGCTTCACCCGCATGGAACGCCCCCGGCCCGAGGCCCCCAGGCCCGTGGTCCGTCCCGGCAACGGCGACCGGCCGCGGCCCGAGCGGGAGGACCGGCCCCGGATCGAGATCAACCGGCGGGAACCCATCCGGGAGCAGCCCCGCGAGGAGACCCCGCGCCCCGACGTCCTCCGGCGCGAACCCGTGCGGGAGCAGCCCC
>DBMS01000169.1:24628-24795 GCA_002297665.1 Holophagaceae bacterium UBA692 | reverse complement strand
ACGCCGCAACGGGGACCCTGTCCGGTTCCGGCGCCACCCGGACCTACACGGCCCCCATGGCCGCCGGCGGCCACACCGTGACGGCCACCAGCGTGGCCGATCCGTCCCGCAGCGCCTCGGCCGCCGTCACCGTGGCCGCGCCCG
Organism: Holophagaceae bacterium UBA692; assembly: GCA_002297665.1. Lineage (GTDB taxonomy): Bacteria > Acidobacteriota > Holophagae > Holophagales > Holophagaceae > Mesoterricola. The sequence continues at coordinate 24,651 of DBMS01000169.1, read as the reverse complement.
TGGCGGTGGCCCTGGCCCTCAGC
>DBMS01000169.1:24272-24530 GCA_002297665.1 Holophagaceae bacterium UBA692 | reverse complement strand
GGGCACCGGCGCCAGCGCCACCTACTCGGCGCCCGCCGCCGCCGGTTCGCACACCGTGACCGCCTTCGCCGCCGCGGACCCCGCGAAGCGGGCCTCGGCCACGGTGGCGGTCACGGTCCCGGAGGTGACGATCGCCTTGACCCCGTCGGGAACCACCCAGGTCAACACCTCGGGCGCCGTCTCCTTCACGGCCGCGGTGTCGGGCACCTCCAACACCGCGGTGACCTGGTCGGTGGACGGCGTTCCGGGCGGCTCCGC
>DBMS01000169.1:20735-24238 GCA_002297665.1 Holophagaceae bacterium UBA692 | reverse complement strand
GTGACGGCCACCAGTTCCGCGGACGCCTCCAGGAGCGCCTCCGCCTCGGTTTCGGTGGTGGCCCCGTCGGGCGTGGTGGTGACGCTGGCCGCGGTGGGCCCGGGCACCATGGTGCCCTCCGGATCCATGCTGGTCACGGCNNCGTCACCTGGACCGTGGACGGCGTGCCCAACGGGAACGCCTCCGTGGGAACCCTGTTCGTGCCGGCCTCGGGCGGGACCGCGGTCTACACGGCCCCGGCCGCCACCGGCTCCCACCGGGTGACGGCCACCAGCGTCGCCGCCCCCGCCCAGAGCGCGTCCCTCACGATCCCGGTCACCGCGACCCTCGTCCAGGCCGCCAGCATCCCCATCGGCGCCAANNCCCTACAACGCCAAGGGCGACGGCGTCACGGACGACACCGCGGCCATCTCGGCCGCGGTCAAGGCGGTGGCCGGCACGGGCAAGGCCGTGTACCTGCCGGCGGGGACCTACCTCATGGATCCCACCGCCAACCAGACCGGAGGGATCCGGCTGGGCAGCAACATGACCCTGCTCCTGGACCCGCAGGCCGTCCTGCAGGCCCGGTCCACGTCCTCCCAGAACTACGCGCTGGTCACGGTCTCGGGCTGCTCCAACGTCAACATCTCCGGCGGCACCTTCAACGGCAACAACCTCGACAACACGATCCCGACGCCCACCGCGGTGGAGGCCGGCGACTGCATCCACATCGTCGATTCCCGGAACGTGGTGGTGGAAGGGTGCGTGGTCCAGAACGCATTCAACGACGGCGTCTACGTGGGCGCCAACTCATCCAACGTCACGGTCTGCGGAATCACCAGCCGGTTCAACCGGCGCCACGGCATGGCGATCACCTCCGGCCAGGGGTTCCACCTCGTCAACAGCACCTTCCACGGGGCCACCGGTTCGGTGGAAACCGCCGGCGGGCCCATGGTCAACGGCTGCGGCGTGGACGTGGAGGCCAACGCCAACCAGTCCATCCGGACCGTGCTGGCCGCCAACAACCGGTTCACCGACAACCGGTCCGCGGGCCTCGCCTGGGGCATCCTGACGGCGGCCAACGCCAGCACCAGCGACGTGTTCGTCATCGGCAACACGGTCTCGGGCAACCAATCGGGCCTGAACGGCGAGAACACGACCCGCAGCTGGGTGGTGAACAACACCGTCAGCTCGGAATCCGCCTTCGGAATCTACATCCACGACGGCATGAACACCACCCTGGTGCAGGGCAACACCGTGTCCGGGACGGGCACCGGCGGCGACGGCGCGGGCATCGAGATCTACAACGACACCGCCACCACGGTGAACGCCAACACCTCCACCGGCAACGCCCGGTACGGACTCTACGTCTACCAGAGCACCAACCCCGTCCTCACGGGCAACGTCCTCACCGGCAACGGCACGGCGGGCCTGGCCATCGTGAGGTCCACGGGGGTGACCCAGTCGGGCAACACCCCGTGACCCGGGGCCGGGACGGATGCCTGCGGATCGGCAACAACCGGGGGTTCGCGCAGGGTGGCCGTTCGGAGATGCCATGAACCCGCTCCGCCCGGCCGTGCCGTTTCCTCCGGCGCCCCTGGCGGCCCAGACCCCGCTTCGCGCGGTGGTCCCCTACGGCGACTCGGTCCTGGACCTTCCCGCCGCGATCCCGGCCAGCAGGGCGGGACCGGGAACGGCCTCCCCGCGCGTGATGGCGCGGACGGTTTCGGTGATGGCCCCGTTGACCGGCGTCGCCAGCCCGTGCCGGCGGCCCACGGCCACGACGTGGCCGTTGATGAAATCGATCTCGGTCGGCCTGCCCTGTTCGAAATCCTGGAGCATGGAGGGCTTGAGGTCGCCGTAGAAGGCGAGGATCTCCCCCAGCCAGGCCTCGAAGGCCGGTCCGGGCCGGCTGCGCCCGTCCCAGCCCGGGGGCAGGGGCTCCACCACCATCCGTTCCGGCCGGTCCCCGGCGGCCAGGGCCACGGAGAGGGCCTCGTCGTAGGTGCGCATGAACAGGTCCCGGCCGCCGGGAAGGGCCAGGAACCGGCGCATGGTGAGGCCCGCGAGGGCGCCCAGGGTCGTGACGGCGCAGTTCAGGAGCAGCTTGGACCACACCGCGCCCCGGAGGTTTCCGGTCACGCGGACCTCGATCCCGGCGCCCAGGAGCCCGGCGATGCGCGCGGTCCTGCCGTCCTCGCCGCCGGCCAGTTCCCCGATGAGCAGGTGCCCGGCGTTGCGCTGCTCGTAGACGCCCGGCGCCGTCATGGTGGCGCCCAGGTTGGAGAGGCCGCCGACCACCCGGGAATCGCCGAGGCGGTCCGCGACCATCCCGGGCACGAAGCCGTTCTGGATCGGCAGGATCGCGCCGTCCGGGGCGAGCAGCCCGGGCAGGGCCGGCGCCGCGGCCAGCGCGTCCTGGGCCTTGGTGGCCAGGAGGATCAGGTCGAAGGGCCGAGCGCCTCCAAGGCCGTCCAGGGTCGCCACGTGCGCCGCCGCGGCCGAGGCCTCCCCTCCCGCGCCCGTCACCCTGAGCCCGGATGCCTTCAGGCGCTCCGCCGCCTCGGCGCTGCGCACGGCGAGGTGCACCGGCACCCCGGCGGCCGTGAGGCGGGTGGCGATGACCCCGCCCAGGGCGCCGAGGCCTACGATCAGAATCCGCATGGCAGTCTCCGGTGCCCGGGGCGGGCCGTGGCACCCAGGATGGGGTGGCCGTGGGGACCGGGCAACCCGGTGCGCCGCGATGCGCAGACCGCCCCCGCTCCCAGGGAGGGTTTCAGGGGGCGGCGGAGGGCCGGAGCGGCTCCGGGGTCTCCGGCCTCACCAGGCGGCCTGGCCCTCGACCCGCGCGGGCGTGGCCCTCACGATCACGCGGCCCAGGCCCAGGTTGCCCCATCTGTCCTCGCCCCAGCCCTTGACGAAGGTGGCGCCCCAGGCGAAGGAGGTGTAGTCCCCCGCGGCGATGCCCTGAACCCCGGCGAGGCCCGGGATCGCGGTCAGGACCGGCAGGTCGTCGCGGTTGCCCTGGCCGGTCTGCCCATAGGTGGCGTTCCCGATCACACGCACGGTCCCGTCGGCCTGCAGGGTCAGCAGGTGGTGGTGGCCGGCGGCGAGGGCCGTCGTGCCGGCCGATCCCGCGAGCACGCCGGGGGACGTTCGGTAGCTCGCGGGGGGCAGCCGGCCCCAGGTGGAAACCGTGCCGTCGGCCAGCACGGCCGCGGAGAAGGTCGACCCGGCGCAGACGGCGGTCACCCCGCTGAGGCCGGGGACCAGGGCCGGAACGGTTCGGCTGTTCTGGGTGCCGTCCCCCAGCTGGTAGTACGTGTTGTCGCCCCAGGACCAGACCCGGCCCGCCCCGTCCAGGGCGAGGGTGTGCCAGGAGCTTGCGGCGACCTTGCGCACGTCGGCCACTCCCGTCACCTGGACGGGTCTCGCCCGGGTGGTGGCGGAACCGTCGCCCAGGTTGCCGGATCCGTTGTAACCCTGGGCCCACAGGGTGCCGTCCTGCAGCACGAAGAACGCGG
>DBMS01000169.1:0-20704 GCA_002297665.1 Holophagaceae bacterium UBA692 | reverse complement strand
AACGCCGTCGCTGGAGTCGGCCGGATTGACCCAGCCCCAGAGCCAGAGGCTGCCGTCCACGCGCTGGGCCAGCCCCTGGAATGCGCCCAGGGCCAGCCTGGCCAGGGGCGCGAAACCCGGGACGGCGGTGGGCGCGGCCAGGTACGGAACGTCCGTGTCCCGCGAATCCTGGCCCCAGATCCAGAGGGCTCCGTCGGCCGTCACCGCGGCGGTGCCGTAGGAGGAAGCCGCCAGGGCGGTCAGGGGACTGGCCACGCCCAGGGCGACCGGGCTGATGCGGTCCACGGGGAAGGCGTCGCCCAGCTGGCCGGCGGTGTTTTCGCCCCAGCTCCAGAAGGTGCCGTCCTGGAGGAGGGCGAGGACCGATCCTCCGTCGGTCGCCAGGTCCAGCACCGGACCCAGGGCGACCTTGAAAGGAGACGTCCGGGGCGTGAAGTCCCCGGCGCCGAGGAAGCCCGAGCCGTTCCGGCCCCAGGTCCAGAGGGTGCCGTCCAGCGCCAGGGCGGCGGCGCCGCCGGATGCGGATACCAGGCGCACCGCGCCCGGGAGGTCCGCCTGGCGGGTGACGGCCGCATAGTTGGTGCTTCCGGGGAAGTCGCCCCAGGCCCACAGGCGCCCCTCGAAGTCCAGGGCGAAGGTGCCCTGGCCGGTGCAGGCCAGGGAGGCCGGGAAGGGCAGGCCCTGGAGCTGGATGGGCGCGAGCACATTGGCCGTGGAATTGCGGGCCAGTTCCCCGTTGAAGTTGCCGCCCCAGCCCCAGACCGAACCGTCCGCCCCGAAGGCGAAGCTGCTGTTGCTCGCGGCGTGTAGGCCCACGATGGCGGGGAGGCCGGTCACCTGGGCCGGGGTGGCGCGGTCCGTGGTGGTGCCATCCCCAAGCTGGCCGCAGTAGTTGCTGCCCCATGCCCACAGCGTGCCGTCCGCTGCCAGGGCCAGGGCGTGCAGGCCGCCGCCGGCGATGGAGGTGATGGCGGGCAGGCCCGGGATCCGGGTCGCCGGGAAGGTGCCGTTGGCCGCGAGGTGCCACACGGTGCCGTCGGCCTTCAGGGCCAGGGCTTCCAGGCTGTTGCCCGCGAGGCTCACCGCGCCGCTGAGGGCGGCGTTCAGGGTGGGCGCCGAGGAGTCCGGCGTCCAGTCCGGATAGCCCATGACCATCTGGGAGGCGTTCTGGCCGCAGACCCACACGGTCCCGTCGTCCTTGAGCATCCACGCGCTGCCCCGGGCCAGGGCCGCCGCCCGGCGCGGCCGGGCCTGCACCCGGGCGGTGGCGGTCTGACCGGCGGCGTTGGTGACGGCCAGTTCGAAGCGATCAGGCATCGGACCCGTCCAGGAAAGGGCCGTGCCGCTCAGGATCGTCCGGTTTCCGGGCCGGATCACCGCGGTACCGCCGGTGAAGGTGGCGGTGAGCGTGAGTCCCTGGGCCATGGGGAGCCAGTCCCCCGCCGCCGAGAAGGCGGTGATGACGGGAGGCGCCACCACCTCCACCTGGGCGGTGCGGGTCACGGCCTTGCCGTTGCCCGTGACCGTCAGCGTGTAGGTGGTGGTTTCCAGGGGTGTCGCGTGGACGGTGGCCGCGCTGGCCAGGGCGCCTACGCCGTGGTCCACCGTGCCGGTGCCGTCCCGGTAGGTGGCCGTCAGGTCCACCGTGGCGCCGCGGGTCACCAGGCCCGGCGTGGCGGAGAAGGCCGTGATCGACGGGCCCGCGGGCGGCGTCGGGCCGCCCCCCGAGCTGCCTCCGCAGCCGGCGGTCAGGGCCGCCATGAGGGCGAGCGTGGCGTACCGCGTCCGGAGTCCGAGCCGTTGACGGGCCATGGGCACCTCCCAGAAAGCATGCAGGCCAACGAACTGTAGGTTGGGGCGGCCGTACTTTAGTCCGGGTTCCGGTTCCTTTCAAGGGATATGCGGATCGTTCTCCCGGCCGAAGGATGGAAAGGCCCCCGGACCGGTCGCGCCCTCCTGGCCCGGGGCCGGCGTCAGGATTTCAAAGCCATCGGGCGTCACGATCACCGTGTGCTCGAATTGGGCTGAAAGGCTGCCGTCCGCCGTCACCACCCGCCACCCGTCCCGGCCTACGCGGGTCTGGGCGCCGCCGAGGTTCACCATCGGTTCCACCGTGAACGCCATCCCGGGGCGCAGGACGAGCCCCGTGCCGGGACGCCCCGTATGGGGGACGTCCGGGGACTGGTGCATGCGCCTCCCGATGCCATGCCCGCAATAGTCCCGCACCACGCTGCACCCCGCCGCCATGGCGGTTCGCTGGATGGCCCAGCCGATATCCCCCAGCTGAGAGCCGGGCCGGATGGCCTGGATTCCCGCAATCAGACAGCGTTCCGCGGTTTCAACGACATGGCGGGCATCCGGACCCGGCCGGCCGATGAAGAAGGTGCGGGAGGTGTCCCCATGAAAGCCGTGGAGGCAGGTCGTCACGTCGACGTTGAGGATGTCCCCCTCTTCCAGCCATTCATGCGCCGAGGGGATGCCGTGGCATACGACATCGTTGCGGCTGGTGCACACGGCGGCGGGGAAGCCCTGGAATCCGAGCTGGCTGGGATGGCCGCCACGGCGCCGCGTATCCTCGCGCACCAGGGCATCGATTGCCGCCGTGGACATCCCCGGACGAAGGAGGTTCCCCACGTGGGACAGGGTGGCCGCGGCGGCGGCGCCCGCCCTTCTCATGGCCGCCAGGTCGTTTAAGGCTCGGGTTTCGATCGACATGGAGCCACGGTACCGTCCGCGGCCCAGCCCTGGCCAATACCACATCGGTATCGCGCTTCCCTCCGGTTACCCCGTATCATGGAGCGCCATGAGCCTTGAGCAGATCCACACCGTCCTCGCCGTCGCGGAAACCGGCAGCCTGCGCCGGGCCGCCGAGCGCCTCCACATCAGCCAGCCCCCCCTGACGCGCCGCCTGGCCAGCCTGGAAGACGAACTCGGCACCGCGCTCTTCCACCGCACCTCCAAGGGCATGCGCCTGTCCGCCGCGGGCACGCGGTTCGTCGCGCAAGCCCACCGCATCCTCAACGCCATCGAGGATGCGCGGAAAGCCTGCGCCGACCAGGATCGAGCCCCGGAGGCGCCTCACGCGGAAGGCGTGAGCCGCCCCGAGTCGACGAGGCTCCGGGCCTCCCCGGTGACGGATGCGGGGAATCCGCGGAGGTCCGGGAGACGGATGGCGTTGCGCACATAGACGGGTCCGGGGCGCAGCTTGAACTCGAATCCGAAGGTCCCTTCGACGACCTGCTCGGAGCAAGGGTAGAGGTCGAAGCGGCCCGAAAGGGCATTGCCCAAATCAATTCAGTCCAGCGTCCGCCTCGCCTGGACCAGGCGGTCCACCGCAAGGCCCAGCTCGGTGTCGTCCGCCTGGGCGAAGCCCATGCGAAAGCCGGGTTCCAGGTCGTCCAGCGCGAACCAGGAGGGCGGGTTCAGGCGCAGGCCGAAGGTGCGCGCGGCGCGGATCCAGGTTTCGGCGCACAGTCCCTCGCGGGCCTTGAGCCAGAGGCCCATGCCGCCCCCGGGCAGCTCGAACCGGAGGTCGCCGCCCAGGCGCTCGCGCAGGAGGGAGGCGAGGAGGTCCCGGCGATGCTGGTACACCTTCCGGACCCGCCGCAGGTGGCGGGCGAGATCGCCGTCGCGGATCAGGTCGCCGATGGCCCATTCCAAGGCCGCGTCGCCAGGCTCCTCGATGCGCTGCTTGGCGCTGGCCAGGAAGGGCGCGATGGGGGGCGGAACCACCAGGAAGGTGATGCGGAGTCCCGGCGCGATCAGGCGTGAAAGGGATCCGAGATGGATGACCACGCTCTCCCGGTCCAGGGCCAGGAGGGACGGCGTGCGGCGATCGCCGAAGGTGATCTCGGCGTCGTAGTCGTCCTCGAGGATGGCCACCCGGTGCTCCGCCGCCAGCTCCAGGAGGGCCTCCGCCTTGTCCTGGGCCAGGACCGATCCCGTGGGGAACTGGCGCCGGGCCGTGAGGTACAGAAGCCGGATGGGGTCCCTGCGCAGGCAGGCCCGGACGGCATCCAGGTCCAGGCCCCCGGGACCGTGGTGCACGCTGCGCAGCGCCATCCCGGCCCCGGTCTGGAAGAGATCCCAGGCCGCGCGGTTCCCGGGGCTTTCCACCAGCACCGGATCGCCCGGGCGGAAGATGGCGTGGGTGAGCAGGGAGATGGCGCTCCGGCTTCCGCGGGTCACGAGGATCCGGCCCGGATCCACGTGGAGCCCGTGCCGCTCCGAGATCCAGCTCGCGATCTGCTCGCGCAGGAGGGGGTTCCCCATGGGGTCCCGCTCCTGGAGCAGGTCCGGGGCATGGCGCTGCATGGCCCGCTGGTAGCCGCGGGAGATGGCCAGTCCCGGCGCTAGCCGGGGGTCGGGAGCTCCGTCGGCGAGGAGGAGCGCCCCGGAAGGGTTGGTGGAAACCGGCTGGAGGAGGCTCGGGAGATCGAATCCGAGCTCCCGTTCCTGGGCTCGGGCCGTCCCCTTCGACGGGCGGGCCCCGGAAGGCAGTTCGGTGGGCACCGAGGCGCCCCGGTAGGCCTCGTTGACGACCCAGCCCTCCCCTTCCAGGCGTTCGATGGCCATGATGACCGTCCGCCGGTTCACGCCCAGGGATTCCGCCAGGATCCGGGTGCCCGGAAGGCGGCTGCCGGGTTCGAGGCGGCCGTCCAGGATCGCGCCCTTGATGGCGTCGGCGATCCGTGCGTAGAGCATGCCGTCGCCGGCGTCGAGGTGGAGGAGCAGATCACGATGGCGCATGGGGCACCTGGGCGGGGCCTTCCCGGAGGAGGCGCAGCGCCTCCTCCTTCAAGGGCTGGAGGCGGGGAAGGTAGTCGGGGGAGAACCGGAGCGCCGCCTCCACGTCCCGCAGGGTCGCGCGGGCCGCGTCATGGCGGGACGGGCCGCGGAGGCCGCGGGCCAGGCGGTTGCGCAAATCCGCGCGGAGGGCGAGCAGGGGCCCGTGACCCGGCACGGAGGTGCCGAACCAGTCCAGGTCCTTGACGGGAATCCTACCGCCGAACAGTTCCAGGACCCGGTCCAGGCCGGCCAGAGCTTCCCGGAGACCGGTCATGCCGCCCTGTCCGATCCGGTCCCGGACCAGCCAGATCTGCGCCTCCAGGACGGACCGGCGCACCTGCCCCTTCCGGTCCGTGCCGCGGATGCCGCGGATGGCCGCGGACACAGGCTCCAGGTAGGTCCCCGGGTCCCGTCCGGTCCGCCCGGCATGCTCGGCCAGGAGCAGCCCGCAATCGTACCAGACGAAGGGGTCCAGGATGTTGCTCTTCCGGACGTTGGGCGGATCCGGAGCATGGAAGAAGGCCTGGTCCAGCGCTTCCCAATCCTCCCTGGCCCCCCGCGCCAGGGCGCGCACGCGGGCGGCCTCGAGCAGGTCCATGACGGCAGGCGGCTGCGAGGCGAACTCCCGGGCATAGGCTGCGTCCAGTTGGCCCAGGTCGAGTTCGTTGGCCCGTCCGGCTTTTGCCAGGTGCAGCGCTTCGATCATGGCGAGGGTCCAGGGCCGCGAGGCTCTGGCTTCCTGGCTGCTCACCCGGATCACCGGCCGGGGATCCTGCCCCTGGAGGCTGCGGAACTGGCTGAGGAAGAAAGCGCACAACCAGCCGCTGTGCCCGCTGCCGGAGCCATTGCGGGTGGCGAGCTCGTCCAGGGCGAAGGAAAGGAGGTCCATGTCGCGCCAGGCCCCGGAGGGAGCCAGGGCGAGAAGGGCCATCAGGGGGGAGAAGGTGCCGTCCCTGGAGGGACCCACGATGGCCTTCACCTCGGTCTGGAAACGCGCCATGGGCAGATCGCCCTCCAGCACCTGCCGGACGAGAACGTCCACCTTGGCCGCAAGCATCCTGGGATTTTCCGGGGAGACCACGAGCGCCCGGTCGGCGCAGGCGCGCAGGTGAGCCATGCGGCTTCGCCGGGACCCCGGTTCCAGGAACGGATGGTCCAGGGCCAGTTGCGCCGCCAAGGTTAGGACCGCGTTGATGCCGGGGTGGCTGGGCGCCGTTGCGTCGCCCTCCTCCAGGAGGGACCTGAAGGCCTTCCAGTGCGCCAGGGTCGGCGCGCTGACCTTTCCCATTTCCCCATCACCCAGTTCCGTCTGGACCTGGTGCAGTCGGGCGTTCAATTCGGCCACGAGGGCATCCAGATCCTGGGGAGCGCGCCGGCGGTAGGCGGTCTCCAGGTCCAGGAGGCGGAGCCACAGGGTCCTGACGTTCGGACTGGTCAGCTGGATCTCCATCTGGTCGACCATGTGGGTCAGCCGGGACTGGTCCACGTCCCCGCGGCCCTGGAGCATCAAGCGGGCCGGCTCCAGGTAGCGCTGGCGCAGGTCCTCCGGTTCAAGGGATTCCCGGGTGGTTTGCTTCCACCACGGGAGCCCCACGGATTCGCTGTACTCCCGGAGCATGGAAAAGGCCAGCCAGGTCCGGGTTCCTTCGGTGCGGAAGCCGGAATTCCAGGCGGCCTTGAAGTGCTGAGCGGCCTCCTCGCCACGGAGTCCGCTGATGGCCGCCAACTGGCCCAGGGCCAGGTGGGCGGGACCCTCCACCAGCCTCCCGTGGCGCTTCAGCTCCGCCGTGATGGTGTCCTCGATGGCCTTGACCCGGGAGGTCTCGGGACCGAGGTCGTGGGGCGGTTCGCGGTAGGCCCGGTCCATGATCACCCGGGCTTCCTCCACCCGCTTCTGGAAGTGCCGGTCCCAGTCCATCTGCTGGGCGATCCGGGTCTCCCTCCACCAGCCGGCGCCCACCGTCAGCGCGAGGACCAGGGTGCCCACGAGGGTCGCCCAGGTGGTGAACCGGTTCCGCTGGGCCAGGCGCAGGACGCGGTAGGGCAGGGCGCCCGCCATGACGTCGAGGGGCCTCAGATGCAGGAAGCGGTCCAGTTCGAGGGCCAGCTCGCCGGGGGTCGCGCAGCGCCGCGCGGGGTCCTTCCGGAGGCACGCGTGGATGAGCCGGGCGAGGTCCGCGGGCACGCCCGGAAGGTTCCGCTCGAGGGGAACCGGCTCCTCCTGCGCCATGGCCGACAGCAATTCCTCGATGCCGGTGGGGCGGAAAGGGGAGTGCCCGGAAAGAAGGATGTACGCCATCACGCCCAGGGCGTAGACGTCCGTGGCCGGGCCGATGCGGGAGAAGTCGCCGGCCAGCTGCTCGGGGCTCGAATAGGGAGGCGTGCCCATGGGGCAGCTGTCCGAGCGCTCCTCGGTGCTGTTGACGACCATGCCGAAGTCGGTGAGCAGGGGCGTGAAGGTGCCGTCCCCGTTGTCCTGCATGAGGATGTTGTTCAGCTTGAGGTCCAGGTGGAGCAGGCCCCGCTGGTGCGCGGCATGGACGCCCAGGGCGATGTCCCTCAGGTACGAGACCTTCGTGCGGAGATCGGGGACGGGCGAAAGGGTGGCCAGGGTCGGCCCCTTCACGAGCTGCATGATGATGAAGCCGTGGCCCACCTCATAGACCCGGCAGACGTTGGGATGCTCCACCTGGGCCTGGGCGCGGGCTTCGGGAAGGGCGTGCGCCCCGTCGGCCTTGAGGACCTTCAGGGCGACCCATCGCTGCAGCAGGGTGTCGAAGGCCTTGAACACCCTTCCCGCGGAGCCTTCGCCGAGCATCTGGAGCTGGACGTAGCGGTCCCCGAGGCCCTGCACCTCGGCGATGGGGGCGGGCCCCTGGAAAAGGGGATCCAGCCAGGAACCGGCCTGGTCGCGGTCCCGGTTCCATGGAATCTGGGCGAGCACCCGCTCGGAAATCTGGCCGGTCCGGGTCAGGGAGGCCAGGTCGGGAATCCAGGGGCCGCCCTGCGCAGGCCTCCGGCCGGTTCCGTCCGTGCTGGCGGAAGCCTCTGGCGGGAAGCTGGAATCGTCCTGGATCATGACGTCGGGACCGCACCCTGACGGAAGTACCGTGATGGACAGAGTATATATGGACCCGTCCCGCCCGCCAGCGCGCACCCTTTCGACGCGGGGCCTTCCAGGGCAGGTGGAACAATCCCGAGCTTCAAAACTGGTGCAGTCGGCCGGTTCAAGGCTCTCTATCTTGGGAAGGTAACCCCTCCGTGCGACCGCAGGCGCTCCGAATGCAGGCGAAGACCTTCCGGTCCGCACCTCGCGAGGGAAGCCTCACAGCCATGGCCCATCCCGTTCAAGCGAACCCAACCCCCAGCTTTACCCATTGGAGACCGTTCATGCGTTGCATCCTACCCGCCTTGGTACTGGTGGTCGCTTCCTGGTCGGGCCATGCCCTCCAAGCGGCCGCGCAGCCCTCGGGAACCCCCGAAGCCCCGGCATCCGCCGCCGCGCCCATGAAGGTCGGGGACCCCGCGCCCCCCCTCGGCCTTTCCGTATTCCTGAAGGGCGAGCCCATCCGGCATTTCGAAAAGGGGAAGCTGTACCTTGTGGAGTTCTGGGCGACCTGGTGCACGGCCTGCAAGATGATGGTTCCCCATCTGTCCCGGGTTGCCCGGGACTTCCGGGGGAAGGTCACGGTCCTCAGCGTGAATGTTTCGGAGCAGGGGCATGAAGGGAAGCCCTATTCCAGCCACCTCCCCAAGGTGCGGCGCTTCATGGATTCACCGGGAGGCGAAGGGATGGAGTTCACCGTGGCCATGGACGATGACGCGTGCACGATGCTCCATACCTGGCTGGAGCCCTCCGGGGGCGGCTTCCCTTCCGCGGTCCTCGTGGACCGGGAGGGAAGGGTCGCCTGGACCGGGTTCCCGGGCGAATCCCTGGGGGAGGTCCTGGAACTGGCCGTCGAGAACAAGCTCACCGAGGCGGCCCTCGGGGAGATCGCGGCGCGGGACCAGGCACGGCGGAAGGACACCCAGGACTTCCAGAAGCGCATCGGCGCCCTGGCCGCCTCCAGGAAGCATGACGAGGCCCTGCGCCTCATCGAGGACCGGATCGCCCGGACGCGCAAGCCGGGCCTGCCCACCGATTCCAACCTGCTTTCCGCCAGGTACCAAGCACTCACCTACCTGAACCCCGCCGAGGCCCGGAAGGCCGGCGAGGACTACCTGAGCCAGTACGCGAAGTACCCGGTCTACCTGTCCTTCTTCGCCATGAGTCTCCTTTCGGGCGAAGCCGTGAGCGGAGGCAGATACGGCTGCCAGGATCCCGAACTGACCCTCCGTGCCGCCCGGTTCGCCCTCGATCAGGGGGATGGTCACAATCCGCTGGCACTGCAGGACCTGGCCAAGGCTTACGCCCTGATGAAGGACTACCGGAACGCGGTGAAGTGCCAGCAGCTCGCGCTGGATTCGCTCGACGACTACGGGCGCGGCGCCCAGCGGAAGGTGTTCGAGCGGCCTCTCAAGGAATACAAGAGAGCCCTGAAACCGGCCGCGAAGCGCTAGCGCGGAACCCCCGCCCGGAAGAACCTGCCCACACCGGATTTTGCATGGAGAAACCTATGACGTCTTTCGCCCGAAGCAGTCGTCCCGCCTTCGTGGCCCTGGCGGTGGCCCTGGCCTGCGCCGGCCCGGTCCCCCTCAAGGCCGTGGCGGCCCGGAAGGCCCCCGCGATCACCCTGAAGGTGGGCGACCCCGCCCCCGCCTTCGTGCATGGCGCCTGGCTGAAGGGCGCGCCCCTGGCATCCTTCGCCAAGGGACAGATCTACGTGCTGGAGTTCTGGGGAACCCATTGCGGCGCATGCATTGCGGCGATGCCGCACGTGACGGAGCTGGCCAGGACCTACGCCGGCAAGGTCACCTTCATCGGCGTCAACGTCCTGGAAAGCAACAAGAACCCCGCGCGCACCGATCGCAGGGTCGCCGCCTTCGTCAAGGCCAAGGGCGCCACCATGGACTACCTGGTCTGCCGCGACACGGCCGATGGGGCCATGTGGAAGACCTGGATGCTGGCATCCGGCATGCCGGCCATTCCGGCCACCTTCGTCGTGGATGGTTCCGGCCGCCTGGTCTGGAAGGGCCATCCCACCGCCCTGGATCCGGTGCTGGAACAGCTCGTGGCCGGTCGTTTCGATGCCGCCGCGACGGAAACGACCGCACAAACCAACGCGAAGATCCAGCGGGCCATCATGGCGGCCCTGAAGGCCAAGGAATGGCAGAAGGCCCTGGATCTCACCGCCACGTACCATCCCGCCGAGAAGGACGAACAGACCTTCGCCAATAACTACAAGTTCCAGGCGCTGCTGCACCTGGACCCCAAGGCCGCCGAGGCGATGTTCGTTTCCGCCGCCGCCGTCGAGGATTCCGAGGATGCCGGCTGCTTCGCCAACACCATCGCCTACGAAGACGACCTTCCGGTGGCCTGGTACGCCAGGGCGGTCCCCGTGCTCGAGAAGGGCGCCAAGGACGAGAAGGGCCTTCTGGGGGTGCTGGCCCGGGCCCAGCTCAAGGCCGGGGACCCCGCTTCCGCGGCGAAGTCCAAGGCGCTGGAGATCGAGGATTTCAAGGGCAAGATGAACTTCATCCTGGAGAACCACCCCGAGCAGGGCGCCGTGCTCAAGCAGCACATGCAGAAGCTTGAGGCGGAGCGGAAGGCCTACCTTGCTGCCGCCAGCCATTGATCCCCCATCCGGCCCCACCCACGGGGCGGCCCGCACATGGGTACCCAACCATAACCTTCCAAAGGAGTGAGGCATGAGAATTCGTTCAGATACGCTTGCCACGATCGGCTTCATCCTCGTCGCGGCCGGCACCGCCGGTGCCCAGTCCCTGCAGACGGGCGAGATCAAGGGCGTGGTCCGGAGCAGCGACGGGAAGCCCCTGGCCGGGGCGAAGGTCCGGGCCAAGTCCGGGCAGATCGAGCGGACCGTCGCCACGGGCGCGGATGGCGCGTACCGGCTGCCCCTGCTCAACGTGGGCGCGTGGTCCCTGACCATCCAGAAGGAAGGGTTCGGGAACGCGTCCGCCAGCGTCCGGATTTCCATCAACGAGACCAAGGTGGCCAACTTCTCCCTGGTGGCCGAGGCGCACGCGACCGTGATCGTGGTGGATTCCCTGGGCCAGCTGGACACCAACACGACGCAGGTGGCCACGAACCTGTCCGCCAAGGAACTCGAAGTCATCCCCATGAACATGACCAGCATGAACGCCCTGGACGGCCTCATGGCCGTCGTGCCCGGCGTGGTGGTCTCCAGTTCAGGGACGTACCAGATCCGGGGCGGGGCCTCCAATGAGAACGCGTTCGTGGTGGATGGCAACCTCACCAATCCGACCTTCACGAACCAGGCCACCACCACCACCGTCAAGGAACCCTCGGTCCAGCCCGCCCGGGAATTCCTCGAATCCGTGGAGGTGGTCACCAATTCCTTCGGCGCCGAGTACGGGGTGTTCGGCGGCGCGATCAACGCCCTGACCAAGAGCGGCACCAACACCCAGGAAGGCAGCATCTTCTACCGGACGAACTTCCCCAATTCCGCGGCGGTGCCCTTCTACCAGCCCGCCTGGGTTCCCACGAGCCCCAGGACGCCCCAGGAGGACAAGTACCACCGCTACGGCTTCACCGCCAGCGGCCCGATCATCAAGGACAAGCTCTTCTACTTCGTGGGCTTCCAGGGATTCCAGGACGTCGTTCCCGCCGCCGCCTTCGAGACCGGAGGGTCGAACTGGGACGGGTTCCAGTCCGACAAGCGCCGCGTCACGGGCCCCAACCAGTGGACCGGCAAGGTCAACTGGTTCGTTTCCCAGGACCACCAGCTCATCCTGAGCGCCACCCGGAGCCATTTCCGCTCCTACAATGGGCACCAGTGGGTCACCTACGGCACCCTGGACATGGGCTCGGTCACGGATGCCACCACCCAGAACGTCAACCTCACCTGGAACTGGACGCCGGCTCCGAATTTCTTCGTGATCACCAGCATCGGGAACTTCAAGACACCCCGGAAGGACACCCCCATCACGGGGGTCGCCAACCCCGTGCTGTACTTCGATTCCCGCTACTTCGTGGATGGGCCCGGAAGCCACGGCACCCTTCCGGAGAATCCGACCCTGGTCGCCTACAATACGGGGTCCGGGAGAAGCGGCGCCGAATTCTCGGACAATCCCAACACCCAGTACAAGATCGATGTTTCCTGGTTCCTTGGGGCCAACCAGATCCGGGCGGGCTACCTCCGGCAGGACACCCAGTACGTGAATTCGGCCGGCGGGACGGTCCGGTGGTTCGTCAAGAACGCCATCGAATCCGGCCCGGACGCCGACACGCTGACGGCGATCCGCACGGATCCCTCCGACACCAAGTACCGCGGCATCATCCAGGGGTTCTACCTCAAGGACGTCCTCGAGGTGATGCCCGGCCTGCGGCTGGATCTGGGCATCCGCGCGGATTCCTACGTCTACAAGGGCGACATGGCGCCCTTCACGGGAATGCGCCTGGCGGAATACGACCACCTGGGCAAGCAGCTCCAACCGCGGGTCGGCATCGTCTGGGACATCGACCAGGATGGCAAGAAGAAGGTCTACGCCCACTACGGGCGCTCCTTCGTGATCATGCCCATGAGCATCGTGTCCTGGGCTACCACGAGCGGCCTCTACATCGATTCCTATGGTGCAGGTACCTGGGCATACAACCCCACGTACGCCAACGGGACGCCCATCACCCTGCTCAGCGGCACCCCGTCCTCGTCCTTCAGCGTAGGGGGCGACGGCATGCCCCTTCCCCGCGCCACGAACCTCCGGCTTCCGCGCAAGAACACCTTGACCCTGGGTGCGGACTGGACGCTCCCCAAGGGCTGGCTGGTGGGCGGATCCTGGACCTACTGGGAGCTGAAGGACGCCCTGGACGACAGCTACTTCCTCAACAGCGACAGCTCCAGCCCGTTCTGGGAAACCAGCAACACCAAGGTCACCTGGAACCCCGGCCCCGGCTCCGTCTCCTTCCTGGATTCCTACGGAACGGAGCACACCTGGGAGAGCAATTTCCCCACCCCGAAGAACCGCTACATCGACGCGACCTTCTACGCCACCAAGCGTGGCGAACGCTACGATATCGGCCTGAGCTACACCTGGACGCACCACTACGGGAACTATGCGGGCGAGAACTCGGCCACCGGGTATTCCACCACCGGCAATACCGCGGAATTCGATTACGCCCAGGCCATCGCCACCGGCACCATCGAATCCGATCCGGTCCATATGTTCAAGTTCAATGGGTCCTACCGTTTCACGGTCGGTTCACAGGACCTCACCGCGGGCATGACGGGCGTCTGGCGCACCGGCACGGGACTCACCTCGACCATGAACGCGGGCGGCAGGTGGAGGGCCGACGCCGATGACTACGTCTTCGGCGGCGTTTTTTACGATACGATCCCCACCACGAACCAGCGCGGCAACCTGGGGCGCACGCCCAACGTGTTCGAGGTGAACCTCGATCTGAGCGCTCCCATCAAGATCCGGAAGATGACCCTGCGCCTCGAAGCGTCCGTCTCCAACGTCTTCAACAGCAGGACCCGGACCGCCTACGGAACGAGCCCCGTCACGGGGACCAGCCAGGTGGAACTCCGGGCCAACCCGAACTACCTCCTGGCCAGCGATGCCCTTTCCGGCCGCTCCGTGACGGCGGGGTGTTCCCTGGTTTTCTGAACGGAGGCCGTGGAACGGAGAAGCGCCCCGGAAATTCCGGGGCGCTTTTTTTTGCCGGCTAGAGGACCTGCAGCTAGTGGCCGGCCGAAGCCTGGACGCGCGCGGCGTACTCCGCGAGTTTGGCTTCGTACTCCTTGACGGTTGCAGCCGTGACGATCCCCTTCTGCTCGCCGATGGCGATGGCGGTCTTGGCAGCCTTGATGGCCTCCCGCTCCGTTTCCGCGGCTCCGGCGAAATCGGACAGGCCCGCCTTGCATTGGGCCGCCAGGTGCAGGGTGACGGTGATGGGGTGGCCGGGCTGCTTGTTGAAGATTTCGAGCTGTTCCAGGCAGAAGCGATAGGCCTCCGCGGGAAGGGGTTTGCCGTCCATGAGGACCAGGGAGGCCAGCTGGGGACCGCTGCCCGGGAACTTCACGGTCTCCTCCCGGGCGTAGGCCACGGCCTTGGGCACGTCGAACTTCAGAAGGGTCGTGAACTTCGTGAGCCGGAACAGGAACCGGTAGTCGGGGCTGATGCGGGCGTCGTCCCCCTTCAGCAGGGCGAGGACCTTTTCGTAATCCTTGGCCGCGATGGCCGCGTCCAGGTTCTTTTCCAGTTCGTCCAGATACTTGAACGTGACCTGCATGCCCGCGGATTCGTTCTTCCGCGCCTGGCCGGCCGCGGCCATGTCATAGGTGCCCTTGAGGACATCCTCGATGACCTTGCCCAGGGCATTGGGGTGGCCGATCCACACGACCCGGCCGTCCTTGACGATGAAGGAGGCCGGAATGCCGTCCTGGCCCGCGGCGCTCATCCAGTTCTTCGCCATGGGAGTGCCGTTGGTGTCCATGGCGACCCGGTAATCCATCTCCTTGCCCACCCGGTCGACGAACTTCTTGACGGAAGCGTAGTTGGACTCGTAGGGCGCGTCCTTGGCCCCCTTCTCGAAAACGTTCACCCCGATGAAGACCACCTTCCCGGCGTAGGCGCGGGACATCTCCGAAAGGTGGGGCATGGCGGCGCGGCAGGGGCTGCACCAGGTCGCCCAGAATTCGATGACATAGACGATGTCCTTGTCGAAAGCTTCGACCGGCTGGCCCTTCACCCACTTCACCTGGAGCGCGGGCGCCGGGGAACCGAACTGCAGGGTGGGGCTCTGGCCGAAGGCTGGGGAAGGAAGCGCGAGGACGCAGGCCGCGACAACCTTGAAGACGTTGGGGGTGAATGGGTTCATGGGCTCTCCTCGTATGTCCCATTCTTGGGTCTTCGCGGGGGCGTCGACGGCTCCAGTTTGAAGGACCCGGCCTGCACCACCTGCGCGATGCGCCAGCCGGGCCCGGCCAGGCAACCCATGGGCCAGGGCCAGCCTGGGGCCCACTGGTGCAGTCCCCAAGACCTCAACTGGTGCATAAGCCGTTTGTTTATTGGGAAGTAGCTTAATCGACTGGGTGACCCCAGAACCTTTCAGGATGGGAACCTTGAAAATATTCAAACGACTGGGATGGCTCCTGTTGATGATGTTTCCGGCCTTCGCCCAGGGTCCCCGGGTGGGCCTTGGGTTCGACCATGGAGCCGTCGTGATTTCCGTTCCGCGCGGGCTTCAGCTCAGGAAGGAAGCCATCGATGTGGCCCTTGAGCTTGGACCCGGCTCCCTCTCCGTGGGGCCCCTCCCACGGGAAAGCGCGTTCAACGACGAAGGTGAGCCCGTCTATTGGGGGGATGTGCGCATCCCCGTTCGCGGCGAAGGCCTGAGGGGCCAGGTGAAGCTGATCGTGCACCTCGCCGTCTGCGGTGATGGGGCCTGGAATACCGCGCCGGAGTGGAAGCCCCTGATGGTGAATGCGGCGTGGATCCCAAAGGGTCCCGTGCCCCCCGAACTCTCCGTATGCGAAGGCGCGAACGCATGCCAGGTCACGGTCTCGCCACCCGCCCGCCGGGTCCGCCTGCGGGACCGGGCAAGGCAGTGGGTCGACCACCTCGCCGAGACCGACCCCGCTTCCAGTGCCGTCCTAGGCCCGGTGCTCATTTTCCTGGCCCGGTTCGTGGACATCCTGTGGGAAGCGCCGGAGACCCAGGCCTGCCTGGTCCTGCTGCTCGGCATGGCGCTTCTCCTTCACCGTGGCTTCACGGCGGAAGGAAGGAGATCCGGCGGGTCATGAGGCTGGGTGCCCTGGAGGTGGCACCCATGATCCCGGGTTTCCGGAGGCCTTTCCATGGGCCGCGACAAGAATCAGGTTCCAGGGGTGGCCTGCGTCCCTGGGCGCGAGGGCTTCGGCCCGTGCGCACATGGCTTTCTTCCGGCATGGGGGAAACCCCGGCTAAGGCAGGCCTTGGGGCCACCCGTAACCTGGGGCATGAAACGTTTCCTGCTCTCCCTCGGGATGTCGGTCACAGGGGTGCTCATCCTCCTCAACCTCCTTGCGGGCTGGTTCATCCTTCCGCCGATGCTGCTGAATGCGCCACTTCCCACCCGGACCGAGGCTGAACGGAGTGAGATCCGAACGAGGTTTTGCCCGCCTGGATGCGTCTGGACCCAGGAGACCCTACCCGGGGGCGAGGGCCGGCCGGTCACGGTCTGGCGATTGCACCGACCCGCCTCCCTGGGTATCGCGGTACTCCTGCACGGGTTCGGGGACGACGCCTGGGGTGGAGTTTCCCGGCTCAAGGACCTCCCGGAGCTGGATGCGGTGGTCTTCACCTTCCGCAACCGCGACGTGGCTCCGGAGACGCCTTCCACCCTGGGCGGATGGGAACGGGAGGATGCGGCGGCGGTGGTCCGCCATCTGGCGGCCAAGGGATTCCCCAGGAACAGGATCGTCCTGGTGGGGACCAGCCAGGGTGCCGGAGTGGCGCTCATGGCCCTGGAACGGCTGGAAGGGGAAGGTCCTCTGGGAGGCGCTCTGCTGGAATCCCCATTCGAATCCCTCCTGGAAGCAGGTCGGAACCATGTGCGGGGCACCCTGGGGACGGCTGAATGGCTTCTCCGGCCTGGGGAACACCTTGCCCTGGCGAGGGCGGGTAGGTTGGCGCATTTCCGCCCCGCCGACGTTTCGCCCCTGATGGCTTCCCGCCATCTCAGGACCCCCATCGCGCTGCTGGCTGGGGATTCGGATGACATCACGCCCCTTGAAGGGGTGAAGGCCATCGCATCCCACCTTCCCGACCTCACGATCGTCCATGGAGCCCGGCACATGGAGGCCGGGGTAGTGGTTCCGGGCGGGTGGCGCGCATGGGCAGAGGTGCGGCTGGGGAGGTGGGGCATCCTGGCGCCTCCCCCAAACCTGCCCAGGGCTTGAATGACTTGGAGAAGGCCTTCTCGATGAAGGTTCTGCGGGTCAAAAATTCCCCCTGTGCATCGAGTGCGAAACAGGAGCCGCCAACGCGACGCGTCAGGACCGCCGAGGTCGGGCTCGAACCGGGGTACTGTCGCTCATTCGTTGACGCATTTTCCCGGCTTGGGCAAAGGACCGTTCAGGACCGGAATTTCAGGAGTGAGTAATTCTTTTTCCCCGTTCGTAGGACGATGACTGTTTCACCGGCGAGTGCGGAGGGACCGAGCCGAAGGTCAGGATCCTCCGCGCGGCGGTTGTTTATGTAGACGCCGCCCTGAGTGATGGTTCGCCGGGCCTCCGACTTGCTCCTGGCGAGACCTGCCTCCACCAGAGCCTGTGTCAGGGGCAGGCCCGGACCGCCCAACCTTTCGTAGGGCAACTCCCGGTTGGGGGCGTCCGCAAAGGCCTCGTCGATTTCGGCGTCGGTGAGGTCCGTGACCTCAGCGCCAAACAGAGCGGCGGTAGCTCGAATGGCGGACGCGAGGCCCTCCTCACCGTGGACCTTCCGGGTCAACTCCGATCCGAGTCGCTTCTGCGCCTCGCGGCGTTCTGGGGCCGCGGCGTGGACCGCTTCGAGTTCCCCGATTTCGACCTGCGTCAGGTCTGTGAGGTAGCGCAGGCACTTGCCTACGTCCGAATCTGCGAGGTTGATCCAGTACTGGTAGAAGCGATAGGGGCTGGTCTTCTCCGGGGCAAGCCAGAGGGCGCCCTGCTCGGTCTTGCCCATCTTGGCCCCATCGCTTCTGGTGAGAAGCGGGCAGGTTAGCCCGTGCAATTGAACCGAGCGCATGCGTCGGGCCAGATCGATACCGGCGGTGATGTTGCCCCACTGGTCGCTGCCCCCTGCCTGGATCTCGCAACCGTAGGCGTCGTACAGGTGGACGAAGTCGTAGGCCTGGAGAAGCATGTAGCTGAACTCCGTGTAGCTGAGACCACTGTCGGAGCGCTCCATGCGAGATCTCACCGAGTCCTTGCCCAGCATGAGGTTGACTGGGAAATACTTCCCCACGTTCCGCAGGAATTCCAGGAAGCCGAAAGGTCCCATCCAGTCGTGGTTGTTCACCAACATGGCCGCGTTGGGACCACTGTCGAAATCCAGGAAACGCATGAGTTGCTTTTCAATGGCCGCAACGTTGGCCCTGAGGGTATCCACCGAAAGGAGGTTGCGTTCCGCGCTTTTGCCGCTGGGATCGCCGATCATTCCGGTGGCGCCCCCTACCAGGGCGATGGGGCGGTGACCGGCCTGCTGGAAACGGCGCAGTAGCATCACCGCCAGGAGGTGTCCCACGTGCAGGCTGTCCGCCGTGGGATCGAAGCCCACATAGAGGGTCCTCGGCTTTTCCATAAACCACTCCGCTAGATGCCCATCGTCGGTTCTCTGATTCAGAAGGCCTCGCCAAGCCAATTCAGCAAAAATGTCCTTCATCGTCGCCCCGGGGAGTCCACTTCGTGCACGCGCACCCTCATGAAGGGGGACACCCTTCCATCATTCCGGGTGATTTGTAAGTCGATTCTGGTGGGTGTCAGCCATGATTCAGTCGTTGGAAATTTCGATTTCGACAATCGACTCGTTATTGTCGCCAATCCTCTCCAACACAAGCTTTCGGGCCATGCCATAGAACGGCAGCAGGTTCCGGGCTTGCGCCAGGTGGTCCCTGGTTTTCAGGTCCTTGCTGTCTCGGCCGAAGGTGAGGTGGGGAAGGAAGGGACTGATGGGGCGTAGGTCGGCGGGCAAGCATGCGTGCAGGTGTTCGTGCAAGGAGACGATCTCCCGCCTTCCTTGGGTTAGTGTAAAGACCATCGAATTTCCCATCGTCGTCGGTGGACCGAGGGCGAATTGGATGGGCAACCAGGGACCGACCGAGGGGAGCAGCGCTTCCAAGTCCCGAAGGCGTATGGGCCGATTGAACGGAAAGACCACCGTGATGTGAGGCGGAACCTTCGAAGCCAGTGGATCCAAGCCTTGGCGAAGGGCCTGGATTTCATCGATCTTCTCGGATTCGGCGAGGAGGAAGATGCAACGCATGTCATTATCCGGATGCGGCGATCAGGTGCGCCGGATGGATTCGATGAATTGAAGAAGCGCCTGGTTGAAGCGTTCAGGCTGGTCGAGGTGAACCCAGTGGCTGCACTTCGCGATGCACATGGATTCCATGCCCCGGACGCGTCTGTGGATAGGCTCAAGCTTCATGGCTTCCAGGCATGGGGAGTACACATGCAGCGCCCTCACCCGGCTTTGGGTGAGGACGGCGACCGGGTCGAAGTCCAGCAGGCCGAACACCGCACCGGCAAAATGGGTTCTGGGGGTGGCCTCCAGGTCGGCGAGGACCTGGGCGACCACCGCGGGCTCAGCCTCCTTCAGGCAGGTCGCCATGGCCTCTTCCGAGAACCGCTTGAAATGGGCGGGCGCAAGCCCATCCACAAGGAACGCGAGATCCTCTGGGCTGTCATCGCGCAGGTCGCCACCGAAATCCACCAGGACGAGGCCGAGGACGCTCCGGGGGTACCGCCCCGCGAAACACGCGGCGACGGAAGCACCGAGGCTGTGCCCGACAAGAAAGAACCGGTCGAGGCGCAAATGGTCGGCAGCCGCGGCCACGTCGTCGGCAAAGCCCCCGACCGAGTAGTCCCCGTTCGAAGGGGGGTCCGATGCGCCCATGCCCCTCAGATCCAAGGCGGCCGCCTGGTGCTGCCGGTCGGCCAGGAACGTCATTGACCCCTTCCACTGGGAACCCCGGCCCCCGTTCCCGTGGACGAAGAGGACGGGAGAACCCTCCGTGCCGCTCCGATGGATGAATAACCTGCCTTGGGGGCCTTTCAGGCATTCGTTTGAAACAACGGCGTTCTCCATGCCTTCGGATGGTGACAAGCATGAGCGAGGTTCCCGGGAAGGGAGTACTTCTCGATGGCGCAGGCGTCGACCGAGATCAGGACATCCCCGGAGAAGGCCCGGCCCCGCTCATCCTCCGGGATGACGGGCGGGCGATTGTGCCGCAGCCGGGTCCATAGGCGGTACGATGGTGCAGGGGGGAGGTCTGTGTTGAAATTCGAGAATTCGCTTTGCCGGCGGGTGCAAAAGGGAGGAGGGACCGGATTTGGCGCGATCCCGCAGGATGAGGCCTGCCGCTTGGCCTCCAGGATTATGCGTGGGCGGTGGCCCCGATGACGACCGAGCAGGAACTGAAGGAGAAGCTCCGCAAGATCGAGGCGTTGTTCGCCGGCGCCTCCACCCATGGCGAGCGCCAGGCCGCCATGGCGGCCCGGGATCGGATCAAGGAGAAGCTCAAGGCCTTTGAGGCCCGGGAGCAGCCGGTGGAAATGAAGTTCACGCTCGGGGACGGCTGGCACGTGCGGCTCTTCCTGGCCCTCTGCCGCCGCTACGGATTGAAGCCGTACCGCCGCCACGGACAGCGGCGCACCACCGTGATGCTGACGGTGGTGCCAAGCTTCGTGGACGACCTCCTCTGGCCCGAATACGAGCAACTGGCAGATGCGTTGAGGGAGTACCTTGACGAGGCCACGGCGCGGATCATCCGCGAGGAGGTGTTCAAGGACGCCGAGGATCCCGAGCCGCGGTAGGCCTCGCCCCCGGAGGCCCTCTTCCAAGGCCCTCAGCAACGCGCCCGCCCTGGCGGAACCTGAATACAAGCAACTCCGCCACACCTATGCGTCCGGGCTGGTCAACCGCGGGGTGCCACCGGCTTTCGTTGCCGAGCAGCTCGGCCATTCGGATATTCGGATGGTTCAGAAGCACTATGGCCACCTGGCACCCAATGCCAAGGCAGAGGCGATCCGGTCGCTGGCGCCCGTGCTTGGGATTGGTGGGCTCGGGGTGGTTCAGCCCCTGGAGATTGTTA
>DBMS01000277.1 GCA_002297665.1 Holophagaceae bacterium UBA692 | reverse complement strand
GGGCCCCGCGGGGACGGCGCCCCGGCGGGCCCCGCGGGCGGCCAGGGCCTTGAGGAGGTAGAGTAGGCCCAGGGCGGCGCCCGCGGCCAGCAGGGCCTTCGCCCCGTCGGCGACGGTGTTCGCGGGTCCGAAGGGCAGGTGTGCGTCCATGGCGGGCCTCCCCCAGGAGGGTGCCCCGGGAGGGGCGAGGATTCCCCGGGAGCGGGTGCGAACCCCGGGCCCATTCGGAACACCCACGGGTGACGGTTTCAGGGGGGTGACCATGCTCGCTCGTATCCAACCCGGCGCGGGGACCTTGGGCGCGTTGGCCGCCGTGGGGGTGCTGGCGCTCCTCGCGGCCGCGGGGTTCCGGCGGTGCCGCCGCCGGAGGGAGGAGGAGGTGCGTGCGCTGGAGGTGCGGGCGCAGGCCCTGGAGGGCGACCTCCGGGAGACCGAGGCCCGGCTGAAGGCCGTGTTCCGGTACGCGCCGGCGGCCATGGCCGTGAAGGACATGGACGGCCGGCTGGTGATCCTCAACAAGCGGGCCGAGGCCCTCATGGGCGTCTGCCAGGCCCTGACCCCCGCGGAGGCCGGCGCGCGGCTCTTCGCCGCCGGGCAGGTGGCGCAGGGCGCCGCCCAGGACGAGCGGGTGGTGCGCCGCAAGGAGGTGGTCCAGGCGGAGGAGACGATCACCCTGCCCAGCGGCGGCACGCGGGAATACCTCATCCAGAAGTTCCCCATCGTGGATGGCCAGGAGCAGTGCCGGGGCCTGGGGATCATCGCCACCAACGTCACCGAGCGCAAGCGGGACGAACAGGCCCACCTCCAGCGCCAGAAGCTGGAGTCCCTGGGGCTCCTGGCCGGAGGCATCGCCCACGACTTCAACANNTCAACAACCTCCTGGGCGCCATGCTGGGCGTGGTGGAGCTTGCGGCCCTGGAACGCGGGCCCATGGATCACCTCAGGACCCTGGAGGACCTCATCACGCGGTCCTCGGGCCTGGTGGCGCAGATGCTGGCCTACGCGGGCAAGGGAACGTTCCGCGCCCAGGCCCTGGACCTCAACCACCACGTGGAGGAGGTGCTGGCCATCCTGCGCACCCCGCTGCAGGGCCGCGCCATCCTGCGCTGGCTCCCCGCGCCTTCCCTGCCGCCCATCCAGGGGGACGTGGGGCAGGTGCAGCAGGTGATCATCAACCTGGTCATGAACGCCGCGGAGGCCATGGACCCCTTCGGGGGGGTCATCACCCTCCGCACGGCCCACGAGGACCTCGGCGAGGCCGCCCTGGACCGGTTCGGGCTGGGCGATTCCCTGAACCCGGGGCCCTACGTGGTCCTGGAAGTGGCCGACACCGGCCCGGGTATGTCCCCCGACCTCCAGGAACGGATCTTCGACCCCTTCTTCACCACCAAGTTCGCCGGCCGGGGCCTCGGGCTCTCGGCGGTGCAGGGGATCCTCCGAAGCCACCAGGGGGGCATCCAGGTGTCCAGCGAGGAGGGCAGCGGGTCCACGTTCAAGGTGGTCTTCCCGGCGCTGCCCGGCCAGGTGACCCAAGGGGTCCCCGCGTCCACGGGCGTGGAAGGCTTCCGGGGCACGGGCCTCGTCCTGGTGGTGGATGACGAGGACGCCATCCGCACCGTGGCCGCCCGCGCCCTCCAGCATCTGGGCTTCACCACCCTCGAAGCCCGGGACGGCCTGGAGGCCCTCCTGCTCTTCGAAGCCGAGGGCGAACGCATCCGCCTCATCCTCATGGACCTCACCATGCCCCACATGGGCGGGGAGGACGCCTGCCGGGGCCTGCGCCGGGCCGGGTCCATCGCCCCCATCATCCTGGCCAGCGGCTTCGGCCCCGAGGAGGCCCGGGGCCGCCTGGCGGACACCGCACTGGCCGGGTTCCTGCAGAAGCCGTACCGGCTGGAAAGCCTGGTGGGGGCGGTGCGGGACGTGCTGGAGGGGGTTTCCCCCCGGGAGCGGAACGCCTACTCCCGCGACCTCACGAGTTGGGCCGAGACCCTCCGGACCGGCAACGAGGTGCTGGACACCCAGCACCGCCAACTGGGGGAGGCGTTCAGCCGCCTGGTACCGGGAGGGGCCGCATCGTCCCTGGAGCCGCTGCTCGAGCTCATGGCCAGCCACTTCCGCGCCGAGGAGGAGGCCATGGCCGCGGGGGACTACCCGTTCCGCCGCTCCCACGTGGCCGCCCACGCGCGCATCATGCGCGCGTTCCGGAACGTGGAAGGCTGGCTGAAGGCGGGGGACGCGTCCCTGACGGCCGCGCGACTGGACGCCATGGAGGACGGGGTGCGCAACCATCTCCAGTCGGAGGACATGGAGTTGGCGCTCTTCCTGAGGCGGGTCTGAAAGACGCCTTCACGCGGCCGGTTCGGCGGTGATCCGGCTCGTGCCGGGGCCGGCCTCGTCCAGGATCTCGGGCTGGACCATGATCACGAGCTCCTTGGAATAGCTGGACTTGCTCCTGGATCCGAAAAGGGGGCCGATCAGCGGGATCCGGGAAATGAACGGGACCCCCCGGGAGGACCGGCCGTCCTGGTCCACCTTGAGGCCCCCCACCACCAGCATCGCCCCGCTCTTCAGGTGCACGGTGGTCTGGATCTCCCGGGTGGAAATGACCGGGTAGCTGGAGCCCAGGATGGTGTCCACGCCCGACTGGTAGGAATCCTGGGGGTAGATGTAGAAGGTGACCTCGTTGTTCTGGCTGATCTGCACCGCCAGTTGGAGCATGACGCCGGTCCTCAGCTCGGCCACGTCGAAGACGGCCCCCCCCTGGACATTGGTGCCGGTCTGCTTGGGGTAGAGCCGGCGCTCGCCGATGAGGATGGAGCATTTCTCGCCGTCCATCACCATGAGGCTGGGATTGGCCAGGGTCTTCACCAGGCCCTTGCTTTCCAGGGCCTGGAGGGTGAGGGCCACCTGGGCCGGCGAGTGGGAGAAGCTGCCGAGCTTCAGGCGGGGGTTGCCCGCCGCGGTGGCGCCCGGGCCGGGATTCTCGGCCAGGGTAACCGCCGGGGGCCCACCCGCCTGGCCGGAGAATGTCCAGTCGATGCCCAGGTCCCGGGAAGCGGTGGCGGTGAGTTCGGTGATGCTCACGTTGATCCGCACCTGCTGGCGGGGCCGGTCCAGGATCCGGGCGAAGGCCAGGCCCTGGCGCACCTCCCTGCCCGGGCCGCTGAGGATCACATCCTGGCGGAGCCGGTCGCCGGGCGGGGCGCCGCCCGGGAACCTGGGCTGGGGCAGGGGGCCGACGGCGTAGGAGGGGAGGGGGTTCGGTCCCGTCAGGGTGTTGACGGCTGAAGGGCCGAAGGTCGACTCGAACCCGCCGCCGAGGGTGCCCGACGCCGCCGGTTCCACGGCGGGGCTCTTGAACCTGGGCCCGGCAAAGCACTTGAGGCCCGGGAACGTCTGGGTGAGGCTCCCGGCCAGGGTCTCGGAATCCAGGTTGCGGCAGCGGTAGGCGATCTGGGTGCGTTCGGCGGGCTCCTCCCCCGGGAAGCCCGCCTGGAAGTCCTCGGGCAGGCCCACCCGGAGGTCCCCGTCCCGGGCCGCCTCCAGCCTCAGGCCATGGGAATCGCAGACCCTGCCCACCACCTCCCGGAAGCTGGCCTGGGCCATCTCAAGGGTGATGCGCAGGTCCAGTTCGGGGGGGTAGCGCAGCGCCACCCCCTCCTTGGCGGCCAATTCGGCGAGGAAGGGCCCCACCGGAGCGTTGCGGGCCGAGACGAGGTAGCGGTTGCCGGTGGGGGCCGCCCGGGCCGGTGCGAGGACCAGGAGCAGGGCCCCGAGGACGCGGGTCGGGCAGGACCAGGGCATGAGGCGGCCTCCATGCGTGGGCTTCATTAATAATAAATAAATAATAGGCCCCCTGCCGTGGCTGGCAAGGGGCCTTTCCGGACCTTCTGCAGCGCGCCTAGTTCGGCTGGTCCTCCATCAGGGGTATCCCCGTGTCCACTGCCGCCAGCTCCTCCGCGGAGAGGACCTGGGTCTCATCCAGAAGAATAATGAATTGACCATCGATTTTCCCGACTCCGGCGATGAACTCCGAACGGATCGAGGTGCCGAACCGGGGCGGGGGCTCGATGTCGGAGGCGCCCAGTTCCAGCACCGCGCTGACGCTGTCGACCATCAGCCCCAGTTCCAGGCCCCCTTCGGACCCCTGGGCGTCCAGCACGATGATGCAGGTGCGGCGGTCCGCGTCCATGCGCGCGCGCCCGAAGCGGACCAGGGGGTCCACCACCGGGACCACGGCCCCGCGCAGGTTGATGACCCCCCGGATGACCTCGGGGACCAGGGGAATTTCCGTCAGGCCCGTGAAGGGGATGACCTCCTTGACGGTCGCCACTTCCAGGGCGAAGGTCTCGGCGCCGAGCCGGAAGGTGAGGTATTGCCGGCGCGCCTCGACGGCGTCGTGGCGGACGTTCCGGGGGGAGCGTTCCTGCGGTTGGAGACAGTCGTTCATGGTCGCCCCCTAGAATTTCGTGAACGCCTGCTCATCCACGTCCCGGTGGGCGCCTGGACGGCTTCCGCGGCTCGGCGCGCTCCCCCGGCCGGAGCGCCGGACGGAGGCCTGGGCCGTCCTGGACAGCTTGAAGAAGCTGATGGTGCTCTGGAGCTCCTCGGCCTGGCTGCTGACCTCCTCGGAGGTGGACGCCAGTTCCTCCGAGGCCGCGGCGTTCTGGGCCACGGCCTGGCTGATCTGGCCGATGGCGCCGTTGATCTGGCCGACGCCCGAATTCTGCTCGCTGGAGGCCGCGGCGATCTCCATCACCAGGTCGGAGGTCTTCTGGATGGCCGGAACGATGGTGTCCAGGAGCCGGCC
Source organism: Holophagaceae bacterium UBA692 (assembly GCA_002297665.1). GTDB lineage: Bacteria > Acidobacteriota > Holophagae > Holophagales > Holophagaceae > Mesoterricola. The sequence continues at coordinate 7,737 of DBMS01000277.1, read as the reverse complement.
GGCCTTCTCGGCGAGGTCCACGCTGCCGGTGGCCAGGGCGCTGATCTCCTCGGCCGCCACCTGGCTGCGCTCGGCCAGCTTGCGAACTTCGGCCGCCACCACCGCGAAGCCCTTGCCGTGCTCGCCGGCGCGGCCCGCCTCGATGGCGGCGTTCAGGGCCAGCAGGTTGGTCTGGTACGCGATGTCGTCGATGATGGCGATCTTCTGGGCGATCTGCTTCATGGCGCCCACCGTCTCCTTCACCGCCGCGCCGCCTTCCACCGTGTCCTTGGCGGTGCGGGCGGCCATGTCGCCGGTGACCTTGGCGTTCTCGTTGTTCTGGGCGATGGAGGCGCTCATCTCCTCCATGGAGGCGCTGGTCTCCTCCACGCTCGCGGCCTGCTCGCTGGCGCCCTGGCTCAGGGACTGGGCGGTGGAGCTCAGCTGCTCGGAGGCCCCCACCAGCAGGCCCGAGGCCTCCTGGACCTGCCCCATGATCTCCTGGAGCTTGGCGGCCATGCCCTTGATGGCGGCGATCATGCTGGACGCGTCGCCCGGGGCGGTCTGCACGTCCACCGTGAGGTCGCCCGCCGCGATGAGCCGCACCACCTCGGCGGCGTAGGCGGGCTCGCCGCCCAGCTCCTTCGTGATGCTCCGGGTGACCAGGAAGCTCGCCGTCACGCCGATGGCGGCCACCAGGGCCAGGAGCAGGAACCCGGTGCGCTGGGCCGCGGCCAGGGTGGCCTCAGCGGCGTCCCCGGCCTTGACGCTCTCGGCCATCTCGTACTGGGAGAGTTCGGAGAGCTTGGAGGCCATGGTGAGCATGCACGGCATGACCACCTCCATGCGCACCTGGTCGGCCTCGGCCTTCTTCCCGCGATCCAGGAAGTCGAGCATCTTCTCGATCCCCGCGAACGCCTTCTCCCGGGGGTCGCGCACGTCCCTGAGGATCTCCTTCTCCTTCTCGCTGGTGAGGCCCTGGAAGGAATCGAAGATCTTGTACATCTTCTGGGCTTCGTCCATGTACTTGGCCTGGGCGGCCTTGATGCCATCCTTGGCCTTGGCGTACTCCGACCCGTTGGTGGCCAGGAAGAGGTCCCGGTAGGCGGTCCGGATCCCGTAGCTGGCCATGGCGGTGTTGGTCGCGGCGTTCATCTCGGGCGTGTTCATGTGGTTGATGTCGCTGAGCTGCCTGCTGACGCTGCTCATCCCGAAGTGGTTGCCCAGGGCCATGCCCAGGACCACGAGAAACACGATTCCGAAGGCGAGGCCCAGCCGGGCTGAAACTTTCATGCTCTTGAGCATTGATGACTCCATGGGAAAGGGGGGGATGGTTGACGTGGGTTCAGGGGCGGGCCGGGGGACCGTCGGCGAGGGCGAGGAGCTGGGCGACGTCCAGGACCACCGCCACCTCCCCGGTGCCCAGGATCGTGGAGCCGCCCAGCCCCCGCACGTTGCGGAAGAGCTCGCCCAGGGGCTTGATGACCGTCTGGAACTCGCCGAGGAGGCGGTCCACGACGAGGCCCGCCCGGACCTCCCCGGCCTGGACGACCACCACCCGCTCCTTGTCCGGAGCCGGCCCGCCCAGGGAGAAGACCTCCCGGAGCCGCAGGAAAGGCAGCACTTCGCCCCGGAGGTTGATGAGGTGGTTCTCCTCCGATTCCAGGAACGGGCCCAGGTCCAGGCACTCGATGACCGCATGCAGCGGAAGGACGTAGCAGGTGCCCGCGGCCTCCACCTGGAACCCGTCGATGATGGCCAGCGTCAGGGGCAGGCGGATCCGGATCAAGGTGCCCGAACCCTCGCGGCTTTCCACCTCCACGGTGCCGTGGAGCTCGTCGAGGGTGCGGCGAACCCCATCCAGGCCCATCCCGTTTCCGGAAAAGTCGCCGGCCTGGGCGGCGGTGGAGAACCCGGGTTCGAAGATGAGGCCGGTGACCTCGGCGTCCGTCAGGGCCGCGTCCGGAGGGACGAGGCCGCGCTCGGCGGCCTTGGCCCGGATTCCGGCCCGGTCCAGGCCCCCGCCGTCGTCGGCCACCTCGATGACGATGCTGCCGGATTCGTGGAAGGCGTTGAGCAGGAGGGAGCCCCGGTCCGCCTTGCCCCGGGCCCGGCGCACCTCCGGGCGCTCGATGCCGTGGTCCAGGGCGTTGAGCACCAGGTGCGCCAGGGGGTCGGCGATCTTCTCGACGATGGACGTGTCCAGCTCGGTTTCGGCGCCGCGGATCTCCAGGTCGACCTCCTTGCCCAGTTCGAGGGAGACGTCCCGGACCACGGGGCGGAAGCGCCCGAAGGTGTGGCCGATCTGCTCCATACGCAGGCTCATGGCGTTGTCGCGGATCTCCTCCACCAGCTTGCTGACCTGGGCGGTGGCCTCCCCGACGCCCGGATCGCGGTTCGCGCAGGCGCGCACGTGGGCGGAAGCCGAGGCGATGACCAGCTCGCCCACCAGGTCCACGAGCTTGTCCAGTTTCTCCGCGGCCACCTTGATGACCCTGGCCTCCCCGGCCCGGGGCTCCCCGGGGCGCTCGACGGTCTCCAGGGCGGCGGGGGGGGTGCCGCTTCCGGAACACCAGGGGCTCAGGCCGGTTTCGGCAGCGCCCTCTTTTCGATCATTTAGAGTCGATAACGCTTGTTTACGATCATAAATGGTCATGTTTCATGAATCCTGACGGATTCCCTCGTGATATTGTGATAAATTGTTTAGTTGCAATAGGTACGAAATCGAACAACCGCATGGCAATACGCGCAAAAGGTCATGACTCGCCCAATGGGACGGGTGTCCTCATGTTCATCTGCATTGATTACCATGGGTGGAATCGAAAAAATCGACCCTACCGCATTCGTTTTTTGGGCCTCGCCATCGAGGGGAAAATGATACTTATTGGCTAGTGTGTGGATGATTTGATCACGCGACGGCCCAATTGTAAACGCAAAATTTTTACCGAATATTTACATGCGGGCGGTCGGCCCGCTGGTCGAAAAATGCGCATATAAATGGATTATTGATATAAAAGTTTTGTGTCGTCGCGCCCTGCGCAAAAAAACTCGCCCGAAAGTCTCCTGTGGGTGGTTGCATAGGGCGCCGCACCGTTCCGGCCGACCGTGGGGCCCGGGCGGACCGGCCTGAATTCCGTAATGGTTCATCCTGGTTGGGTCCGCGACCTACTGGACGGTGAAGCCCCTCTTCGCGGCGCTGGCGCCGTCCACGTACACCTCGATCTGGTAAGTTCCCTTGGGCCAATCGGTGGGCTTGGCGAGGTGGAATTCGTGGACCGCCGGGGCGGTGACCTTGACCAGGTCCAGGACGTGCCGGTGGACCTCCACCGGGCCCCTGGCGCCGTTGAAGGTCCAATGGGCCCGGAGGCTGGCCTTTTCAGCGGTCCCCGCCGTCTCGACGCTGGCGAAGATCGTGTCCCTGGGCCCGAAGGCGTCGGTGGGCAAGGCGACGCGCTTTCCGGCGGCCAGGGCCTTGCCGAGGGTCACCGACGTCACGGTGAGGGCCGCGGCGGGCGCGGGCGGCGCCTCCTTCCTGGCGCAGGCGAGGGTGATCAGGAGAACGGAAGGCAGGGCCTGGATGCGCATGGGGACTCCGGCTCAGGGCTTGGGGGGAATGGCCAGGACCCAACCGGCCTGGATGCGGTCGGGGTCCCGGATGAGGTCGGCGTTGGCTTCCTGGATGAGGGGCCAGAGCCCGGCGTCGCCGTAGAAGCGCTTGGCGATGCGGGAAAGGGAGTCGCCCCGGACGACGGTGTACGTCCGGGAGGGAGGTTGCGCGGCGTCCGAGGACGCGCCGGCGTTCACGTTCGAGAAATCGGGGTCCTTGATTCGATCGGCCATGGGGCCTCCGGGACGGGCTTGGCGGGGCGCGATCCCCGGGGCCCTCCCCGGGCGAATCGCTCCGCACCCAAGAGTGCGTTCCCGGGCGGGAAGGGTTCCCCGGCGCCGTGCCGGCGGATCCCCGCGGTCAGGGCCGCCCGGGCTCGCTCCGGCGCCGGCGGAACGCCTCCAGGTGAAGGCCGTGGGCCAGGAGGGCCAGGCAGGTGCCCATCTCCGCCATGGATGCAGGCAGGCGAATCACGCCGGGAAGGGGACTGGCCGCATAGGCGCGCCAGCCCAGGGTTCCGGCCACATGGACGAGGTAGCCGGCGCCCCCGGCCATGAGGAGGTACCCCAGGATCCGGGGACGCAGGCCCCCCAGGGCGACGAGCCGGCCCAGGGGGATCAGCCACGCGCCCCAGCACACCTGCTGCACGAGGAGGCCGTGCCGGTGGGCCTGCATCGCCCGGGCCACCGCGGCCTCCAGCGCGTCGCCGCCGAGGGGGGCGAACCCGCCGCCGCCCCGCACCGCGGCCAGCAGGTCCAGCTTGATTCCGAGGTTCGCCAGGGCCAGCGGGAATCCCAGGACCGCCAGGACCACCATCAACCGCCCCGTGGAGGGGCGAAGGGGGCCCAGGGCCCGGTGCAGCGCCAGGGGCAGGAGGAGAAAGGAAAGGGCGAGCGCCAGGTCCGAGACCATGCCCAGGCGGAAGAGCCCTTCGGCCGACGCCACCAGGCGGGCCGTGGCGATCGGGTCGCCGGGTACCAGCGTCCGGGCGGGAACGTATCCGAGGCTCACCGATCCGGCGGCGATGACCAGCAGGTAAAGGCAGCCGGCGCGCAGGTGGGGGCCGGCCGGGGGCGAGGTTCGAGGCGGGTCCGCCGGCAGGGCGCGCATTTCAGCCCCCGGAGCTGCCCGGGGAAACCCGGGGCCAGCGCAGCGCCAGGACCACGACGGCCAGGGTGAGGAGCATTTCCAGGCCCGCCCAGAACTGGTAGAACGCCCGCTGTCCCGGCAGGATGAGGGCCATGATCACCGTGAACGCGGCCCCGGCCCCGACGTTGGCCCAGCGGTTCAGGCGCGGGGGCGCCAGAAGGGACAGCGCGACCATCCCGCACGGGATCGCCATGAGGGCGGAGGTCCCAAGGAGCACGCCGGGGGTGGCCGCGCCCAGGGGGCCCATCCGGCCCTGGAGCATGCCCTGGAGCTTGCCGGGGGCGTAGAGGGCCAGGTAGTCGCAGTAGAGGTAGCAGAGCGTCGTGGAGGTCCAGAGGGCCGCGAGCTTCGTTCTCACATCCGCGGGGGGACCGGCGAGGCCGGGATTCGCTTGGGGCATCTTTCACCGTAGGAAGGGCGGCGGGGCGCCGGGGGAGGTCCAGGCAGGATACGGCGGCCCGGGGCGAGCCCCGCGGCCGATGTCGGGAATGGCGGTTCCGGCGGGGTGAGCGGCGCCCGGGCCGCGGCGGGAGGCCCGCCCACGTACCGGTGGCGGCCCCGGCCCGCCCATGGGATGGTGTAGGCTTCCGGGGCGCGCGGCCCCTTCCGGCCCCCTCCTGGACCCTGCCCATGCCACCTTCCTCCCCGCCCCAGACGTCCGCCGCCCAGGAATCCCGGCGCGGGTGGGAATTCTGGGGCGCGGCGTTCGGGGTCTTCACGCTCCTGGGCCTCGTGCGGATCCTGAGCGTGGTCGGGAGCATCCGGGCGCAGACGTGTCCCCTCACGGAGGGGATGGTCGTTTCGTTCACCCTGTTCGACTACTACCTGTGGATGCTCCTCACGCCGGCCATGTTCTTCATGGCCTCCCGGGCCGGGTTCGAGCCGGGCCGCAGGCTGCGCGCCCTGGGCCTGCACGCGCTCGCGGCGGCCGCCCTGGGGCTGGTCCACCTGGTCCTGCTGGTGGTCCTCTACGTTCCCTACGACCAGCGCCGGCTGCCGCGCCCGGGCGACCTGCCCCTGGGCATGAGGCTGCTGGGCAGCGACCAGCTCTACATGGGCCTTCTCATCTACGGCGTCACCGTGACCGTGGCGCTGGTGCTGCACCACCGCCGCCAGCAGGCCCTGGCCGCCTCGCGCGCCGCGGCCCTGGAGGCCCAGCTGGCCCAGGCGGAGCTGACGGCCCTGAGGATGCAGCTTCAGCCCCACTTCCTCTTCAACACCCTGCACGCCATCGGCTCGCTGGTGGACGAGGCGCCCGCCGTGGCCCGGAGCATGACGGCCCGGCTCGGCGATTTCCTGCGCCTGACCCTGGAGGGCAGCCGCGCGCCCGAGGTTCCCCTGCGCCAGGAGCTGGCTTTCCTCCACCACTACCTGGCCATCGAGCAGGTGCGCTTCGGCCCGCGCCTGGTGGTGGTGGAGGAGGTCGATCCCGGCCTCCTGGAGGCGAAGGTCCCCAACTTCATCCTCCAGCCCCTGGTGGAGAACGCCCTCCGCCACGGCCTCGCCTCCCGGGAACGGGGCGGGCGCGTCACCCTGCGCGCCCAGGCCCAGGGGGAGACCCTGCGCCTGCAGGTGGAGGACACGGGCCGCGGGCTCGCGGGCGAACCCGTGCTGGGCGTGGGCCTGGGAAACGTCGTGCGGCGCCTGGCGCACCTCCACGGCCCCCGTGGGCGGTTCGCCCTGGAGCCGGGCCCCGAAGGCGGCGCCCGCGCCACCGTGACGGTGCCCCTGTGCCTGGGGGAGGCGCCGTGACGCGCCTGCGCGCCCTGGTCGCCGACGACGAGGCCCCGGCGAGGAACTACCTGCTCCGCCTCCTGGCCCGCGCACCGGACGTGGAGGTGGTGGGGGAGGCCAGCCATGGAAGGGAGGCCCTGCACGCCCTGGAAACCCTGCGCCCCGACGTGGCCTTCCTGGACATCCGCATGCCGGGCCTGGACGGCTTCGAGGTGCTGCGGCTGCTGGACCCGGCCCATCTCCCCCCGGTGGTCGTCTTCGTGACGGCCTACGACGCGCACGCCCTCAAGGCCTTCGAGGCCCAGGCCCTGGACTACCTCCTCAAGCCCTTCGACGACGAACGGTTCGACCGGTGCCTGGCGCGGATCCGGTCCCACTGGACCGGCGCCGGAACCCTCGGCCTGGTCGCCGCCCTGCCGACCCTGCGCACCTCCGCGCCCGCGGACCGCATCACGGTCCGGCACCGGGACCGCATCCTCGTGCTGCCGGCCGAGGACGTGGACTGGATCGCCGCCGAGGACAACTACGTGCGCGTCCATGCCCGCGGCGCGAGCCACCTCCTGCGGGAGAGCCTCAGCGCCCTGGAGGCCCGGCTGGATCCCGGCCGCTTCGTGCGCATCCACCGCTCCACCCTCGTGAACCTCGCCCGCATCGCCAGCCTGGAACCCCTGGCGCACGGGGAATTCCGGGTGCACCTCACCACCGGAACCCAGGTGGTGCTCAGCCGGCGGCACCGGGCGGACCTGGAAAGGCGGCTGGGGAGGTTGTAGGGCTTCTCTGAAACGATTGGAGCCCCGAGGAGAAAAGGAACAGTTCTTCTGGAGTTGTTTCCCTTCACGCTCAGGCGCAATGATTTGGGCACGGATCGCGTTTCGACTCTCCAGCCTGCGCAGGCCTTTCAATTCATGCCTAGGTGCGATGACCTGGGCGACGCCCTCCGCGCTGCTGCTGGTCGTCCTCCATGGCGTTTCAATCCACGCCCAGGTGCGATGACCTGGGCGACGGCATCGGGGTGCATCACCGCGAGGCGCAGCAGGTTTCAATCCACGCCCAGGTGCGATGACCTGGGCGACGAGGGTATCCAGGGCGTCCCAGGTCTTCTGGACGTTTCAATCCACGCCCAGGTGCGATGACCTGGGCGACGTCATCAACCGCGGCGTGATCGTCCTCACCTGTCAGTTTCAATCCACGCCCAGGTGCGATGACTTGGGCGACCACCCGGCCCTCCACGCGCCGTCCAGGGCCAGGAGTTTCAATCCACGCCCAGG
>DBMS01000153.1 GCA_002297665.1 Holophagaceae bacterium UBA692 | reverse complement strand
CAGCCGGCGCCCCAGCCGGCCCTCCGGCCGGAGCCGCCGAAGGCCGCGGCGCCGCTTCCCGTCCAGCGCCCCCCGGCACCTGCGAAGGCGCTTCCCGTCCTGCCCGTTCCCGAACCGCCCAAGGCTCCCGAGATCCAGATCCGCCAGCGCCACGGCGCCTATCCATGGATCCTGGGAGGCCTGGCCGCGGCGGTGCTGGGCCTGTGGCTCGCCGGACGGCGGAAACGGCCGGCCCTTGACGAAGCCTTCCGTCAGCCGACGCAAGTGGGGCCGTACCACATCGAGCGGCTGCTGGGGCGGGGCGGGTTCGCATCCACCTACCTGGCCCGCAAGGAGGGGGACAAACGCCCCGTGGCCCTCAAGCTCCTTCACCCGTTCCGCCAGGACGATCCGGAGTTCCTGGGGCGGTTCCGGCAGGAGGCCCGGCTGGGCTCGCTCCTGGACCACCCCAACATCGTCCGTCTCCTGGACCAGGGCCCCCGGGACACCACCCCGTGGCTGGTCATGGAATACGTGGAAGGCCAGCGGCTGGACGTGCTCCTCAAGGAGCGAGGGCGGCTGCCGCTCCCCACGGTCCTGGGCCTGGCCCGGCAGGTGGCCTCGGCCATGGCCCATGCCCACGCCCGGGGCGTCACCCACCGGGACCTGAAGCCCGGGAACATCCTCATGCTGGGGGACCAGGTCAAGGTGATGGATTTCGGCATCGCGCGGATCCTGGATTCGGCCACCCTCACCACCACCTACGCCTTCCTGGGCACCCCCTCCTACGCCGCCCCGGAGCTCCAGCTCAAGACCCAGGTGGGCCCGGCCGCGGATCGCTACTCCTTCGGAATCATGCTCTTCGAACTGATCAGCGGGCGGACCCCCTACCAGGGCGAGACCCCCTTCGAGATCCTGGACCAGCACCGCAGCGCCGACCTGCCGGATCTGGCGGCCCTGCGCCCCGACGCGCCCCGGCCCCTGGTGGACCTGGTGGGCCGCCTGGCCCGGAAGCTTCCCGAAGAACGCCCAGGCGATGACGAGATCTGCGGCGCCCTGGACGCCCTGGCCGCCGAAGTTGGAATTTGCGATTAATTCTATTGACCCTGGTCCGAAATTAGTTAAATTATACATCGAATAAAATTCCGCTTCAGGAGCGGAATTCCTCAGCGTTCAGGTATCAGACCTGCAAGTTGGAGGCGCAGATTCCATCACCCCCGAGGTGCATGGTACCTGCGCCTATTGTCTATTCACGCGAACCCGGAGCGCCCCTCCGGTTCAACGTCCCAGGAGGTCCCCCTTGTCCCTCACCGCCAGCGATCCCGAAACCAAGGGCGCCCTCGCCACCCTGGGCGACCGCATCAAGTCCGTGCGCCGCACCTGGAAGTGGTCCCAGCAGGAGATGGCCGAGGTCCTCCGGGTGGACCAGGCCTCCATCTCCTTCTGGGAGCGGGACAAGATCCGGCCCTCAGGATCGGCCATCGTCGCGCTGGCCTCCCTCTTCCGCACCAGCGTGGACGCCCTGGAGGGCGGCAGCGAATTCAACATTCCCGATCCCCCTTCCCTGCCCGGCGCCGCCGACCGGGAGTTTCCCAGGAGCGTCTGCCTACCCGTTGGCGGCAGGGACCAGGTCATGGTGGTGGACCTGGCGGACGGCTCCTCCAAGGGCGATCCCGTCTCCGAGGCCATGATGACCCTGGCCATGGGCGTCAAGGCCAACCGGCGGGTGTGGCTCGTGATGGAGTAGGGGTCAGAGCGACCGCCGGAAGAGGAGGGTTCCCGCGGCCAGCGCCGCGGACCCGATCGCGCAGAGGATCAGGACGTCCGGCAACGCCACCATGAAGGAGGCGTCCCGGACGACCAGGGACCGGAACCCGTGGACGGCGTAGGTCATCGGGTTGACCTTCGCCAGGAGCCTCAGCCAGCCGGGGAAGGCGTGGACGGGGTACACCGCCCCGCTGGAGAAGAACAGCAGGGTGTTCAGGAGCCCGGCCAGCACCTTGGGCAGCATCACGTCGTCCACCCGGGCGAACATGGCGATGGAAAGGGTGTTGAACGCGAAAGCCGTGGCCGCCATGACCGCCACGACGCCCAGGATCGTGAGGGGGTGCAGGAGGAGGTCCAGCCCCGCCAGCAGGGACCCCAGGGCCGCGAAGAGGCCGCCGCAGATCATGGCCTTGGCCGAACCGGCCAGCACCATCCCCAGGACCAGCTCCAGCCGGGTGATGGGCGTGACCAGGAACCCCTCGTGCACGCCCCGGTTCTTGTCCTCCATCCAGAGCATGACCCCGCCGAACAGCACCGACAGGAAGATGGCCAGGGTCAGGGTCCCTGGGAACAGGTACGTGATGTAGGCGACGTAGGGGTAGAGCTCGACGCGTTCCAGGGCCAGGGACCCGCGCCCGTGGAGGGGCGCCGGCGGCGAGGCCAGGGTGGTGGTCATCTCCGCGAGGGTGCCCGACAGGGCCGCGCTCACGGCCTGGTCCGAGTTGTCCAGGAGGATCCCCACGCGGGGGTTCTCGCCCCGGAAGACGCGCCGGGACAGGTCCGCGGGAAGGAGGACCGCCGCGTTCAGGCGGCCCGCCTCGATGGCGTCCCGGGCCTCCCGCTCGTCGGCGAAGGCCACGGTGGTGAACAGCCCCGTGCCGCTGGAGGCGGCGGCGAGGGCCTCCCGGAAGCGGAGCGCGTGGGGGCCGTGGTCGCGGTCCACGACCCCGACCCGGGCCCCCGTGATGTGCCCGCCGAAGACGTTGCCCATGATGAGCAGCTGCACCAGCGGGCCCAGCACGACCACGAAGATCAGCACGGGCGCGTGGAAGAACTTGCGCAGCTCCCGGCCGGCGATGGCGGCGATGCCGTTCATGGCCGGCCCCCTTCCAGGTCGTGGCCGGCGTAGCGCACGAACACGTCGTCCAGGGTGGCGCCCTCGCCCACGCCGCGCTTGAGGCTGGCCGGGGTGTCCAGGGCCGCGAGGCGGCCCTGGTCGATGATGGCCACCCGGCCGCAGAGGAAATCGGCCTCCTCCATGTGGTGCGTGGTGATCAGGAGGGTGATGCCCCGCTCCGCGTTGATCCGCCGGAGCAGCTCCCACACCCGCGCGCGCGACACGGGATCCAGCCCCGTCGTGGGCTCGTCCATGAAGAACACCTTCGGTTCGTGGATCAGGCCCCGGGCGATCTCCAGCCGCCGCCGCATGCCCCCCGACAGGGCGCGGGTCATGGCCCCGCGCCGCTCGGTGAGTTCGACCGCCTCCAGCAGCTCCCCGATGCGCCGTTCCCGGTCCGCCCGGCCGATGCCGTAGAGCTGGGCGTAGACGAGCATGTTCTCCTCCACCGTCAGGTCCAGATCGCTGGTCATGGCCTGGGGCAGGACCCCGATGCTCCGGCGGACGTCGTCCGGGCGCTTGGCCAGGTCGTGTCCGTTGATGCGGACGCGGCCGCGGGTGATGGGAATGAGCGTGGTCATCATGCGGATCAGCGTGCTCTTGCCCGCGCCGTTGGGACCCAGCAGNNACCTCGAAGCTGATGCCCTTGACGGCCTCGAAGGCGCCGTAGCGCTTGACGACATCCTCCACCTCGATGGCGCTCATCGGGGCCTCCCCGGCACGATGACGTCCGCGGACATGCCGGGCACGAGGATGCCTTCCGGGTTGTCGATGCCCAGCTTGAGGCGGATGGCCCGGATATCCCGCAGGCGGGTGCCCGTGTCCCGCTGGGTGGCAAAGTCCGCCTCCGCGGCCTTCACCAGGATCCGTCCCGTCACCTGGCTTCCGGACGGCAGCCGCACCGCCAGGCTGTCCCCCACCTTCAGGGCGCCCGCCCGGGTTTCCGGGATCGCCGCCAGGACCCAGGTCCGCTTGAGATCCACCAGGGTCGCGACGGCCCCGCCCGCCGCGAGGATCTCCCCTTGCCGAACCGCCAGCACGCCGATCCTGCCGTCGCTGGGCGCCAGGACGCGGGCGTAGGCCAGGCGGGTTTCCGCCCCGGCCGCCAGCGCCCGGGCCGAGGCGAGCTGGC
>DBMS01000043.1 GCA_002297665.1 Holophagaceae bacterium UBA692 | reverse complement strand
CGGGCGGCCTCGGCCCGTTCCCGCGCTTCCCGCCTGGCCACGAGCCGGGCATGGGCGGCGGCCCGCTCTTCCCGCGCGCGCATGCGCTGGCGTTCGGCGTGCTCCCGGACGCGTTCGGCCTCCAGGGCCTCGCGGGCCTGGTGGGCGCGCAGGGCGGCCGCCTTGCGCTGGGCCTCCTCCTGGTCGCGCTGGACCTTTTCCTCCCGGCGCTTCTCCTTGCGTTCCCGGTTGGCCTCGTGCCAAGCGTGGGTGTGCCGGATGTCCTTGGGGGCCGGGAGGCCCTGCTTCGGAGCCTTACCCGCGGGCCCCTTGCGGGCCGATCCCAGGTCCGCCGACAGCCGCTCGGCGGAGGCCTCCCGGATTCCGGCCGGGGCGAAGACGAAGTCCGGGGTCCCCTCCGCCTTGGCGAGGAAGCAGGGCAGCCCCACCCCGGGAACGGGCCGCCAGTCCCGGAGGAGGTCCCCGAGGGCCCTTGGGCTGTGGTCGCCCAGGGCCGTGCGCCACGCGGTCCAGGGGGAGGCCAGGGCGATCCGGTCCCACTCCCGGTTCAGCCAGAGGCTGACGGCCCGGGCCTCGGCGGTCACCAGGACCCGCCGCACCAGCCGTTCCGGGTCCGCCCCTTCCGCGGGGGCTCCCGGCAGGGGCCCCTGGGCCCTCCGGGCCATGGCCAGGCTTTCGCTCTGGACCAGGGCGATGTGGACCGTGCATTCCATGCGGGTCTGCTCGGCCAGGGCCGCTTCGCACTGATCCAAGAGGGTGATCAGCTTGGCCCGGTCGCCCTCCGTGCTTGAAGGGCTCGCCAGGCGCTCCGCGTACTTGGCCTGGATGGCGTAGGCGGAGGCGAGGCGCGTCCAGCTGGCCTGGAGGGCCCGCAGGGGTTCGGCCAGGGCCTGGGCGACCTCGGGGGAGGCTGCGGGGTGGATGTGCTCCAGGACGTTCCTGCGGTAGCGGGCGGCCATGGCCTTGGCCACGGCCGCCGGGTTCCCGGGGGGAGGATCCGTGGCCAGGAGGGCGCCCGCCGAGAGGGCGAGGCCCAGGAGGGCGAGGAAGGGGCGTTTGGGCATGGGGGTTCTCCTGGCAGGGCGAAGCCCGCGTCCACCGTTCACCTGCGCCAGGGCTGCCTTAGGTTTCCGGGGCGGAGCGGGAGTGGGAACGGAGGTTCGAAAAGAAGGGTTGACCTGGGATGGCCCCGCACGGCTCAATGGAATTCCATCCCCATAGGATCAACAATGAAGGCTGCCGTCCGGCTTGCGTTTGTCCTCCCTTCACTGGTCTTCGGCCTTGCCCTGAGTGGGCGTCAAGGCTTGGCCGGCGCACCCCAGGTCCTGAATACGCGGGGTTTGAGCGGCGCCGAAACCGGATGGGCCGTTGACCCGGGAACCGGAACCCTGCACCTCAATTTCGGCCTCGCTGAAGTTCCGGGGGAGATCAATATCCCGGTATCCCTTCAGATGGACGCGTCCTCATGGATCCAGCCGACCAATGTCATGGTCTACAAGTACCCTGACCAGCCGCCCGTGCTCAAGGAGGTGATCTTTACTCACCACCCCTTGGCAGGGAGCCTAACCTTCGGCGGGGCTACGAAGGGGGAGAACGTCCTCCTGGAGGACGGGAGGTTTATTGCCAGTTGGGTAACCAGCGCCTTTGGCACCTTTGGCTTCCCGGCCGCCTTCGGGCTACCTCCGGTCGCGGGGAGCGAGGTCAGGCTGAGTGGCGATGGCACCCTCGCCAAATACGTTCTATCGCCTTCGGCCCTTGGCGGCCCTTCGGCTCTGTTGAAAGCCCCGGTAGGCTACCCCACTCCCCCGAGTCCGCAGTTGAAGGTGGTCATGGATCACGAGCGGGCCCGGATTTTCGGACCGGCCGGGTCGGGCTACCGGCCGCTCCTTTGGCTGGACCGGTTCGGCCACTACGTTCAGTTCCAATGGACCCGGAGGACCACAGGCCTGCCGTCCGGCCTCAGCGCGATCGAGATCGGCGTGGCCACCAACCAGCGGGGTCAGGGCATCCAAGTCCAATGGGCAGAACCTCAGGCCGGGATTGTTCCGGACTGGCTGATGCGGGTGGATTACATCGGGGTGGAAGCGCCTTCCGTGGTGGTCAAGGGTTCGCTCATCACCCTCATGAACAACCAAGGCGCGACGTCCAATATGATCCCGGCCTTCACCCAATTGGTCGGTTCCTATCGAAAGGTGACCGAGGAAACCCGGTGGGAAGGCACCAGCCTGCTTTTCCGGCCAACCGATATCCGGATTGAGGATCCCCGGCGAATTCCCTCACCTTCCTGGCAAGGCGCCGGCGCGCCTTCGCCAACGCCTCCCGTCGGCTCCATGGAGGCAGGACAAGTTTGGCATTTCAACTACGACGGGAGCGGCCGGGAACTCGTTGGCTTGACAGACCCCCTGGGAACCACCACCACCTTCACCTATGACACTCACATCCTGCAGGAACAGGATGGTGTCCTGTCCAACGAAACCCACCTCCGTGGGGTTATCCGGGCCGAGGGTGGAGAGGGCGTCAAGAAAAGGGTTCAGAAGTGGGAACGGCACCTTCCGATCTGGACCCAACTGGGCACCGAAGCCGGGGATGGCGTCTGGACGGACCCCAACTGGACCGTCAAGGCCTGGGACTTTTTCATACCTGTCGGAAGCAGCGACCCCACGGACGCTCGATTCCACGTTTATACCTACCCCCTTGCCTGGGAAGGACGGGACTACTGGAATGGAGTGCCCAAACGGATCGAACGGGTGGGGAGCAATGGCACCGTTCTGGCGACCGACACCTTTACCTACGAAGGCGGAGGCGTCGCCGGCACCCTTTCTTTCCTGGCAATTCAAACCTCGAGCCGCGCCGGGGAAGGAACCCGGACTGCGGTGAATTCCTACACTTCAGGGAAATTGATGACTCAAAGTTACGGGGAGCCTTCTGGCGCATTGCGGGCGATCACGTCCTACGAATACGACGCCAAGCCCGAGCGTCTCCTTCCCTCGCGGGTTAGGAAAGTGACATGGTCCCGGACGGGCCCCGGAGGCTCGCAGCCCCAGGTGACCGCGAAGTCCTTGGATTTCGACGCATCCTCTGACCTCCCCTCCACGATGACCTGGGAAGGGGGGGCGGATGGCAACGTCACTGTCGCTTATACGTATGATGGAGAAGGGCGGCCATCCACTTCAAAGCCGGGTGCGAGTTGGGGTCCGGTACCTGCACCCGCTTCAACGACCTATGAGTTTTCCCTGGACGGGCGGACCCTTACCCAGAGCGTGCTCGATGGAGCCCAACAGACCCTTGTTCAACAACGTACGGTTTTGGACAGCGGTGGGCGCACCCTTCAAACGACCGACACCCACGGTGTGACCACCGCCTTCGATCTGGACTTGTTTGGCAGGGTGACGAGTGAAAAACCGTCCGGCAGTCCTTCGACCACCCACTCCTACGGGCTGGACGGCCGCAGCGAAACCGTGAGCCGTGGCCTCATAACGATGGTACAGGAAAGGGACGGATTCGGTCGCGTGGTTCGCCGGGACCTCCCCAACGCTCTGACGGAAGACCTTATCTATGATCGATACGGTAGGTTGGAGGCGGTGCGGGAATGCAACGCGGAGGGTTCAACTCGCCTGACCTCTACGACCTATGACGACCTGGACCGAGTCCAGGCCACCTCCCAGTCTGACGGGAAAGCCATAAGCTATATCTACGAAACGGAAACCCAGCCAGATGGCGCAGTGTGGAACAAGCGAACTTCAATCGCCACCAAGGGAAGTTTCTATCTGCAAAGCCAAGATTTCGTGAATGCCCTCGGAGAAACGGTCAAGATCATCGAGCCGATGGGAGCTGTTTCGCAATTCTTCTATGATGGGCTGGGCAAGCCGCTGCGAGTCGAGTCCTGGGACGGAAACGCGACCAGAACCACCGCAAACACGCAGGTTCGGACCTTCGTCTACGACAACCTGGGAAGGCTGAGGGAGAAGACGGAGCCTGAAACGGGCCGGCAGGTCTTCCAGGGCTTCACGGCTTCCGGCTTGCCTTGCACCGTGATCGAGGCCTTCGGAACCGCCGATGCCCGAACTCGGACCATCCGCTACGATGCCCTTGGGCGCCCCGTGAACCTCACGGGCGGAAACACAAGCCTTGCGTTCGGGTACGCCGGAGCCGAACTCTCCTGGGCCACCCGGGCAGTTGGCGGGGCCGAGGTGCGGCAGGAGTTCACCTATGGGGGCGCCGGAGGGCGCCTTAGCCAGGAGAAACTCATTCAGGACGGCCTTACGGCGGTGGTTCAGTACCAGTACGACGACCAGGGGCGATTGAAATATCTGACCTACCCCTCCGGCCGAAAGGTGCGATACGACTATGACGCCTTGAGTCGGGCCGTATCCCTCGTCCAGATATCCCCTTCCGAAACGCCTCTCGTGAAGAGCGTGTTCCATGACGCCTGGGGAAACCGCCGGAAACTGGTATTCGGTTCGGACGCCTTCGACGAATGGGAGATGGACTCCCTCGGATTGAGGCTGGTCCAATGGACCCCCGGGGTCATGTTCGCCCCGCCGAACCCCCGCGCGTACCGGTATGACGAAGGAGGCCGCTTAAGCCAAGCGGGCGAATGGACCACCTTGACCCACAACGGGAATGGGCAGCTTTCCAGAGCGGATGGTTTCGGCATTACGACCCAGCACGGGCACGACGCCTTTGGCAACAACGTCCTGCATTCGACCAATGCCCAGGCCTCCTCCTTCAATGGTTTTTCATTCCCGCCCATGGTGGACAATCGCGTTCCGGCCATGACATCCAGGGGAGCCTTTACCGGGTGGTCGACCAATGGCCGAGGAGAGGCCGTCCAGGTCGGGATGGGAAGCGGGGCCGCCCAGGTGATGAGCCTGGTCTGGGATGGCCTGGGGAGTCTGGCGGGGGTGGACACCCCAGCAGCCCAGCAGCGCTATGCTTATGCCCCGTCGGGCCACCGCGTCTCCCTCACCGACCAGCTCGACCCTTCCCGCAGCCGCCGATACACCTACACTGATCGTGGCCAGCTCCTTTCCGAGTTCAATGGATCCGGAATCTGGCGACGTGACGTGAT
>DBMS01000303.1:1925-4276 GCA_002297665.1 Holophagaceae bacterium UBA692 | reverse complement strand
TGCCCCAGTAAACTCGCGCTAGTGCTCACCAGGCTGGGAGTCCGTGAGGAACTCCATCAGGTTCAGGTGCCGGATCCCGTTGCGCTCGGCAGGCCCGATTTCGTCCATGGACAGGACCCATTTGGGGTGATTGTCGTCGATTCGCTCGAGGTTGCCGAACTCCCGCTGGATGGTCGTGGGTTCCGCGAGCAAGTAGGCGACCTGATAGTAGGCCCTTCGGCCGGCGCGCTCGGTTACGAAATCAATCTCCGCGGGGCCGACCAGGCCGATATCCACCCGGCACCCGCGGCGCAGCAATTCAAGGTATACGACATTCTCCAGGAGGCTTCCGATATCGATTTCGCGATAGCCGAACAGGGCATGGCGCAACCCCAGGTCCCCTAGGTAGTACTTGTCCTGGAATTCCAGGTGGCGCTTCCCTTTGATCTCGAATCGGCCCGCCCGGAGGAGAAGATAGGAATCGCACAGATTCGCCAGGTAGCTCACCACGGTATCGGTGGTGATCCGGGTGTTCTGGTTCTTGAAGTATGCGGCGATGGCCCGTGCGGACATCGGATTCCCGCAATTGTCGAATGCGAAGGAGAGGATCCGCTCAAGGTGCCCGACATCACGGATGCCGTGCCTTTTTACGACGTCCTTGAGAAGGATGGTGCTCAGGATCGCGTTCAGGTACGGGAAGACGAGTTCATCCACCATGGGCAAGGCATGGATTCCAGGCAGCCCGCCGTACCGGAGGTACTGCTGGAAGCACGTCTTCATCCTGATCCGGTCCCCGGCGACCCTCCTGAATTCCACGAATTCAGAGAAGGAGAGCGGGTAGACCGGGATCTCGACGAACCTGCCGGTCAGCAGGGTCGCGAGTTCGACGGACAGGAGATGCGCATTGGAACCCGTGATGAGGATATCCACCGAACCCTGGGCCAGGATGGAATTGATGGCCCGCTCCCATCCGAGGATCTCCTGGACCTCATCCACCATGAGGTAGCAAGGGCCGGACCGGTGGGCGAACCGTTCCTGTACGAGCCGGTCGAGGTCCCGGTAGTCACGCAGATGGTCCCAGGCGAGTAGGTCCTTGTTGACGAGCAAGATCTGGGCCTCTGGGATCCCCTTGGCGAGCAGGGCCTCCCGGGTCTGGGCCAGAAGCGTGCTTTTGCCCACCCTCCGCATGCCGGTGATGACTTTCACGAACGGCATGTCCATGTAAGCCTGGATCCGGTCCATATAGGCTTTTCGTTGGACCTCGGGAAGTTTCATGGGCTCCCCTCTGTCGACCCTGTACGAGGGTGGTGAGGATTCTGTCAATCCGTCGATCACGGTCGACGATTTCGATAATTCTTCCAGAACTATCGACCATGGTCGACAAAAATCTCAATAATCTTGCCCGCAGGCCTCAGTGCGCCGCCGCCAGTTCCGGCAGGATGCTCTTCGCCCCCGCCATGCACGCCTTGTGCTCGATGTGGTACTCGAACTCGAGTCTGAACTTCTGCAGGAAGGACTCCACGGGGCCGCAGGCGGCGTCCCCCAGGGGGCACAGGGTCCGGAGGTTGATGCGCGGAGGCAGGCTCGCCAGCAGGTCCAGGTCGGTGGCCCGGCCCTGGCCGTGCTCGATGCGGTGGAGGATCATCTCCATCCAGTTGCAGCCCTCCCGGCAGGGGGTGCACTGGCCGCAGGATTCGTCCACGAAGAAGTCCAGGAAGTTCTCCAGCACGTCCAGCATGTCCCGCCTGGGCCCGAACACGATCACCGAGCCGCCGGTGGGCACGTCCTCGAAGGCGATGGTGCGGCCGAAGTCCCGGGCCGGCACGCACTGCCCGGAGGCGCCGCCGATCTGCACCGCCTTGGCGTCCTCGCCGCCCACGTCCCTGAGCAGGTGGGCCACGGTGATGCCCAGGGGGAACTCGTAGACGCCGGGCTTGGCGCAGTCGCCGGACACGCTGAAGATCTTGCGGCCGGTCGATTTCTCGGTGCCGACGCTGCGGAACCACTGGGGGCCGTTGCCCAGGATGCAGGCGGCCCAGGCCAGGGTCTCGANNGTGTCGAAGTCCATGGGGCAGTCGAAATCCTTCGCGTCGAAGACCGGGGCGCTGGAACCGCCGGGAATGACGGCCTTGAGCTTGCGGCCCGTGCTGGAGCCGCCGCCCAGGTCGTTGAGGATGAAGTCCATGGGCAGGCCCAGGGGGAGCTCGTAGAGCCCGGGGCGCTTGACGTGGCCGCTGAGGCCGTAGATGCGGGTGCCGGTGTTGCCGGGGGTGCCCAGCTGCGCGTAGGCGTGGCCGCCCATGCGGAGGATGGGGGCCACGGCGGCCAGCGTCTCCACGTTGTTCACGGTGGTGGGCTGGCCGAAGGCGCCC
>DBMS01000303.1:1694-1898 GCA_002297665.1 Holophagaceae bacterium UBA692 | reverse complement strand
CGCAGATGTAGGCGCCCGCGCCGCGGTAGGTGAGGATGTCGAAGTCCCACCCGGTGCCCAGGATGTCCCGGCCCAGGAACCCGGCGTCCCGGGCCTCCTGGAGCGCGGCCTCGAGCTTGTCGATGAGCCAGGAGAACTCGCCCCGCAGGTAGATGAAGCCGGTGCGGCACTGCATGGCCCACCCGGCGATGATCATGCCCTCGA
>DBMS01000303.1:0-1686 GCA_002297665.1 Holophagaceae bacterium UBA692 | reverse complement strand
CCTTGAAGGTGCCGGGCTCGCCCTCGTCGCCGTTGCACACGAGGTAGCGCGTGAGCTTGCGTTCGGGGGTGTCCTTGGGCATGAAGCCCCACTTCATGCCGGTGCGGAAGCCGGCGCCGCCCCGCCCGCGCAGGTCCGAGGTCTTCACCTCGGCGGTGACGGCGGCGGGCTCCATCTTCAAGGCCTTCCGGCAGGCCTCGTACCCTTCCCACTTCTGGGTGTAGACCTTGAGGCGCCAGTTGTCCAGGTCGCCGGCCCCGCGGAGCATGAGGTTGGGGTACTTCGACGAGCCGAACCCGTCGAAGGTGTAGATCTGGTGGTCGGGCTTGGTGCGGATGGCGGCCATGGTCACTCCCCCCACGCTGCGGTCTCGCCGCGCCGGCAGGCGTCCATGAGGGCCTCCAGCTTCGCCTCGTCCACGAACTCGTCGAACACGCCGTGATTGATCTGGATGCAGGGCCCGCTCCCGCAGGAGGCCAGGCATTCCACCTCCTCCACGCTCCAGAGGCCGTCCGGGGACGGGCCTTCACCGGGCCTGGCGCCGGTCTTCTCGATGACCTTGGCCAGGAGGTCCGCGGCCCCGTTCAGGGCGCAGCAGAGGTTGGTGCACACCTCGAAGTGGTACCGCCCCACGGGCTTTTTCCGGAACATGGTGTAGAACGTGGCCACGCCGAAGACGTGGGCCTCGGTGACCCCCAGCGCCGCGGCCACTTCCTTCATGGCCCCCAGGCTCAGGAAGCCGAATTCCTTCTGGGCGATGTACAGGGCCGGAAGGGTCCCGGCCATGCGGTCCGGGAACTGGGAGGCGACGGCCTGGATCCTCGCGACGGCTTCCGGGCTGAGTTTCTCCCGCTGCGCCTTGGGCAGGCGTTCGCCCGGCGCCAGGGGCACATCGCTGGTTTCAGGAGGCAGGGGATGGTTCATGGCTCGTCCGCGAAGGTAACTAAGAGCACCCAGTCTATCCTGTATCCCCCGCGCCACGGCACCAAAGCCTCGCGGCGGACCCCGCCCGCCGGCGCGCCCGGGACGCGGATACGTTGTAAATATGTTCAAACATGCTGTTTCCGTGGGAGCCCGCCGGGCCGCGCCCACCGGCCTTTCGCGCCTCCCTCCGGCCGCCGCCGCGACGGAAATCGCGCGGCTGGACACGGCGCCGCCCCCATCTACACTGAAGGCACGCCCAAGGGCACAGGAAACGGCCACCCCCATGCAGCTGCGCGAAGAGCTCCTCATCACCAAGCCCCTGGAACCCGGCCAGGAGCTGCTCCTGTCCATCCTCCTGTGCCGGGAGTACGCCACCCGGCTCTCCGACGAGCGCCTNNCGGACCAGCAGTTCAACGTGCTGCGGATCCTCAAGGGGGGCCCCGAGGACGGCTACCTCATCCGGGAGCTGCGCCGGCGCATCATCTCCCGGAGCGCGGACGTGCCCCGGCTCGTGGACCGCATGGTCAAGGCGGGCCTGGTGTGCCGGCGGGAGGACCCCAACGACCGCCGGGGCTGCCTCGTGAAGCTCACGCCCGAAGGGCGGGCCCTGGAGGCCCGGCTGGCCCCGGTGCACACCGCCCTCTGCCGCGAGATCGACGGCCTCCTGGGGCCCGAGGAGGGCCGCGCCCTCATCGCCCTGCAGCAGAAACTGCGGGAGGCGATGCAGGGCCGGCTGGAATCGGCGGACTAGCCCTTTTTCGG
>DBMS01000316.1:10643-11079 GCA_002297665.1 Holophagaceae bacterium UBA692 | reverse complement strand
CTGGGGCCCCGAAGCCGAGAACGGCGCCTGGTCCCTGCCCAAGCGCTGGATCGAGAACCGCTCCAAGGTGAACCCCGACACCCCCTTCGTCTTCGCCCACGCCGTGGACATCATCGGCGGCAACTCCGNNTCGGCCTGATCTTCGACGGCAACATCGAGAGCCTGCCCGGACACTTCTTCTACGACGGCAAGGTCAACCGCGGCATCGCCGTGGACGCCCGGGCCATCCTGGAGTCCCTGGACAAGGTCTACGCCGACACGCCCATCGTGAACGAGATCCTCGGCAAATAGCCACCCGGACCACCGAGGGCCCAGGGAACTCCGTTCCCCCGGGCCCTCGCCCCGCGGGAACCATCCCTTGACCTTCCGCCGTTTCAAAGGCAAACTAGTCTTTCGCCGGCAGCGGCATGGGCCCATAGCTCAGCTGGTTAGAGCA
>DBMS01000316.1:6160-10638 GCA_002297665.1 Holophagaceae bacterium UBA692 | reverse complement strand
TCGAGTCCGGCTGGGCTCACCACTCTCCTGGAAGTTCTTGAAAACCAGCAGATCCACAGCAAGTCCAACCCAGGGGGCCATCGTCTAGGGGTTAGGACGTCGCCCTTTCACGGCGATAACANNCGAATCCCGTTGGCCCTACCAGAAAATGCAAGACTTACGCCCGGGAAACCGGGCGTTTTGCTTTGAAAGTTGCACAGGCGTTGCATGGATGCCCCCGGACCGGGGCAACCTGACCCGCCCTGTGCTGAACGCTTTGTGGCGGCCCCAGAAGCCTAAGCACACCTTCGGAGAACAAGCGCGTATCGAAGTCATCCGCAACATCATNNATTGGACCTGGGTACCCTGGGGGATGCTCCGCATTTCGAGATCCAATCCCCAGAGCATGGGGTAATCCAGGACGCCCGCTAATGGGGCCAACGGCCAATGAATAACCCCTTCCATAAGTTCCAATACATAGGCCTCGTTGGGTGGCTGGACGCACTTTTCGGCCTTTTCTTTCTCTGGCAAACCTTTCGGGGAATCCTCGCCCACGATCCTTTTCTTGGCGTCATCCCCTTCTTGTTAGCCATCGCCTTTGCCTTTTGCGCCTGTATCGCCTTCTCCTCTGCTGGCCATATTCGACGCCTTCCCTGGCTATCGTCCCTGGCCCTGATTGCTGGCTTACTCAACATTTGCTTTGGAATTTTCGCGTCCTTCATGACGGACGGTTCACGCTGGTTCTACCTATTTCTTCTGATGGGCATAGGCAATTTCCAATCGACACTGCCAAAGCGGCAATCCCACCCCTCCCGACCCTAAAAAAACGCCCCAGGGAAGGCCCGGGGCGCGATGGCGGGGTTTAGGTCTGCTCATGAGAGGGTGGGGCTGACTTGCGCGGCGGCACCCTGGTTTGCAATCGCTTGGGGGCCCTGGTCCGCCTGGGGCGCCGGAAAACGGCCCCAACCTCATCCGTTAGGGCTTCCTGGACTCGTTCCAGGAGATCCATGGCGGCATGATAAATGATATTAATTATTCAGTGTTGCGCGACTTTCCGGTGCGGCCTGCTCGCGTGTAGGGTCATGAATTGATGAATTAGAATTTTTATTCCGGGATTACCAGCCATTCAAGCTTTCGTTACGTCTGGCCTTCCCACCAAGGCGCCGGAACCCAAGGTAATGGCAGGCTCCCAAGGCAATCCCGACCACAACGCTGGCAGGAGAACCCGCCCGGTCGGTTCGTTCCATTCAGCGCCAAGCGCTGGGGATGCTTGGGGTTAGGGGTGACGCGCAGACGGGGCGTTGGTGCGTCCGGCAAGGGGAGAATCCGCCAAGGCCGCGCTGGGGCTTGCGGAAGGCCAAAAGCAACGGCGATGAGCGGGCCTTCGTTCGGCTCGAGAATGACCTCCGGCTCGCAGGGCGGAACCAGGGAAGAAGCCTGGGCAGCGCTCTTGAGGAGGTCCCGGTGGAGCAGTCGCCGGTTCTTGTTCCGGCACCAGGGGCATCGCCAGCACAGGGCCGGTTTGCTCCGTTTGGATGACGATTGGAGCCATGCCTGGATGAACTCTTCGAAAAAGGTGGCTGCAAGCTGGGCAACCAGGTCTGCATGGTCCTGCCATTCATGGATCCGCGAGCCCAGGATCCGGTCTGCCCAGGCGCAACCGTGACAGGAGCGGGTCCACGGATGGCTCGCCTGGGAGGGCTTCCAGGTCCCCGGCGAATTCAGGATCTGCATCCCGTCCACCTCGATCCAGGGGTGGGCGGTTATCGCCGCCTTGGCGGCATCCACGGCGTGCGTGACGAGCACCTCTATGCCGAGAACGGGGGTCCCTTGCTTGAGCAGCAGGACATCTGGCTTCAGGCCATCAGGGGTTGCCTCCTCGACCATGACCTGGTCGAAATCCAGGTCCGCGAGAGGCAGCCAGGCCTCTCCGGGACAACGGTGTTTAGCGTGGGGCTCTCCGGAATATTGATGGCCCCCGCAAGGAACCCTGACGCGGGGAACGCCCCGCTGCAGGCCCCGGAGCCGCCTGCGGAGCATCAGGGCGATCCAGGTCTTGATGCCCTGGTGCAGGGCGGTCTCTGGAGAACAGAACCCGACGGCCTTGTGGGCGAAATGGGGCGATCTCACCCGGCCTTGGCGCAGAACGAGTTCACAGTGACATCCAGGGCACCGGTAGGCGGCACCTGCACTGGCGTCGCGCGCCAGCACGAGCCGACCCGTGAGAGTTGCTCCGGCAGGTACCTTGAATTCCCTGCCACCAGGTTCTTCCCCCGAACGGTCCTGTTCCGGCAGCGGGGCATCAACGCGTGGGAAAGCCATGGCCGCAGCATACAAGCTTCAAGTTCGGCCGTTCGGCCACGAATCCCTGCCGATTTGCCGAATCGTGGAATGCTTGACCCTTGCCTTCGGGGTGACGTCCGCTTGAAGGCCGTTGATGAATGCGTTCAAGATTTTCTTGATGGCGTTACTCCGCGCCGCGAAGGGCATTTCCTCACCCCCACCGAGCACCTGAGTCACGAAGTTTTCGTTCATGCCCTTGTCCAAAATGGAGGCGATCTCCTGTGCCATGCTGCCTCCGGCAGCCAGCCTTGCTTCGATTCCGAGGATATGCGCCGCCGCGAGTTGTGGGTCTCCGCCTGAGGCTTCCACGATCTCGAGGTGATCGTCGTAAAGAACCTGTAGTCCGATGATGTCCTCTGCGCGCAGAAGCAGTTCAACCAAGTCGATGGCATCCCGGCCCTGAGTGACTTTGCCTCTGTCCTTCCAGGCCAAGGTCTTCATGACCGTCATGCTCGCAGGGTTCGGCAGGAGCACCTCCAGGCCCGGCTTGATTGCCACCTGGACACCATGGCTGAAGGCTACCTCGAAGCCTCGCACGTCCATGACGAAGGCTCCGTCAGGAGGCCAAGCCAGGGTTCCCTTCGGGGTCTCGATGCCGCCGAAGGGGACCAGGTCCACGGGCATCCGAAGCCCAAGCGTTTCGGCAACTGAGTAAATCCGGTGTGGGATGTTCGGGTCGGGCTGAAATTCCTGCGCAGCGAACAAGATGGTTTTCAGGGCTTGAAACCTTGCCCAGTCCGGCACCTGCAGACCGAAATCCACATCGCGTGTCGCCCGGCCTGGCGGGAGCCCGTAGCCATGCACCAGGAGGATCTCCCGGGCCATGGCGCCTGTGAGGAGATACGGAATGCCCAAGGCCCGGCAGGCCTGATCCAGACTTTCCAGGATGCGGGTCAAGGAGAGGTCAAGCGCCCGTTCCGGGGGGATTGAGATATGTTTCATGAATCATCCGGGCAATGTCGAGATTCCGCGGTGCGCCGCTGGCAATGAGGTCGGTATATACCAGGAGGGGAGGGGCCACTCCTGGGGGGATGNNCTTTGGGATTCGGGAAGTCCCAGAAACGTTCCAGGAGTTCGATCGTGCCCTCTGGGTCGGGGCGCAAACGAAGGGCCGCAGCAATCTTTCCAAATGGCTCCCGAGTATAGATTCTGGCTCCCAGCGGCTGGAGGTTGGCGGTCAGTCGATCTCCTCCGGCTTCACCGCTCAAGAGCGCGCCGAGGCTGGCGAAATCCACCGATCGCCAATCCTGGGGAATCGCCATCCGGAATTTCCTGAGTCCAAGGTGAGGCTGGAGCTTCTGAGGATAATTGGCCACCCAGGCCTCCACCAAGCGCTGGAAGTGGATGAGCACTCTTCCTTCCGGCAAATCGGCCACCAAACCGGCTGCCAGCAGGTCCTTCAGGACGATCCCGACCGTTCCCCGGGCCACACCTGCTGCCTTCGCCAACTCCCGGTACGGTGCGTTGGTCAGGGCGGGGGCGCTCAGCAAGGTGAAGATCACCTGCAGGCCTTTGCTGCTGTAGGGCCTGAAGGGACGCGGAACCCGAGCCGTCATGAGGTCCGGTTTCGGGTGCTCGCCGACCTGCAGGATGCGCAGCCCTGGGCCGGTCAGATAGGCGTTTCCGGCTCCATCCAGGAATGGGATGCCCAGGTCAACGCATTTCCGCGCGAGGTGCTCGGTAAGGTAGGGGGTGAGCAGGAGAAAGTCCTCGGCGGGGGGCCGGCTGGCTTTGATACGTCCCAAATCCTCGGCCCGATGAACGCGCTGGGCCACAATCTGGAAGATTTTTTCTCGATCCTCCCACCTGATGGCCAAGCGATCCCCTGGCGAGCCGGCCATGATTTCCCAGGCCAGCCCTAGCCCTTTGGGAAGGGCTGCTTGGGCTGCCAGGAGGAGTGGTTCAGGAGGGATCGATGCGCGATTGGGCATGGGGGCCTGGGTAAGATGATGAGCTTGTCCACGATTCATGGATGGATATGATTTTTGGACGAGTCCGTTCGTGATCAAGAGTACGTCCAAAAAATCGACTTGTCCATGATACATGGACACGCATCATTTGGCGGTATATCGCGATTCGAACCTCATGATTTAAATATTGTTATAATAGGCTTTTCGTTGACTGTTTGGTAGCATCGCCCTTTCACGGCGATAACA
>DBMS01000316.1:2634-6016 GCA_002297665.1 Holophagaceae bacterium UBA692 | reverse complement strand
CCGGACGATTTGCCCCATACCCCTCTGCGTCAGAATTCTTCACCACGCAGGGGTGGATCCTTTTGACGCTTTACAGCGTCTGGCATGGAGATGGGGCCTTAGCTTGTGGGGGTAGTTGGCAACCAAACCCTCAATCAGGCGGCTATGGTGCTGGGGTTATCCTCAAGCTATAGGACAAAAAGACTGGCAGAACCCAGGATGGACAGGCCTGTCCAGGCGACCGATGCCCTGGGGATTTTCTCCCCCAGAAGCAGGGAGGACACGGGGATGACGAAGATTGGCGTCAGAGCCATGAGGGTTGCCGCAACGCTCATGGATGTATGCGTGATTGCATGCAAGGCAAAGAACACCCCCAACATGGGGCCGGTGATCGCGCCTGCGGCCATCAGTCCGACCGAGCGAAAATCCTTTATTCGCAGAAGGTTGTCGCGGAAGCTACCCTTGACCAGCAACCAGAGGATGAAAGGAATGGATCCTCCGAGGATCCGCACAAGGCCGCCTGAGACGGGGTGGGATACTCCTTCCATCCCCAAATCTGAAAAAAGCATACCAATGGCATCCGCGAGTGCAGCTCCGACGCCCAATAGGACCCCCTGCCTCGCCCGCCGGTCAAGGAATCCAGGCTGAACTGGGGCCGATGCGCTTTTGCCGATTGCGAGGCCCACCCCGGAGAGCGTGACCAGGATGGCGAGCAGCTTGGCCTCATGGACCAATTGTCCCCGAAAGATCCAGGCCAGGATGGTGCAGAAGGCCGGAGTCAGGGTCATGAGGAGCATCGAGATCCTTGGCCCAACCAACACGAAGGCTTCAAAAAGCATTGCGTCCGCCAAGGCGATCCCGGCAAGTCCCGAGATGCCTAAATACAAGGCGTTGCTTGATGCAAGCGTCGGCGGCAAGCAAGAGCCAAATAGGAACAGATGAGTCATTGCAATCAATACGCCGGTCAATATCATGGCCACCAGGGTCACGCATTGAGAGCCGACACGCCTGGCGGCAAGGGTGAACAGAATGGCCGTTGAAGCCCGTAGAATGGCGGCGCTCACGGCAGCGAATTCTCCAGAGTAATCCACCTCAACCTCCATGGGATGTCATGTAAGCCTGTCTCTCCCGCTTCAACCCCCAGGATGGGGATTGGAGGAATAGAGTTTCGTTTGCAGGATGAAAAAGGCACGCCTGGAAGCAGGCGCACTATCAGCAGGTGGGATCGGAGCGTGTGGCGGTGGATGTGGAGTTGTCAAAATCGGTATTACGGTCCTTTCAGAAGGCCTACCAAATTTTTAATTTACGGAAGTATTAATTAATAAATTTTCATGGTCCCCGTTTGGCTCGAACCAAAAAGGGGTATTCCGCACTCCAGTGCGAGGAGGGCGTAAATGAATCAAGGCAACCAGAACTCAACCAGAACTGAGCGCTATTTGGGCTTCTGGGAACATCGTTTCGTTTACCGCCTTGCCCCAGACCGCCCACCATGACGAGGTCCTGTTCCTGAGAACCATCCACTGTTCGGAATGCTGCTTCTGGGGCGTGCTCGCAGCAGTAACCGCCGCCCTGGCGTTGCCAGGAAATACCTGGCCGACATCCCTGGTTCGGGTGGGACGCCTGGATTCGCTTACCTGAAGGCGCACTACGCGAACAAGGTCTTTTCACAGGAAGCCGACCCTGAGCCGCTGGCGGATTTAGTCGCGATGGGTACGCATGGCTGCGTGAGGCCTCTCCTGGGACCCACGAATTGCTTGAAGGGTGGGAGTCCATGATCAAGACGACGGAACGAATCCGTAGGGAAGCCCCTGAAATTCCTTTCGGAATGCTCGTAATCCACGGGGTCACCTTGAAGGCGGTCCGGCAGTGCGTCAAGGCCCGGGAAAGGGCGGCTCTGGAGGCAATCCAGGAAAACGAGCCCAGAAACCAGGCGAACCTGGAAGCCTACGCCCGCTTCTTCGATGCCTGGGGTTATCCCTGTCCCCTGCCCGGTCAGGTCCAGGCCATCCGCGCGAAGGGCGTACCCTCTGCCCCGGCCTTGGTCCAGGCCTTGCTCCTTTGCGAGGCCAGCCAGGGCGTCTTGATGGGCGTCCAGGACTGGGACTTGGTAAGGGGGGACATCCTTTGGGACCTTGCTGACCCCCATGAAAAACTGGATGGGATCAAGGGGACCATCCGCACCAAGGCGGGAGAGCCCGTATTCCGGGATGGCCTCGGTATCCTCGCCTCCTATTTCCAGGGGCCCGACCGGCGAATCGCCGTTTGTGACGCAACTCATTCCGTCGTGTTCCTGGCTCTCGGCGCGCCAGGCATGTCACGCACTCCCCTGAAAACCGCGCTCGAGGCGGCGCGGGAAATCCTGGAGGGCGCTTTCAACCGGCTCGAAGGGCCGATGTTCGTGGAGGACGGCCAGGTCGATGCAAAATGAATTGGCCAACCGTCTTCGATATATCTGAAAGGACTGGCTTGCCCTTATCATCCCAGTTCGCTGGTGATGAAAAACCGCGTGGGGATTTCATTCCAGTCTCCCTGGCGGCGCAGTTCCTGATACATGAAGGTCTCCAGAATCTGGCCAAGCATGGGCTTGTCCTTCCAGAGCGCCGCTCCGTCCAGGCCCAATGGCGCGCACGCGAGGCCGGCATCGCCCAGGTGGACTTTGGGCGTCTTGACAAGCCGGCTCAGGCGGTTGCTGTGCCAGGGCTGTAGTTCCTCGAGAAGGAATATCTGTTCCAGGAGGGTCGTGAAATCGCGGATCGTGGCTTTCGCACGCTGGAAGGGGGCCGCAAGGTCGCTGATGTTCAGGAGCCTGGCGGTCTGTCCTGCGGCAAGCTCAAGAAGGCGGGGCAGGAGATCCATGGAAGCGATTCTTGAAATATCCCGCACATCCCTNNTGGACGATTGTTTCTATGAAATCCCTGTACCAGTCGTCCAGGGAAAGGTAGGTATCAGTTTCCAAACGCTCCCCAAAGGCTTTGCCGCCTTCACGGCGGCAACCCGGGTCCGGATTCCGTGGGCCCTGCCCGTAAACACCCTTCAGGACGCCGGGAACGTCACCGCCGGCGGCGCCCAGGCNNTCGCCGTTCAGCCCATGCTTGTAGGAGATGATTTCCAGCCGTTCGGGCACCACCTGGATCAGCACCAGGTTCCTGCCGCCGGGGAAGGCCTGGTCCCAGTAGGCGCGGTGGCGCCTGCGGATCTCGGCGGGGTCCGTGACCAGGACCGCCTTGCCGCGCAGGGCGACGTATCCTTCCATCCGGGTCAGGTCGCCGTAGAAGAGCGTCACCCTGGGGTTGGCGCGAAGTTCCTCCACCTTCCGGGTCGTGGTGCTGGTGGCCATCCAGACGGACATGTCCGGCTCGGGGGGAAAGGGATTCATGGTCCGCACCCGGGGGCTGCCGTCGGC
>DBMS01000316.1:1796-2561 GCA_002297665.1 Holophagaceae bacterium UBA692 | reverse complement strand
GGCAGGACCAGGAGGAGCGCCGCGAGCGGGGCACTGAGGCGGGGGAATCGGGCAGGGATGCGCATGGCGGGAGCTCCGTCGAAACCTGGATGGAAGGGGTGTCCACGATTCTCCCACCCATGGACCCGATCCAGAACCCCGCATCCCGGGGCTACGGATCCCCAAAAGAGTGTCTTAACATTTTTCTGGNNGACCGTTGACGACCCAATCGTATGGACCCATACTATCTGGACCTCAACCAAGGGGAACCCTTTGACGCCTTGCCCCACCCCCCAGTTCCGATCGCCCAAGTATGAGCGCATTCAACGTTTGGTTGAGCGCCTTGGAGCCCCGACGCTGGACCGGGGGACNNGAGGCGTATCTGCTGCTCATGAGCGTTTCCGACGAGATCCGGGAGATCGCCAACGCCAAGCTCTCCTGCCATGGCCTGGGCGAGGGGCGCATCATGACGCTGGTCCTGCTCCTGGAGAACCAGCCGGAGCCTCTGTCCCACTCCCGGCTGGCCGAGCTGATGACCGTCACCAAGGGCAGCATCACCGGCCTTGTGGACAGCCTGGAACAGGATGGCCTGGTCAAGCGGGTCGAAGCCCCCGAGGACCGGCGCACCCGGCTGATCACCATCACCCCCGCCGGCCTGGAGCTGGTGAACACCTACCTTCCCCAGAAGTTCCAAGGCATCGAACGGCTCATGTCCGTTCTGAGCCCGGAGGAACGGGAGACCCTGGCCATCCTGCTGCAGCGGATCCAGGAAGGTCTCCCCTCGTA
>DBMS01000316.1:552-1734 GCA_002297665.1 Holophagaceae bacterium UBA692 | reverse complement strand
ACCCAGACTTCCGGACCGGCCCCATCCCTCGTGGACGGATCTTCCGCCGTCATCCCCCAGGAGACGTCCGGCGCCGTCCGAACTTCCAGCCGCCGCCGGCTGTCGTCCCTCCTCGCAGCGGGCGCGCTGGCGGCGGGCTCGCTGGGGGCCGCCTACTACCTTCGCCAGGTGGCGCCCTTCGAGTCCACGGACGACGCGTTCATCGACGGCCGCATCATCGGCATCAGCCCGCAGGTGGCCGCCCAGGCCGCGGTGGTGCACATCGACGACAACCAGGCGGTCCACAAGGGCGACCTCCTCGTGGAGCTCGACCCCACCGATTTCCAGGTGGCCCTTGACCAGGCCCAGGGCGCCGAGGCGGCCGCGATGGGCAAGCGGGCCCAGGCCCAGGCCGGCGTGGCGGCCGCGGAAAGCGCCGTGGCCGAAGCCCAGGCGGGCCTCCTGGCCCTGCAGGCCACCTTCGAGAACGCCGATTCCGAGCTTCGCCGCCTGCAGGGGGTGGATGCCCGGGCCCGCGCCCAGAGGGACCTGGATACCGCCGTCGCGGCCCGCAAGACCTCCTTCGCCTCCCTGGAGCGGGCCCGGGCCCAGGTGCGCTCCGCCCAGGCCCAGGTGGCCCAGGCCCGGGCCAACGTCACCGCCGCCGAAGGCGACTGCCGGAAGGCCCAGGCCGACACCCGCAAGGCCCGCGTGAACCTGGACCACTGCCGCATCCTCGCGCCCGTGGACGGGCGCATCGCCGGCAAGGCCGTGGACGCGGGCGCCTACGTCACCCCGGCCAACCCGCTCTTCCAGATCGTGCCGGACCAGGTGTGGGTGGTGGCGAACTTCAAGGAAACCCAGCTCAAGCACATGGCCCCGGGCCAGCCCGTCGAGGTGACCGTGGACGCCTTCCCGGGGCTGGCCCTCACCGGACGGGTGGACTCCATCCAGTCCGGCACGGGTTCGCGATTCAGCGTGATCCCCACGGAGAACGCCACGGGCAACTTCGTCAAGGTCGTCNNGGGCCAGCTGGCCCCGGGCATGTCCGTGGAACCCAAGGTGCGGGTGCGTTCCTGACGCCGGCCCCTGACGACGAGCGACCCATGTCCTTCCCGAGAACCCCCAACAGCGCCGCCAAGCCCGGCGTCAACCCCTGGCTTGTGGCCGTGGTGATCTCCCTGGCCACCTTCATGGAGGTGC
>DBMS01000316.1:0-456 GCA_002297665.1 Holophagaceae bacterium UBA692 | reverse complement strand
GGCCGCAAGCGCTTCTACATGATCTGCGTGGCCCTCTTCACCGCCAGCTCCTTCCTCTGCGGCATCGCCCCCTCCCTGGGCGTGCTGCTGCTGTGCCGGGTCCTCCAGGGCGCCGGGGGCGGGGGGCTCGCCCCCAGCGAGCAGAGCATGCTGGCCGACACCTTTCCAGGCAAGTACTTCGGCATGGCCTTCGCGGTCTACGGCATCGCAGTCGTGGTGGCGCCGGCCATCGGACCCACCCTCGGCGGCTGGATCACCGACANNCCTGGCGCTGGATCTTCTTCATGAACGTTCCGGTGGGCCTGGTGTCCCTCCTCCTCACCCAGCGGCTCATCCAGGACCCGCCGAAAGAGCGGGCCCCGAAAAAGCCCATCCGGGTGGACGCCATGGGGTTCGCCTTCGTGGTGCTGGCCTTCGGCGCCCTGCAGGTCTTCCTGGACAAGGGGCAGGAGTCCG
>DBMS01000003.1:3668-3795 GCA_002297665.1 Holophagaceae bacterium UBA692 | reverse complement strand
GCAGGTCGCGCCGGCGGGCCGAGGCCAGCTGGACCACCACCGGCACCTGGGAGGAGCCTTCCAGCACGTGGAAGGATCCCGCGGGGAAGCCCTGCCCGGCCATGGAGAGGGTCTGGACCACGTGGGC
>DBMS01000003.1:2682-3547 GCA_002297665.1 Holophagaceae bacterium UBA692 | reverse complement strand
TGGGGCCGTAGATCTCGGCCACCACGGTGTCCAGCACCGGAGGCCCGGGGGGGATCTCCACGACCTTCATGCGGGCGCCGGCGGGGACGGTGAATTTCTCCAGCTCGGGCCGCAGCCGGGTGGCGATGGCGTGGCTCTGCTCCTTGCGGTCGCCCTTGGCCACCAGGTTCACCTGGATGTCCACCTGGCTCGCGTCCTGGCGCAGGAAGCTGTGGCGCACCATGCCCACGAAGGTGTAGGGCGCGGCCTCCTGGGCGTAGACCTGCACGTCCTTGACCACGGGCTCCTCCATGAGCCGTTTGGCCAGCCGCTGGCCCAGGGCCAGGGAATCCTCGCGGGGGGTGCCCGCGGGGAGGTCCAGTTGGACCATGAACTCGGACTTGTTGTCGAAGNNGGCCATGGCGCCGCCCAGCATGGCGAGGACCGCCGCCAGGAAGCCCAGGCGCACCTTTCCGCTGGTGAGGAGGGCCCGCATCACCTTGCGGTAGATGCGCGTGCCGAGATCCTCGGCGGCCGGGGCGTGGTCGTGGTCGGGTTCGGGGGGCTCGTTCTCGTCGGTGGCGGGGTGCAGGCCGGTGGGATCCACCTCGGGCAGGTGGGCCTCCTTGCGGAAGATCTTGAGGGCGGCCCAGGGGCTGATGACGAAGGCGATGGCCAGGCTGAAGATCATGGCCAGGCTGGCGCCGATGGGAATCGGGCGCATGTAGGGCCCCATGAGGCCCNNCCATGGGCAGGATGGCGGCGATGACGGCGAAGGTGGCCAGGATCGTGGGGTTGCCCACCTCGTCCACGGCCTCCACCACGGTGGCGGCGAAGGACTTGCGCGGCCCGGGCAGGTGCATGTGCCGGTGGATGTTCTCCACCA
>DBMS01000003.1:1892-2574 GCA_002297665.1 Holophagaceae bacterium UBA692 | reverse complement strand
CGCCAGCCCATGGCCAGCAGGATCAGCGCGATGACCGACAGCGTCGCGATGAGGAGGTGCTCGATGAGCTCGTTGGACTTGTCTCCGGCGGTCTCGCCGTAGTCGCGGGTGACGTCCACCTTGAGGGACCGGGGCAGGACGGAGCCGCGCAGGGCCTCGACCTTGTCCAGGGCCAGGCGGGACAGCGCCGTGGCGTTGGAGCCGGCGCGCTTGGAGAGCGCGACGGTCACGGCGTTCTCGAGGGTCCCCTTCTCTCCGTAGAGCACGACCGGAGGTTCGGGGTCGGGGCCGTCGGAGACCGAGGCCACGTCGGCGAGGTAGACCGGCCTCTGGTTGCGCACGCCCACCACCAGGCGGTTCAGCTCCCGGGCTTCCAGGACGAAGCCGGTGGCCTCAAGGGCGGTGCGGCGGCTGTGGTCCACCAGGGCGCCCGCGGGCAGCTGCGCCTCGGCGCTCTGGAGCGCGGGCTGCAGCTCGGCCAGCGACATGCCCAGGGCCCGCAGCTTGTCGGGGTCGGGCTCGATGCGCACCATGCGCCGCGCGCCGCCGATGACCCGGGCCTGGGCCGTGTCGGGCACGGTGGAGAGCTCGCGGGCCAGCACTTCGCCCATGCGCCGCAGCTGGCCCGGGGTCTGGCCTTCGCCGTGGAGGGTGAGGGTGAGGAAGGGCACGTCGTCGATGG
>DBMS01000003.1:180-1837 GCA_002297665.1 Holophagaceae bacterium UBA692 | reverse complement strand
TTGACCTTGAAGCGCACGGTGACCAGGGCCATGCCGGGCCGGCTCGTGCCGTAGAGGTACTCGACGCCAGGAATGCCCCAGAGGCGCTTCTCCAGCGGCGTGGTGACCTGGGCCTCCACCTCGCGGGGGCTGGCCCCGGGGAAGGGAACGTAGAGGTCCACCATGGGGACGATGATCTGCGGCTCCTCCTCGCGGGGCGTGAGGACCACGGCCATGACGCCCAGCAGGAGGGAGGCGA
Organism: Holophagaceae bacterium UBA692; assembly: GCA_002297665.1. Classification (GTDB taxonomy): domain Bacteria; phylum Acidobacteriota; class Holophagae; order Holophagales; family Holophagaceae; genus Mesoterricola. Next base: position 1,599 of record DBMS01000003.1, on the reverse strand, counting down.
GGACGATGAGGGGGGTGAGCTTGCTGCGCAGGAAGCCCTTGGCCATCCTGCCCGCGAGGCCCAGCTTGGGAGCGTCGCTCATTTGGACACCTCGACGGGCTGCCCGTCCACGAGGGTGCCGGGGTTGTCGATGACCTGCTCACCGGCCTTCAGGCCCGCGCGCACGGGCACCGAGGCGCCCCGGGCTTCGCCCAGGGAGAGCCAGCGCAGTTCGGCCTTGCCGTCCCGGGCCACGAAGACCCCGGAAAGCTCGCCGCGGACCACCAGGGCCGACCTGGGCACCGAGAGCCCTTCCGGGGCGGCGCCCGGCGCCTTGATGCGGGCGAAGGTGCCGGACCGGAATCCCGCGGCGCCCAGGATGCGGGCCCGGACGGTGCCCCGGTGGGACACGGGGTCGCCGCCCGTGGAAAGGGCCGTGATCTCGGCCGAGCCCGCCTTGCCCTCGGCTTCGAAGGGCACCTTCAGCCCGATGCGCAGGCCCTTGGCCTCCTGTTCGGACACGGTGCCCTCCAGCTCCAGGGCGCCCTGGCCCTCGATCTCCACCAGGGGCTGTCCGGGGCCCACGAAGGCGCCCTCGTTGACCATGCGGCTCTGCACGACGCCCGCGAAGGGCGCGCGGATCTGGGTGTAGGCGAGGTTGGCCTTCACGCCGGCCAGGGCCGCCTGGGCCTGGGCGAGGTTCGTGGCGGCCATCTCCAGCTCGCTGGGGGTGGAGGCGTTGATCTTCGAGAGGGCCTCGATGCGGCGGTGATGGGCCTGGGCGGCGGCCACCGCGGTTTCGGCCGCCTTCAGCCCGCCCTGGAGGTCGCCGTCCGAGAGGCTCACCAGGAGGGCGCCCGCGGCCACGTGTTGTCCCTCGTTGGCCAGGACCCGGGTGACCGAGGCCGCCATGCGGGTGGAGAGGGTGGCGCGCCGGGTCGCGGTGAGCGTCGCGGCGATCCAGCCGGCGTCGCCGGAGGGGTCCGCCGCGGCCAGGCGAACCTTGGCCGTGGGCATGGGGGGGGCCTTGGGGGCCTCCTGCTTGCCGCAGGCCAGGCCCGCCAGCAGGGCGGTGATGGGCAGGATCAGGGTGCGTTTCATCATCTACTCCGTGACGCCTTCAATGGGTTGTCCGAGGGCCAGGGCGAGCTGGGCTCCGCCCAGGCGCCATTCCAGTTCGCTGTTCAGGAGGAGGGTGCGGGCGCCGGAGAGCCCGGCCTCGGCGTCCAGCACCTCCACCAGGGGCAGGAGCCCCTCGCGGTGCCGGGCGGTGCGGATGGCGCGCGCGCTTTCCGAGGCCTCCACCGCCACCTTGGCGAAGGCGATCTTCGCCTGGGCCGTTTCCAGGAAGCGCCGGGCCTCGTCGGCCTCGCGCGAAGCCTGCTGCTCCTGCCACTTCAGGCCCAGTTCCGCGGCCCGGGCCTGGGCCCGGGCGGAAGA
>DBMS01000003.1:0-163 GCA_002297665.1 Holophagaceae bacterium UBA692 | reverse complement strand
GGCCGTGGTCCAGTTCCCCCCTTCGCCGGCGGCGTAGCGGGCGGTGCCGGCCGCGAGGCTGAGGCCCACTTCGGGCTTCAGGCTGCCGCGGGCGGCGGCCACGCCTTCCCGGGCGGCCTGGCCCTGGAGCTTCAGGGCTTCCAGGTCGCCCCGGCGGCCGGGG
>DBMS01000126.1:1116-19350 GCA_002297665.1 Holophagaceae bacterium UBA692 | reverse complement strand
CCCGGACCCGCCAGCCGCCGCCGGGGAGGGGTTCCAGGGCGCGGGCGGCGCGGTCCAGCTTCAGCCCGCGGAGGTTGGAGGCCAGGGCGCGGGCCAGGGCGCCCGAGCCCCCCGTGAGGTGCACGGTCTTTTCCGGGCCCAGGGCGAGGCCGCCCCAGAACAGGCCGCCCAGGGCTTCCATGCGCTTCAGGCGGGGCATGGCGTCCATGCCGATGCGCTGGGGCGGCGCCGCCAGGATCCCGGCCACCAGGGCCGGCAGGACTTCCCGGGCGAAGCCCGCGCCCGCGCGGCGGGCGAAAAAGGTATGGAGGGTGTCGTCCTCCCTCGCCCCCGGGGGAATGAAGGGCTCGGCGAGGATGCGGAGCTTTTCGCCCAGGGACAGGCCTGGGGCACGGAGGAGTCCCGATGCCGACGCGGGGCTCGGGTGCCTCCTCCCGTCCCGGCCCAGCCAGCGCGGCCCGCGCGGGGTCCTGGGCAGCACCTTCACGCCCAGTTCCACCAGGAGTTCCTGCAGGGCGCTGCCCTTGGAGACCAGCAGGCCCTGGGGCCCGCGCTCCAGGAATCCCGGTTCGCCCCCGGGCCCGGGCCAGGGCAGGGTCCGGGCGAATCCTCCCGGGGCTCCGGAGGCTTCCCACAGCTCCACGTCCCGGCCCTGGCGCTGGAGGTGCCATGCGGCGAGGAGGCCGGAGAACCCGCCCCCCAGGACGATCCAGGTGCTACCCATTGCAGGCGGCGGTGAGTTCCTCGTCCCAGCGCCTGAACCGGGGCATTTCCAGTCCGAAGGCATCCAGGCACTTTCCGACGATGTGGCGGGTCATGTCCTCGATGCACGTGGGGTGGTTGTAGAAGGTGAGCACCGGCGGCAGGAGGATGACGCCCATTTCCGTCACGGCCTGCATGTTGCGCAGGTGGACGGGGCTGAGGGGCGACTCCCGGGCCACCAGCACGAGCCTGCGGCGCTCCTTGATGACCACGTCGGCCGCGCGCAGGAGCAGGTTCTCGGAATAGCCCGTGGCGATGCCGGCCACGGTCTTCATGCTGCAGGGCACCACCACCATGCCGGCGGTCTTGAAGGTGCCGCTGGCGACGAGGGCGCCCACGTCCTCGATGGGGTGCATGCGGGTGGCCAGGGCGGCCACCTCCTCCATGCTGTAGGGCGTCTCGTGGGCGATGGTGCGCCGGCCGCCGTTGGAGACGACCAGGTGGGTCTCCCAGTCCGGGAACCCCTGCATGACCTTCAGCAGGTCGATGCCCAGGATCGCGCCGCTGGCGCCGCTGATGCCTACGACGAGGCGTTTCTTCTCGGAGGATTCCATGGGGAGGCTCTTCGCAGGGGGCGTCCGCCCGGGCCCAGGGGCCCGGGGGACGCGGGTGTCCGGGTTGCTAGTTGATCAGGTGGATGAGCTTCCACCAGGTGATCTCCACGACGACCGTCGTGAAGAGGACGATGACGGTGAGCGGGACGCCGAACTTGATGACGTCCACGTCCCCGTACTTCCCGCCGGAGTCGCCGGCGCCCACCAGGACGTTCATGTGGTGGAAGGGGAGGATGAAGTGCATGCCCACGGCGGTGTACACCAGGAGCGCGGGGACCAGGGGATTGAGCCCGGTGCCCGCGGTGAAGGCGATGATCGTCGGGGTGACGATGCCCATGACGGCCAGCACGCTGCCCAGGCACATGTGGATGAGCACGGCGAAGCAGGTGATCATCAGGGCCAGCAGGTAGATGTTGTGGGGCACGGTGCTGGGGAGGATGACGCCGGCCAGCCACTTGTTCATGCCTGTGACGGCGCCCACGGAGCCGATGCCCAGGGCCGCGGTGAGGAAGAACAGGGTGCCCAGGCCGAACTTGCTCCAGTCCGGGGCCTTCAGGACGTCGCCGATGTAGGGCATCGAGAGCAGGATGCCCGTGGCCAGCGCCACCCATCCGGGGTGGATGTGGTGGATGAAGTCCGTCGCCCAGAAGACGAGGGCGATGGAAACCCAGAACGTGACGCGCTTCTCGGCGCCGGACATGCCGCCCAGGCCCTTGAGCTGCTCGCGGATCTCGTTCTTCTCGATCCGGAAGTCGGGGGGCGCCTTGAAGATGGTGATGTGCATGAAGAAGGTCAGGAGGCTGGCGATGACGCCGGGCACGCCCATGTAGATGAGCCACTTCAGCCAGCTGGCTTCCTGGCCGGCGAAGTTCAGGGCGATGGTGTTGATCATGCTGTCGCCGGTGAGGAGGATCATGGATACGGGCACGGAGCTCGCGAAGACGGAGAGGCCGATGGAGGCCGCGTACTTCGCGGGCAGCTTGGTGGCCTTGATGATGATGCCCATGACGGCCATGATCATGAAGGAGCGGGGCCAGGGGTGCGGGATCATCACGCTGAGGATGAAGCCCAGGATGTAGCCGGCGGCCACGATGCTCGTGAAGCTGTTCACGTACTTCAGGATGAAGTGGTAGGCGATGCGCTTGCCCAGCCCGGAGTTCTCCACGGCGGTGGCGATCATGTAGCCGCCCACGACGATGTAGATGAGGGGGGTCGTCCAGAGCTTGAAGACGACGCTGGGCTCGGCGGTCTTGGTCAGCACCCAGGCCAGCAGCAGGAAGAGGGCGCTGAAGCCGGGGTGCGCGACGCCCATGGCCCACCAGATGACGGCCAGGAGGCTGAGGGCGAGGCAGTGGCGGCCCTGGGGGGTCAGCCCCGGGCCGGCAGGCATGGCGAACCACACCAGGAGGCAAACGACGATGCCGAGGATGGCGCCGATTTCACGTTTATAACGTGTGAAGAACGAGGGCGGAGCAGGCGGCGCTCCGGCCATTGTTGGCTCATTGGCCACGGGGAGACTCCTTGAATGGGTTGAGGGAAAGGGACTTCTCAGGCGGCGCCGGGAACGGTTCACGTCGTGCATCCATGAACGGTGTCCCCGGGGAACCGGTACTTCCTTTCAAGCTGCGGCCTGCGCGGAGGGGTTCGCGAGGCGCGCTCCAATCGAGCAGCAAGGGTCCGGGCCGGGATCCGGGACCGCGCTGAGGGCGCGCGGACCCTGAACCCAGGAGGGGACGTCTACCTCTCGGGTATTCCAGGTATGTATGGCAACATGGACGCTTGTCCGGAACGAGTCCAATAGAAATTCATAGCCAGATTGATACAAAATATATATCAGCGTGCTTTTTCCATGTGGGGCCGGCGCGTGTCCTATGATTGAAAAGTCCCGGAATGTAGAAATTGGATGAAGCAACGAGGAAGGCCAATCCCGCCCCGGGAGGCGGGTCCCGGGTACGCCCAACGTACTCCCATTCATTCATCACCCGCTTCGATGCGCGACGGTGAACCATGGAACTCCGGCAACTGAAATACTTCATCGCCACGGCGGAGGAACTCCATTTCCGCAAAGCGGCCGAGCGCGTGCACGTGGCCCAGCCCGCGCTCAGCCAGGCCATCCATCAGCTGGAGGAGGAGATCGGCACGCTCCTGTTCGAGCGCAACAACCGCAACGTGGCCCTCACCGCCGCCGGCAAGGTGTTCTACGCGCGGGCGCGGGTGATGGCGGACAACGCCTGCATGGCCGCACGCGAGGCCCGGGGGGTGGGACGGGGCGACGCCGGCACGGTGGCCATCGGGTTCATCAGCACCGCGGCGATGAAGGTCCTGCCCGCGACCCTGCGGCACTTCAAGGAAGTGATCCCCGCCGCTCAGCTCGAACTGCTGGAGCTGGGCCCGGGCGAGCAGATGGAGGAGCTCGCCCGGGGCCACCTGGACATCGGCCTGACGATTTCCGAGGTGCTGGACGAAGGGTTCCGCGTGCTCGAGATCGACCGGGAGCCGCTCATCGCGGCGCTGCCCGAAACGCAGGCCTTCGCGGCCCTGGACAAGGTGAACCTCGGGGACCTGGCGGACCATTCGATCATCACGCCCTCCCGTCATCCCCGCCGCGGGTACTACGAGACCGTGGCCGACGCCTACCGCAAGGCCGGCGTGCGGCCCGCGAACATCCAGTGCGTGCGCATGATCCAGACCGGCCTGATGCTCGTGGGCGCGGGCCTGGGCATCTCGCTGGTGCCCGAATCCTTCAAGGCGATCCAGATCAAGGGCGTCATCTACCGGCCGCTGGCGGACCCGCGCACGGAAATCGCGGTGAGCGCGGTGTGGCGCAGCGACAACGTTTCGCCGCTCCTGCACAAGTTCGTCACGGAACTGGGTGAGGTCTTCCCGCACTGAACGGTGCTGATCGTAATTGGCGATCATTCGGTCATCAAATATGTATTGGACGCTCCAGGCGCTCCGGAGAATTCTTGTCCTGCATCCATGAACAGCAGGGCTGAAATTCCAGGAGGGCCCCGGAGATCCAGGGGGGCGTTCGCCGAAATCCGGATCGAATCCATCACCCACCGCCAGAATTGGAGAACCTTCAATGTCAGAAGCCGGTTTGAAAGACATCCAGATCCCGTCCGGCAAGACGGGCAGCACCAAGGCCTACCATGACCTGCGTTCCTTCCTCGCCACCCTCGAAGCCGAAGGCCAGCTGGTGCGCGTCAAGGACGAGGTCGACCCCGAGGAGATCGGCGCCGCCGGCCGCGCCTCGGCCAACCTGAAGAACGGCCCCGCCGTGCTCTTCGAGAAGGTAAAGGGCTACGCGAACCCGGTCGTGACCAACGTGCACGGCAGCTGGGCCAACCACGCCCTCATGATGGGCATGGACAAGGACACCCCCGTCAAGGAGCAGTTCCTCGAACTCTCCCGCCGCTGGGACCTGTATCCCGTAGGGCCCAAGCGCGTCACCAACGCGCCGGTGAACGAGAACACCGTCACCGAGAACATCAACATCTTCGACATCATCTCCCTGTACCGCATCAACACCTACGATTCGGGGTGCTTCCTCTCCAAGGCCTGCATCGTCTCGGCCGACCCCGAGGATCCCACCAGCTACGGCAAGACCAACCTCGGCACCTACCGCATGCAGGTCAAGGGCAAGGACAAGCTGGGCATCCAGGCGCTGCCGTTCCATGACATCGGCCTCCAGCTGAGCAAGGCCGAGGCCCTGAACCAGCCCGTGCCCATCGCCATCTGCCTGGGCTGCGACCCCATCACCACCTTCATGGCCTCCACGCCCATCCGCTACGACCAGTCCGAGTACGACTACGTCGGCGCCCTGAACAACGGCGTGCCCATGGAGATCACCAAGTCCGCCACCCTGGGCCTGGAGATCCCCGCCGGCTGCGAGATCTGCATCGAGGGCTACATCGAGCCCCGCCTGCGCGAGTGCGAAGGCCCCTTCGGCGAGTTCCCCGGCTCATACTCCGGCGCGCGCCTCCAGGCCGTGGTGCGCATCACCGCCATCTCGTACCGCACGAACCCGGTCTTCGAGAACCTCTACCTGGGCATCCCCTGGTCGGAGATCGACTACCTCATGGCCCTGAACACGTCGGTGCCGCTCTACAAGATGCTCAAGGACACCTTCCCCGAGGTGCAGGCCGTCAACGCGATGTACACGCACGGGATCGGCGTCATCGTCTCCACCAAGGTTCGCTTCGGCGGGTTCGGCAAGGCCGTCGCCATGCGGCTGCTCACCACCCCCCACGGCATGGCCTACAACAAGATCATCATCGTCGTGGACGAGTACGTGGATCCCTTCAACCTCGAGCAGGTCATGTGGGCCATGACGACCCGCGTGGATCCCGACAAGGACGTCAGCATCATCAAGAACTGCCCCGGCATGCCGCTGGACCCCAGCTCCAACCCCCCGGGCATGCACAACAAGCTCATCATCGACGCCACCACGCCCAAGGCCCCCGAGGTCGTGTCCCGCGAGACCGAGCTCCTGACGCCTCCCGCCGGCACCGAGAAGTGGGAGGGCATCATCGCCCAGCTCGTCAAGGCCGCCCGCAAGTAGCCCAACCCAACCCGTGAATCGAAAGGATCCAACATGATCTGCCCGCGCTGCGACACCGACAAGGTCGAACTCATGGCGAAGTCCCCCGTGGGGAACGCCTGGGAGATGTACATCTGCAAAACCTGCACGTACTCCTGGCGCTCCACCGAGACTCCCAACAAGACCGACCCCAAGCTCTACAACGCCAAGTTCAAGATCAAGCCCGAGAGCATCCCCTCGATGCTCGTGATTCCTCCCGTCCCGCCCCTCAAGGGCTAGACCCGGCTTCGGGAAAAGGGGGGCCTCCGGGCCCCCCTTGTCCCGCCCGCAACCAAAGGCACCGCCATGACCCTGTCGCGCATCGAGGATGCCATCGAGGACATCCGCCAAGGAAGGATGGTCATCCTCGTGGATGACGAGGACCGCGAGAACGAGGGCGACCTGACCCTCGCGGCCGAGCACGTCACGCCGGAGGCCATCAACTTCATGGCCACCCACGGCCGGGGCCTGGTGTGCCTGAGCCTGACCGGGGAGAAGGCCGCGTCGCTGGGGCTCGCCCCGATGGTCGCGGACAACTCCTCGCCCTTCCAGACCGCCTTCACCGTCTCCATCGAGGCCCGGGAGGGCGTCACCACCGGCATCTCGGCCTTCGACCGCGCCACCACCATCCGCGCCGCGGTCAAGGCCGGCGCCGGACCCGGGGACTTCGTGCGGCCTGGCCACGTCTTCCCCCTCATCGCGCGGGACGGAGGCGTCCTGGTGCGCACGGGCCAGACGGAAGGCTCCGTCGACCTGGCCCGCATGGCCGGCCTGGTTCCGGCCGGGGTGATCTGCGAGATCATGAAGGGCGACGGAACCATGGCCCGCATGCCCGACCTGGAGGTCTTCGCCGCCGAACACGGCCTGCGCATCGTCGCCGTCAAGGACCTCATCGCATACCGCCTGCGCAACGAGCGCAGCATCACCCGCCTGGGCGAAACCGCCATGCCGCTGCGGGTGGGGGGGGACTTCCGGGCCGTCGCCTACCTCGACGGGGTCACCGGGCTCACCCACATCGCCCTCGTGAAGGGGGAGATTTCCCCCACGGTTCCCGTGCTGGTGCGGGTCCACAGCGAATGCCTGACCGGCGACGCCTTCGGATCCATGCGATGCGACTGCGGGGAGCAGCTCCAGTCGGCGTTCCGCCTGATCGAGGAGGAGGGCGCGGGCATCGTCCTCTACATGCGCCAGGAGGGAAGGGGCATCGGCCTGGGCAGCAAGATCCAGGCGTACGAGCTCCAGGACCGGGGCTACGACACGGTCGAGGCCAACGAGAAGCTCGGCTTCAAGGCCGACCTGCGCGACTACGGCGTGGGAGCCCAGATACTCCGGGACCTCGGCGTGGTCGAGATGAAGCTCATGACGAACAATCCCAAGAAGATCATCGGTCTGGAAGGGTACGGGCTGCGCGTGGTGGAGCGGGTGTCCATCGAAGTGGCCTCGCGGGCCAGCAACGTCCGGTACCTCCTCACCAAGAAGCGGAAGATGGGGCACCTGCTCAGCATGGTATAGCCTCCCCGCCCCGCCACCCCAACTGAACCTCGAGAGGAAATCCAATGAGCAAGCGAATCGCACTCTGCCTGGCGGGAGCCTGCGCGTTCCCCGCCCTGGCCCTGGCCCAGGCGGGTCCCGTCCAGATCTACGGAACCCTGCTGCCCTTCCTGGACTCGGTCCAGACCACCGGCGCCACCGCCCCCGGGCTGTCGCCCGCCACGGGAGGGGCGAGCCTCGTGCCGGCCTCGGCCTACACCGGCGTCAACCTGCCCTCCCGCAACCGCATCACCTCGGGCACGTCCAACCTGGGCTTCCGGGGTTCCTTCGCCGTCAGCGGCGACGTGAAGGTGGTGTTCCAGATCGAGAGCGCGGTCAGCCCCGACGGCGACGCCCCCAACACCCTGGCCGGGCGCAACAGCCGCCTGGGCCTGGAAGGCCCGTGGGGAACCGTCTTCTACGGCAACTGGGACACCCCCTACAAGTCCCCGCTCCTGGCGGTGGGCCCCCTGCGCGGCCTCAGCCCCTTCGACAACGCGCTGACCACCAGCCCCGGCTTCAACGTTCCCGGCACCACCACGCAGTCCGGCCGGATCAATGGCAAGGCCGACGCCGCCTTCAATCGCCGCCAGGGCAACAGCGTCCAGTACTGGAGCCCCGATCTGAGCGGGTTCAGCTTCCGCCTGGCCTATTCCGTCAACGAAGGCCGCACCACCGCCACCGCCGCCGCGCCCTCCGTGAGCCCCGAGATCCTGTCGGGCCTCGTGACGTACCGGAGCGGCCCCCTGTGCGTGAGCCTGGGCTACGAGCGCCACGACGACTACTTCGGCCTTTCCCAGCTGGGAGGCGCCGCGGGCGCGACCTTCACCAACGCCTCGTCCCGGGACGAGGGCCAGGAGCTGGTGGCCTCCTGGACCTTCTCCACGGGGACGAAGGTCTCGGGCATCCTCGAGAACCTCGTCTACGACACCGATGACACCGTGGCGGGCAACGTCAACGAGTACAAGCGCACGGCCTGGTACCTGCTGGTCCAGCAGCGCTTCGGCCCCCACCAGATCTTCGCGTCCTTCGGCCAGGCCGCCGACGGAAGCTGCACCCGGGTGGGCGGCGCCCCCGCCTCCACGAACGGCCTCGCCGGGCGGCAGTTCTCCCTGGGCTACACCTACGCCCTGAGCCGGGCGGCCGATCTCTTCGTGGCCTACTACGGCATGAACAACGACCGTTCCGCCTCGTACGCCGTGTTCCCCTCTCCGGGCGCCGTGGCCCCGGGCGCCAGCACCAAGGGGCTGGGCGTGGGCCTGCTCTACGCCTTCTGATGGAGGCCGGGGACCGGGCCCCCCGCGAAGCGGCGCTCCTCTGGGGCGCCGCCACCGGCGGGCCCTGGCCCGACCCGGCCGCCCTGGACGGGGACGCCCGGCACATGGCCCTGGCCCTGGCCGCGGCCCAGGCGGGAGTGGGACTGGCCAGCCCCAACCCTCCGGTGGGGTGCGTGCTGGTGGCCGGTGGCCGGGTGATCGGGACGGGGGCCCACCTCATGGCAGGCGGCCCCCACGCGGAGGTGGCCGCCCTGGCCGATGCCGGGGCCCGGGGCGAAGCCGTTTCCGGCGCCACGGCCTACGTGACCCTCGAACCCTGCTGTCACCAGGGCCGGACGCCGCCCTGCACCGCGGCCCTGCTCAAGGCCGGCGTCTCCCGGGTGGTGGTGGGCGTCCGGGATCCCAACCCCCGGGTGAACGGGGGGGGCATCGCGCTCCTGCGGGCCCGGGGCGTCCAGGTGGACGTGGGCGTCCTGGGCGGCGCCTGCGCGGCCTTCCACGCGCCCTTCTTCAAGCTGGTGGGCACGGGACTGCCCTGGGTGGCCTTCCTGCTCGACCCCGGTAACCGGCCGCCGCCGGTGAGGCGCATCGGCCTGGCCATGCGCCGCTGCGCCGAGGCCGTGATCATCGGCCGCAGAACGGCCGAGCTCCGCGACCCGAGCCTCCGGGACGCCTGGCCCGACCCCGCCCCCTCCCACCGGCAACTGCGGCGCGTGGTGCTCGACGCGGAGGCCAGCCTGGATCCCTTCCGCCAGGTGTGGCGCCACCTGGACCGCCAGCCCGCCATGCGCGCCACCCTGGACGCCGCCCTTCCCCTGGCGGGCGTGGAGGATCTCCGCCCCGGCCCCGGGCCCAACGGCCTGAACCTGGACGCCCTCCTGCGCGCCTTGGCGACCCGGGGCGTGGGCAGGGTGCTCTTCGAGGGGGGCGAGGACCTGGCCCGCAGCCTCATGGCCCAGGACCTGGTGGACGAGTTCCACCGGTTCCGCCCCGAGGGCCCGCCCATGCCCCTCTACCGGGACCCGGTGCTGCGCTGGGCGGGCCGAGCCCGGCTCAGGGTGGCCATTCCCGGCGGCACCTGGGAGGTCCTGAACCGGCGGGCGGGTGACCCTTAGATCGAATCACAAATGGGATTGCTTATGAAACTGGTTCGTCCTCGGGCGGGGAGCGCCGAATTTTGATTTGGAATCTTTCTATTTGGGAAGCACGCCCAGTTCCAGCCTCGACGGGTGTCCGGGCCCGAAAAGCACCCGGTGCGTCGCCTTCCGGAAATCCCCGGCCTTGGCGTGGTAGATGTCGGTGAAGACCTGGGGGTTCCGGTCCATGAGGGGGAACCAGGAGCTCTGCACCTGGACCATCAGGCGGTGGCCCTTCAGGAAGGTGTGGCACACGTCGTTGAGGGCGAAGGCCACCCGGGTGGGCCGGCCGGGGACGAAGGGCTCGGGGCGCTCGAAGCTGTTCCTGAACTTCCCGCGCATCACCTCGCCGCGCACCAGCTGCTCGCAGCCGTCGGGGCGCACGTCGATGACCTTGACCACCCAGTCGGCGTCCGTGCCGGTGGTGGTCACCCAGAGGTCCGCCTGGATGGGCCCGGCCACGGGCAGATCGCGCTCCAGGAGGGCGGTCCTGAAGGTGGCCACGTCGGGCCTTCCGTCCACGAAGCGCTGGTCGGCGGTCATGTACTCCTTGGGCATGCCGATGTCCACGCCCTCCCAGAAGGGGACGGGGCGGGAAGGGTCGCTGACGTAGGAAACGCTGCCCTCGGGGCCGGGGCCGTCGAAGCCCAGGCGGGCTCCCGCCTGGAACCAGAGGCTCACGGGCCGGGCCTCGGAGGGCGGCCAGGCCGGGAACTGCCGCCAGGCGTTGGACCCGGTCTGGAACACGGAGGCCCGGGGGAGGCCGGGGTCGGGCGCGCCCTTGAGGTGGTGCATGAAGAACGGGAACTCGATGCGGGCCTGGTAGTACTCCGAGGTGGCCGAACCGAACTCCGCGCCCCCCAGGCGCTCGCCGGTGCTGCGGCCCCAGCCCCCGTGGAACCACGGGCCCATGACCAGCCTGTGGTCGGTGGACGGGCTCTGGCGGTCCAACGCCTTGTGCACCTGGAGGGTGCCGTAGAGGTTTTCCGCGTCGAACCAGCCCCCCACGGTGAGCACCGCGGGACGCACGCCCTTGAGATGGGGCCGCAGGTCGCGGGCCTTCCAGAAGGCGTCGTAGGTGCCGTGGGCCATCACGTCGTTCCAGAAGGGGATGCCTCCCTTGAAGTGAAGCTCGTTGGCGCCGGAGAGCGGTCCCATGGCCAGGAAGAAGGCGTAGCCGTCCTGCGTGCCGTGGCGGAAGGGGGGCGCCCAGTGTTCGGTGGGGCCCGGGCGGGGGCGGCCGAAGCTGGCGATGAAGTTGAACAGGTGGGGCAGCCACAGGGCGCCGTTGCGGTGGAAATCGTCGCCCGTGAACCAGTCCGCGATGGGGGCCTGGGGCGAGACGGCCTTCATGGCGGGGTGGGCCCCGGCCAGGGCGGCGGCGGCGTAGTAGGCCGGGTAGCTGATGCCCCACTGGCCCACCCTGCCGTTTGAGGGGACGTTCTTCAGGAGCCAGTCCACGGTGTCGCTCGTGTCGGTGGCCTCGTCCACCCCCGCGCCGTCCAGCACCGGCGTCATGTCCACGAAGGCGCCTTCGCTGCGCATGCGTCCGCGCACGTCCTGGCACACGAAGATGAACCCCTCGCGGGCGAAGCGCTCCGAGGGGCCCAGGGTGTCGGGATACGCCTCGGGGCCGTAGGGCCCCGCGCCGTAAGGGGTGCGTTCCATGAGGACCGGCAGGGGCCCCTTGGCGGCCTTGGGGGTGTAGATGGCCGTGAACAGGCGCACCCCGTCCCGCATGGGGATCATCGCCTCGCGCTTGGCGTAGTGGTCCCGGATCCAGGGCACGCCCTGGGCCGGGGCCGGAACGCACGCCAGGGCCAGGAGGGGGAGCCAGGGCCTCATGCCCTGTCCGGCGTCATGCGGCGGGGGCCTTGGACGCTTCCGCGTCCGCGGCGGGCTTGGGGGCTTCGGCGTCCGCGGGGGGCTTGGGGGCTTCGGCCTGGACCGGCGCCGCATCCTTCGCCTCGACCCTGGCCTGGGCCCAGATGCCCATCACCGCCGGCAGCGCGGGGGCCTTGGTGGTCGCCGGATCCCAGCTGCGGTCCACCTTCAGCTTGAAGGGGTTGTCCTTCGTGCCCATCCAGCCCGGGTCGTCCACGAGGACGTAGACGGTGTTGGCCAGGTCCGCGGGGTTGGTGTAGGAGACTTCGGGGTTGCCCGTGGTGATCAGGTTCTGGAGCATGCCTTCGCGCATCTGCCCCCACCGGTCCACCATGGCCAGGCGGAACCAGCCTTCGTTGGTGTGGTGCAGGCGCACGTGCAGCTTCTCCTTGCCGGGAACCACGAAGGCGTAGGCTCTCCACCCCGCCGGGAGGTAGGACGCTCCGACGATCTCCCCGGCGTCCCCCCCGTGCGTCACCGGGATGTAGCCCCGGCGGGCCATGTAGCGGATCTCCGCGAAGATGTCCCGGGTCTTCCAGTACGAGGACTCGGGCCACAGGCGCACCCGGGGGGTGGCCCGGGGGATCACGATCTCGGCCGACGAGGGCGGGGGCAGGGTCCTGGGGCGGTTGTCATGGACCATGTCCCGGGGAACGGGCGACTGCACGGAGGGGCCCTCCCGGCGGATGCCGCCTTCGCGCCGGCGGGATCCTGCTTCGCCCCGGGCGGCATCCGGGGCGGCGGTCCGCGGAGTGTCCCTGGCCGCAGGAGGGGGCGGTGGGGGCGTGGAGCGGGGCTCGACGCTGCGCCTTTCCGGGCCGGGGCCGGATTTCTGGGCGAAGAGGGCGGTCCCGGCCAGGGCCAGGGCGAGGAGGGCAAGGGCGGGGAGGGCTGCGGATCGCATGGGGTGCTCCCGGGAGAGGAGAACGGCTGCCGCCATTGACAGGTTCCGGGGTAAAAGATCCTCGGTCAGGGGCGTCGGTTTACATCCCTTGAAGGTATCCTGGGATATTTCCGCAGGGAGACCAAGGTGTTCGGGAAAATCCAGCATATCCATTTCGTGGGCATCGGCGGCATCGGGATGTCGGGCATCGCCGAGGTGCTCGTGAACCTGGGCTACCAGGTGAGCGGTTCGGACCTGAAGGAGAGCGCGGTCACCCAGCGGCTTTCCGCCCTGGGGGTCCAGGTGGCCGTGGGGCATGATGCGAAATGCATCGAAGGCGCCCAGGTTGTGGTGATTTCCAGCGCCGTGAAGGGCGACAACCCCGAGGTCGTGGCCGCCCGGGCCGCCAAGGTCCCCGTGATCCCCCGGGGCGAGATGCTCGCCGAGCTCATGCGCATGAAGTACGGCATCGCCATCGCCGGCTCCCACGGCAAGACCACCACCACCGGCATGGTGGCCCAGGTGCTCAGCCAGGGCGGCATCGACCCCACCATCGTCATCGGGGGCAAGCTGGGGGCCATCGGCAGCAACGCCAAGCTGGGCAAGGGCCCCTTCCTGGTGGCCGAGGCCGACGAGTCCGACGGCAGCTTCCTGCTCCTGTCGCCCACCATCGGCGTGATCACGAACGTGGACCGGGAGCACCTGGACCACTACAAGGACCTGCCCGAGATCCTGGACGCCTTCGCGCAGTTCGGGAACAAGGTGCCCTTCTACGGCTCGGTCTTCGTGTGCATGGACGACCCCAACGTCGCGACCCTCCGGCCCCGCCTCAAGCGCCAGGTGCGCACCTACGGCACCAACCCCCAGGTGGACATCCGGGCCCTGGACATCCGCATGGAGGGCTGGCGCGCCCTCTTCCGGGTGCGGGCCTTCGGCGAGGACCTCGGGGAGTTCTCCATCGGCGTCCCCGGCCACCACATGGTCCTCAACGCCCTGGCCACCATCGGCGTGGCCCTGGAACTGGGCGTGGAGCGGGAGGTGATCCGCGCCAGCCTGGCCAGCTTCACCGGCGCCGACCGGCGCTTCCAGAAGAAGGGCGAGCGCAAGGGGGTGACGGTCATCGACGACTACGGCCACCACCCCACCGAGATCGCCGCGACCCTGGCCGCGGCCCGCAAGGGCTTCCCGGACAAGCGCATCGTGGTGGCCTTCCAGCCCCACCGCTACTCCCGCACCCAGGCCCTCCTGGAGGAGTTCGGCCGGGCCTTCTTCGATGCGGACGTGGTGCTGGTCACCGACATCTACGCCGCCAGCGAGCCCCCGATCCCCGGGCTCACCGGCCGTTCGGTCGTCGATGCCATCCTGGCCCACGGCCAGCGGGACGCCAGCTACGTGCCCCGCGTGGACGACCTGGCCCGGGCGCTGGATGGGATCACCCAGCCGGGCGATCTCGTGGTGACCATGGGCGCCGGCACCATCACCACCGCCGGTCCCGCCTTCCTGGCGCTGGCCTGAACGGAAGCGGCCCGCCCGGCTGCTTCTGTCGCGTTGGCGTGGTCCATCGACGTTGGCCTGTCGTGCACCTCCTTCCGGCCTGCCCCAGCTTCGGGCCAGCCAGGGAACGCGGACTCCTTGGCACTGAACCGTCGGTTCCGGCGTGGTGAGGCGATTTGATCGAAAAAGGTCAACCCGGGGAAAATTCCATAGGATTTGATTCGGGAATACCGAGAATATCAATCCGGGGAAAATTGATTGGCAAAAGCCCTTTCTCGACCCTAAATTATAAGAGAAGGGAAAACTTCATGACCAACTTCATGAACATGAATGAGTTAGGTTCTGAAATCCGCCGCATGCGGAAGGAGGCCGGCTTGCGCCAGGACCAACTGGCGGGGGTTTCTGGCGTGGGTGTCAGGTTTCTCGTCCAACTCGAACACGGAGTGGAGACGGCCCAGATCGGGAAGGTCTTCAGGGTTCTGAAGGGGCTGGGGTGCGAGGTGATCGTGCGCAAGCGGCAGGGTGATCGGTGAAACGGCTCATCGTCTGGTGGGAGGCACGGAAGGTCGGCACTCTGACGCGGACGCAGGGGGGACTTGGCCAGTTTCTGTATGACCCCGCCTGGCTGGAGGATCCCCTGACGCCCTCCTTGAGCATCGCCCTGCCCAAGGGGCCCGACGTTTTCCCGGCCCGCAAATCCCTGACGTATTTCAACGGCCTGCTACCCGAAGGCGCGACCCGGAGGGCGGTGGCCAACCAGGTGGGCGTTTCCGAGGCCAACACCTACGGCCTGCTGGAACGCCTGGGTGGGGAGGTGGCGGGGGCCATCCAACTGCTGCCGGAGGGCATCGAACCTTCGAGCGGATTGGCTGGGGACCAGCCCATTCCCCTCGACGACGGGGACCTTCTCCGGCTGATCGACGAGCTTCCCTTCCGTCCCCTCCTCGTGGGTGATCAGCGTTTGCGTCTCTCGCTGGCCGGGGCTCAGGCCAAGGCCGCGGTCGTGATGGTGGGTGGAAGGATCGCGAAGCCGGTTCCCGGGCAACCCACCACCCACATCCTCAAGCCGGCGGTCAGCCGGTTCGCGGGGCTGGTCGAGAACGAGGCCTTCTGCATGAAGCTGGCGAAAGCCGTGGGGCTTCGCGTAGCTCCGGTCGAGGCTCGGGTCCTCCAGGTGGGGGCATTGGAACCACGCACGTTCTTGTTGGTCGAACGCTATGATCGGGCCATGGCCGGCGGCCGGATCGAAAGGCTCCACCAGGAGGACTTCTGCCAATCCCTTGGCCTGGATGCAAACAGGAAATACCAGGCGGAAGGGGGACCCGGGTTCAAGGAATGTTTCGAACTGGTGGACCGCCATTCCGCTGAACCCGCCTTGGACCGGATCCAATTCCTGGACGCCATCGTGTTCAACATCATTGCCGGCAATTCGGACGCCCACGGGAAGAACTTCTCCTTCCTTCACCCACGGGTCGGTCGGGGCGGGCTGCGGCTGGCGCCCCTGTACGATCTGGTTTCCACCGCTCCGTATTCCGGGGAGATCGACCAGCGGTTCGCGATGAAGGTTGGGCGGGCGGGAACCCTGGAGGAGGTAACGCCCAAGGAATGGCTTCGGATGGTGGAGCAGGTGGGCGTGGCCATGCCCTACCTGAGGAAGCGGGTCCTGGCGCTGGCGGAATCCGTCGCTGCCATGGCGCATCCGGTCGCCGCCGAACTTTCCCACCTCGACCAGGCGTTCCTGCGGGACCTTGCGATGACCCTCGTCAAGCGCGCGCGGAAATGCGCCGGGACCTTTCCGCCCTGAAGGTCCTGGGGGCCCTTCCCGGGGCCCCGCGATCCTTACGATTCAAGGGATGCAAAATTCCATGAGGCGGTTCGCGCCCGTCAAAAACCGGAAGCGGCCCGCTTCGCAGCGGGCCGCTCATCAGGCTGGGGGGGCGATCACTTGCCCTTGTAGTCCTTCAGCCACTTGACGTCGATTTCGGCGGCCTTCTTGGCGGCCTTCTGGGCCACGAGCCACTTGCCCATCTCGTTCAGGTCGCCGCCCTTCTTGGGGGCGCCCACGTGGCAGGAGGCGCAGTTCTTGACGGAATCGATGCCCGCGGCCTTGGCGGCGGCGACGTAGGGCATCTTGGCCTGGGCGGGGATCGCGAGGGCCAGGACCGCGGCGGCGAGGAAGAGGGTGGATTTACGCATGTTGCCTCCGTTGGAAAAGCCGACCCGATTGCGGGTGGACCGGGTGAACCAGGATAGATGCATTCGGGAGAGGTGCATCCTGATATCAGGTTATCAAGATCAATGCCAATCGCCCGAGAATTCCGGAGGAGATTCTCTTAAAATAAAAATATTCAGAAAAAAAATTTGATGAAAAAAAACTTCCATCGTTCAAAATGGAAGTCATTCCCTCTGCGCCCCAGCGAAACCCCAGCGCCTCTGCGTTTAATTCGTTACTTGGTTGATGTTGGAAGATCGGGCTTTGGACGGGCGTGCCGGCGAGGTCTTGAAAAGGAATCAACGCAGAGGCGCCGAGGGTTCGCTGAGGCGCAGAGGAAAGGAATTCAAAACAGGTTTGTTCGGAGGTGCCATGCAGGGCGGACTGGTGCAGTCGCTGAAGAAGATGAAGATGCCCCACACCCTCGTGGTGGTGGAGGCCCTGGTGCTGCTGGTCCTGGTGCTCTCCTGGCTGATCCCATCGGGGGAGTTCACCCGGGTCGCCGTGAACGGGCGCATGGTGCCCGACCCGGCCACCTACCACGTGCTGGATCCCAAGATCTACGTGAGCGCCTCCATGCTCCTGCTGGCGCCCATCAAGGGCTTCCTGGACGGTGGGCTGCTCATCGCCTTCCTCCTGGTGATCGGCGGGGCCTTCAACGTCCTCAACGACACCGGCGCGGTGGAGTTCGGCATCAAGAAGCTCACCCGGGCCATCGCTGCGCGGCCCACCCTGGAGTTCCTGCTGATTCCGGTGCTCATGGTGGTCTTCTCCCTGGCCGGGAGCATCTTCGGCATGGCCGAGGAGCTGATCCCCTTCGTCGTCATCTTCATTCCCCTGGCCCGGAGCCTGGGCTACGACTCCATCGTGGGCGTGTGCATCCCGTTCCTGGGCGCGGCGGCGGGGTTCGCCGCGGCCTTCTTCAACCCCTTCACGGTGGGCGTGGCCCAGAAGCTCGCGGGGCTGCCGGTGAATTCGGGCCTGGGCTACCGCGTGTTCAGCTGGTTCGTGGGCACCGCGGTGGTCACCACCTACGTCATGCTCTACGCCCGCAGGATCAAGAAGGACCCCACCCGCAGCCCCGTCCACGAACTGGACCAGGCCCGGGGGCCCGTGGACCGCAACCCCGGGTCCGTCGAGCCCTGGAGCGTCCGCCACGTCCTGGTGCTCCTGATATTTGCCGGGGCCCTGGTCCTGCTGGTCTACGGCATCATGGCCAAGGGCTGGGACATGGACGCCATGGCGGCGATGTTCCTGGGCATGGGGATCGTCCTGGGCCTGGCCTCGGGCATGGGGGGGAGCCGCATCGCCACCTCCTTCGTGGCCGGCGCCAAGGACATGGTCGGCGTCGTCTTCATCGTGGCCTGCGCCCGGGCCCTCCTGGTCATCGCCCAGGACGCGCGGATCCTGGACACCATGCTCTTCCACAGCAAGAACCTCATGTCCGTGCTGCCCCGGCCCGTCATCCCCCAGGCCATGTTCCTCATCCAGGCCGTCATCAACTTCTTCATCCACTCCGGCACGGCCCAGGCCGCGCTGACCATGCCCATCATGGCCCCCCTGGCCGACCTGGTGGGGATCACGCGGCAGACGGCGGTCTTCGCCTTCCAGCTGTGCGAGTTCGTGAACCCCATCCTGCCCACCTCGGCGGTGACCATGGGCGTGCTGGGCGCGGCCAGGATACCCTGGGAGAAGTGGGCGGGGTGGTTCCTGCCGCTCCTGGGAATCGTCCTGGTGATGGGTTTCCTGCTGCTGATCCCCCCGGTGCTGTTCCACTGGGGCCCTTTCTGAAGAGACGGCCCATGCGCATCCTGCCCGCCCTCGCCGCCCTGCCGCTGGCGGCCCAGATCACCTACCCGGGCAGGACCTACCGCCCCGAGGTGCCCCGGCCGCGGGTGGGCCGGGTCCACACCCCGGACG
>DBMS01000126.1:0-1097 GCA_002297665.1 Holophagaceae bacterium UBA692 | reverse complement strand
CCTACAACGTGACCGAGGAGGGCAGGCCCCAGGTGCTGCTGGCCATCACCAGCCCGGAGAACCTCGCCAGGCTCGACGCCCTGAAGGCCGACAACGCGCGCCTGGCCGACCCGCGGGCCCTCTCCGAGGCCGACGCCAAGGCGCTTGCGGCCCGGAACCCGGCCTTCGTGTGGCTGGGCTACTCCATCCACGGTTCCGAACCCGCGGGCACGGAGGCCGCCCTGGCGGTGGCCTACCACTACGCGGCCTGCCAGGATCCCGAGGTCCTCGAGCAGCTGAGGCGCACCGTGCTCCTCCTGGACGTGACCCAGAACCCCGACGGCCGGGCCCGGCACCTCCAGGCCGTGGCCGAAGCGACCCAGGGCGAGAACCCGCCCGACCCCCAGGACGCGCAGAACCAGGCCCGGTGGCCTTCGGGGCGCTTCAACCACCGGCTTTTCGACCTGAACCGCGACTGGGCCTGGCAGACGCAAGGGGAGAGCCGCGCCAAGGCCGCCCTCTTCCTTTCCTGGAACCCCCAGGTGCTGGCGGACCACCATGAGATGAAGCCCGAGGGCAACTACTTCTTCCCGCCGGGCATGGCCCCGGTGCACCCGGCCCTGCCCGCCGCCTACGGCGGCGCCTGGCAGAAGACCTTCGGCGACGCCCTGGGCAGGGCCTTCGACGCCCAGGGCTTCGCCTACTTCACCCGGGAGGTCTTCGACCTCTTCTACCCCGGCTACGGCGACTCCTGGGGCTGCTTCCAGGGGGCCGTGGGCATGACCTACGAGTGCCCCAGTCCCGGAGGCCTGGCCTACCTGCGCAAGGACGGGGACCTCCTGACCCTGGAGGCCCGGGTGCGCCGGCACTTCGCGGCCAGCCTCGCCACCGTGGCGGTGGCCGCTTCCCGCAGCGAGCAGCTCCTGCTGGATTTCCAGGCCGCGCGCCGCGATCGGTTGCGGTCCCCGGGCGCCTTCCTCCTGGGCCCGGGCGCCGATCCGGGCCGCACCCTGGCCCTGGTGCGCCTCCTGCGGCGCAACGGCATCGAGGTGCTCCGCACCTCCGGGGCCGTGGCCACCGCGGGCCTCGAACCGGTCCTGCCCGGCGCCGCGCCGGCT
>DBMS01000125.1 GCA_002297665.1 Holophagaceae bacterium UBA692 | reverse complement strand
CCGTGCCCCAGGCGCCGGCCCCCGCGGCCGCTGCGCCCGCGCAGCAGGAGACGGTCGAGACGCCCGTGTCCCTCGTGAGGCGCGTCAGCCCCACGGTGCCCCGCATCGCCAACAAGGCCTTCCTGCCCGCCAACCTGAGGGAGGGCGACATCAAGGTGATCCTGAAGATCTTCGTGGACGCCCAGGGGCACCCGGTGAAGGTGGTCATCGTCCAGGGCGTGGCCGGGCCCTTCGGCTACAACGACTCCGCCCAGAACGCCGCCCTGGCCTCCGGCTACGCCCCGGCCACGCGGAACGGCAAGCCCACCACGGGCTGGATGACCCTCGAATACAACTTCGGCAAGGCGAAGTAGTCACCCGCCCAGGATGATCGGATCGTCGTCGTCCCCGTCCACGATGCGGATGTGGGACCCGGCGTCCAGCAGCACCGCATCCTCGAACATGTTGTGAAGCTTGGGTTCGTACCGGTCCGCCTCCAGGAGCCGCGGATCCTCGGCCAGCGCCAGGCCGGTGCGGACCAGGCCGGTGACGGCCGCGGGGTCCACCCCGAGGATCGCCCCCAGGAGCTTCTGGGGGTTGGGGGCCTGGCCGGAGGCGATGCGGGTGGCGAAGGCCAGTTCCCCGCCCCGCCAGGCCATCGCCTCCACCAGGGACCGGATCTCCACGCGCTTGACCCCCTTGTGGCCGCCGGTCTTGCCGGCCTTCTCCATCTCGAAGCGTTCGGCGGCCATGAACTCCGCCGTCGCGAAGAAGGCCAGCTCCAGCAGCTCCGGCGGGCACGCCCAGGTCCAGGAGGCGGATCGGCACAGGTCGGACACGGGCGACGCGTAGTTGGGGACGATGCTGGCCTCGAGGACGGCGAGGCCGGCCGGCGCATGGGGATTGATGCGCCCGGGCAGGTCCGCCGGCGGAACCCCGGCCCCCTGGGACAGCACGGCGTCCGCCCATTCCCCGAGCCCTGGAACGCCCAGGGGCAGCGGGTGTCCCAGGTGCAGCGCGGGGCGGGGGACCTTTTCCAGGCCCATGGCCAGGGGAAGGCCCGCGTCCAGGATGGCCCGGGCCAGCTGGGCGGCCAGTGCCGGCGGGTGCTGTGCGCAGGCGGGACCAGAGGCCGAGAAACGGAGCCGGAGGGTTTTCCGGTTGGGATCGGTCTGCCAGCGGTTCATTCGACGGACCCTGGACCGGGCCACCTCGGCCCGGAGGCGCCCCCGTACAGGCTCCCAGTCCGGTCCCGCCTGGCGGAGGAGGGCCATGGCGTGCTCGAGCTGGCCCTCCAGCCCCAGTTTTTCCAGGAGGAGGTCCAGGACCGCGGGCTCGGGAGGCCCGGCCGCAACCATGGCCTGGAAGGCCTTCAGCGGCGCGGGTGCGGAATCTCGGGTGGCCTCGTCCATAGCGTTCCAGTGTAACCAGGGGCGGCGCCGGTTCCAGGGTCCGGGTTTTCCGCGAAGGCTGCTGATTTCTCGGCGGGGAATTCCGAAGTCGCCATGAGAATCAGGTAAGGGACGGGTTGCTGCGTTCTTTGTGCAGGGAAAATATTCATGGGCCCGGCGGCCCCTTTCCCCAATGGATGCGCGATTCCTCTGCGAATCCCCCCGGATGATACAAGGCCCCGGAAAGGAATGGCCCAGGTTCAGGTCATGAAGGGGCTTCCCCCGGTTCCGGAGCGCGCCTCACCTGGGCTGCTTGGATTCCAGGAAACGCTTGGCCTCCCGGCGGAGGATCTCCGCGACGCCCTTGTCCCGCACCAGGAGCTTAAGGTCCAGGTCGATGAGGCGCTTGAGGAGGTTCAGGGAGAGGGCGATGGGCGTCTTGGGGTTGAGCACAAGGGCCTTGACGATGACGTATTTCTTGAGCCAGTCACGGTTGGTGGCGATGATCCGGATGACTTCCTCGTTGACGGTGCGCATCTGCGCGATGAAGGCGATCTCGCCCTCGGTGATTCGCGGATTGCGGATCACGTTCACCTGGATGAGCCGGTTGGCCTCCCGGATGAGGAGGGTCCGCTCCTCCTTGCCGCCCTTGATGGCGAGCATGATCTTCTGGTTGGTGCGCAGGCGCATCACGCGCTTGGCGAGGGAGAGGGAGATCTCGTTGCCCTCCTCGTCCACCACCGGCGCCAGGAGGGTCCTGACGGGGGCCTCCTGCTCCTCCGGAGTCTCCTCGGGCAGGGGCAGCTCGGACCAGGCCTTGTCGAGCCTGCCGGCCTCCACCTCGTCGATGATCTCCAACCGCTCCTCGGCGACCTCCTTCGTCACCAGCCGCAGCACGTCCCGCCGGAACTCGTTGACCCGCCGCTTGATCTGGTACTCGGCCTCGGGGTGGGTCTCCAGCAGGTCGAGGATCACCGGGCGTTCCAGCCAGAGCACCTGGTTGTTCAGGGGGATCTCCAGCACCGAACCCGGCAGGAACGGCACCACCCGCTCCATCCACGCGGCGTTCAGGTCCGGGTGCAGCAGGGCCGTCTCCAGGAGGGCGGGCTCCTTGCGGTGGATGAGGATGAGGCCGAGGGGATCGGGAGGGTCCTGGGGCCCCAGGATGGCGTTGGAGAGCAGGCTCTCCGGCATGGCCTTCACGGTCTCCACCGCCGTGTCGGCGAAGGGGGTCTCGTTGAAGAAGGCATGGCTGAGCGCCTGGAGCAGGTCGGCGGGCGGCACCGGGAGGTTGCCCGCGACCAGCGACCTCGCCATGGCCTCGGGCAGCTGGCCATCCATGAATTTCTGAACGATCAGGTGCACGTCATTCCCCTTCCTGGTCGGTCTCGGGAACCGTGGGCGGGTTCTTGCTCGCGGTGTCCTCGGGAACGATCCAATCCCCATTCTCGCCGAAATTCCCCGTCCACGGTTCGCCCACCGCGGTCCCGTGGCGGATCCTTCGGCCCGCCACGTCCACCACCACGACGCCCCCGTTGTCCACCGTGATGGAGAAGGGACCCTTCACCCGCAGGCGCCAGGGCTCGGAAATGCGCAGGCTGCGCTTCTGGGCGGGAGCGCCGCCGGCGGCGACGGTGACCTCGCAGGTGTCCTGGGCGCGCATGGAGACCAGCACGCCCTCCTCGTTGACGGGCACCTCGGGCAGCACCTCGCCCACCACGGGGAAAGGCCCCTCGGGCTCGGCGGGCTTCCAGCGCGCGGGTCCGGCGCGTTCCACCGGCACCTCGGCCTGGTCCCGGGGCCTGCGCAGGTTGCGCCCGGGCACCACGAGCCAGAGCACCAGCAGCAGGGTGCCGGCGCTGAGCGCGCCCATGAGGATCCGCTCCTGGTGCTCCCGGCGCGGGTCCGGTGGTTCCTGGTCCACCGATCCGGGAACCTGGTTCCACTGTTCGGGGAAGGCTTCGGGATCCACGCCCAGGCGTTCGGCGATCTGGCGCGCGTAGGGCCGCTCCCGGCCCGGCGGGACGCGGTCCCAGGCCTCGGCCTCCACGGCCTCCAGGATCCGCACGCTGAGGTTCAGGTCGAACGCCAGGGCGTGCAGGGAGAGGCCCTGGTCGATGCGCGCCTGCCGGAGGGCGTCGCCGATCCCCGAGGCGTGGGGCGCCCCCTCTTGCCCGCTCACGGCTTCCAGCCCACGGGAACCTCGTCCAGCATGCGGCCCAGCTGCTCCCGCCTCTCGTCCCGGTTGAGACGGCGGTCGTCCATGGTCCCGCGGTGGGCCATGGCGTCGCCCAGGGTGGACTGGAGGTCGTCGGGCGTGACGAAGTCCCTGCCGTCGAGCCAGGCTTCCGCCCTGGAAAGCGCCACCCAGTGCCCCGCGGCCCGGGTGGAGCAGAACCCGCGGTTCTCGCGGATCCTCGCCACCACGCGCTCGGCGTAGTCCAGCGCGCCGTCGGAGACCCGGACCCTGCGCACCCCGGCGCGAGCCCGGCGCCAGCCGTCCAGGTCCATGGCCGGTCCCAGGGATTCCAGGGTGCCCGAACCGGCCTCGCCCCGCAGCACCAGGCGCTCCGAGGCCGGGTCGGGATAGCCCAGGTGAAGGACGCAGGCGAAGCGGTCCATCTGGCTTTCCGGAAGGGGGAAGGTGCCCGAGGCGTCCATGGGGTTCTGGGTGGCGATGACGAAGAAGGGATCGGGAAGCTTGTAGGTGGTGCGGTCCAGGGTCACCTGGCCTTCCACCATCACCTCCAGCAGGGCGCTCTGGGTCTTGGGGCCGATGCGGTTGAGTTCGTCCAGCAGGACGACGTTCGCGAAGATCGGCCCCTCCTGGAACCGGAACGTCTGGCCCGCGGCCTCCCACAGGTGGATGCCCAGGAGGTCGGAGGGCAGGAGGTCGTTGGTCCCCTGCACGCGCTGGTAGGATCCGCCCAGGAGGCGGCTGAGGCCCTTGGCCAAGGTGGTCTTGCCCACCCCGGGAAGGTCCTCCAGCAGGAGGTGCCCGCCCGAAAGCAGCACCGCCACGGACCGGCGCACCGGCCCGTCCTTGCCCACCACCACCCGGGAGAGGGCCCGCAGGCCCGCCCTCACGAGCTCCCTCCCGTCGTCAGGTCCGCTCATCAGTCGTCCTCCAGGGGAATGCCGTGCTCTCGCAGGGCCTTGGCGAGGGCCCGGGGCGTGAGGCCCAGCTCGCGCGCCAGGGCTGCCGGATCCGAGGTGCGGCCTTCCATGGCCCTGCGCAGCAGGGCCCCTTCGGCCGCATGGGACACTGCGCCCAGCATGGCTTCAAGGGTGCCGGGCTCCGGGAAGGGCAGCACCATGGCGCCGCCGCGCCTTGCGCCGTCGGGCGGCAGGGCCGCGAGCACCGAGCCCGCG
The DNA here is from genome assembly GCA_002297665.1 of Holophagaceae bacterium UBA692. Lineage (GTDB taxonomy): Bacteria > Acidobacteriota > Holophagae > Holophagales > Holophagaceae > Mesoterricola. The sequence continues at coordinate 5,450 of DBMS01000125.1, read as the reverse complement.
GTGCCCCCCAGGGCCTGGGTGAGGCCCCAGGTGAGCTGCCTCAGGTTTCCGGGCCACGCGCGCTGGAGGAGTTCCTTCTCCATGGCCCGCTCCACGATGGGCACGGGCCGGCCTTCGCGCCTGGCGTGCAGTTCCAGGAAGGTGCGGAAGAGGGGAAGGATGTCCTCGCGGCGCTCGCGCAGGGGCGGCAGCCGGAAGGTGAGCACGCCCATGCGCAGCCGCACGGCCTCGGGCAGCGCGTCGGGGCTCGCGCAGCCGCCCATCCACTGGACGCCCTGGCCTTCGGGGCCTTCCATGGCCGCGATGAGGGCGGGCGCGGACAGGCCTTCCAGCCCGGCCACGTAGACGCTGCCGCCCCTCAGGAGCGCCAGCTCCGCCGGTCCGGGGGCGCCCTGGGCGCCGTCCCACGCGAGGAAGGGGGCCTGGGGATGGCGCAGGGAGTGGAGCCTGCGCGCCGCCCGGGCCTTGCCGGTGCCGGGCTCCCCGTGGAAGAGCACCGGCAGGGCGGTGCCCGCGGCCTTCGCAAGGTCCCGGTCCAGGACCGCCATGGCCGGCGAATGCACCACCCAGGGCTCCCGGGGGTCCGGTGGCGGGGCCATGCGCAGGCTGTGCAGGCGGTCCAGCACCGCGCCGAAGACGTCCAGGTCGAAGGGCTTGGGCAGGAAGTCGTCGGCGCCCCAGCGGATGGCCTCCACGATGTCCGAGGGCTCGCCGAAGGCGGACATGACCACGGCCCGCAGGGCGGGCTGGGCGCGCTTGGCGGCCTTGAGGAGCTCCAGCCCCGACATGGAAGGCAGCCGCAGGTCCGTGACGAGGATGTCGAAGGGGGCCGCCCCCAGCGCCTGGAGCGCCTCCCGCGGGTCGGCCACCGCCGTCACCTCCCAGGGGCCGGACGCCATGGCCTGCACCAGCATCCTGCGGAAGCTGTCCTTGTCCTCCACCAGCAGCACGCGCACGGTTCACCCCCCTCCGCAGCCGCGGACGAAGAGGTCGGACTGGGCCCGGGCCTGGCCCTCGAAGAGCGCGGCGCCGTCCACCAGGCCCAGCCCCGCCCCCCGCGCCCAGGCGGCGAAGGCCGTGTCCTCCTTGTAGATCCATTCCACCGCCCACGTCGCGCCGGGACGCGCGGCCTCCAGCAGGTCCGGGAAGGGCGCGGAATCGCCCGGGGCCATGCCCAGGGCCGTGGCCTGCACGATGCCCACGGGCGCGAACGCCTCCACCTCCCGCGCGGTCGCCCCCCGCTTCCGGGAGGCCTGCAGCACGGGCCATCCGCGCGCTTCCAGCACGGCGCGGGTGGTGGCGGCAACGCCCCCGTCCCCCAGCAGGAGCACCGGTCCCCGGGCCAGGCCGGCCAGGGCCGCGTCCAGGGCCTCGGCATCGGTGTTGGCCCCCTCCCAGGGGTCGCCGGGGCCGCGGCGGTAGAGGGTGTTGAGGGGCGCCGCGAGCCCGGCCAGGGGCGGCAGGGTCGTCTTCAGGGGGGCGGTGAGGCTTGCGCCCAGCACGGGCAGGGCTTCCAGCGCCTCCAGCGCCTCCGCGGCGCCGCCGCATTCCAGGGGGAGGTACAGCAGGTCCTTGAAGGCGCCCTGGAAACGCGGGTTGTGGTAGGCCGGTCCCCGGGAGTGGAGCACGGGGCTGCCCAGCACGCCGCACAGGTGGTAGCCCGCGTGGAGCCGGTGGCACCGCCACGCAAGCATCCTGGACAAGGGGATCTGGCCCGGCGCCGCCGCGGGGGCGTCGTCGGCCGCGGCGAAAGTGAAGGCTCCCCCCCAGGCGAACTGCAGGCAACGGCTGGGAATTCCCTTGGGCCCCATGAGGAAAGCCGACAGGATCACCTCGCGGTCCCGCGCCCAGGCCAGGGGTCCCTTGACCCGGGCGTTGTCGGCGAGGCGGGCCGCGCGGCCCACCCACTTGTAGGCGTCCCCCTCGGGAAGGTCCCGGAGGCGCCTCTCCAGGTCGAACACGCCCTCCCCCACGTGGACCGAGCGCAGGAGACGCAGATGGGAGCGCGCCTCCTGAAGCCGGGGGGGGATGGGCAGCTCCCATTCCAGGTCCAGCCACGCCGGCCGGCTCCCCGCGGCCTCCACGAGGCGCTCGATGCGGGAGGCCTCGTCGCCGTCCCAGGCGCCCCCGTCCTCCCGGCGCCGGCAGGTAACCAGGCACCTGCGCCCCAGGGCCTGCACCATGGCGTCGACCGGCACGTCCGGGTAGAGGTCCAGGCGCACTTCGGCCATGGCCTCCGGGGGCAGCCTGCGGCCGCAGGCTTCGGCGTCCTGCCAGTCGGGATGGGTCAGGGTGACGAAATAGGGAGGCGGGAGGGCCATCAGGACGCCCCGGCTTCCTTGGGCGCGGCCTTCTTGGCCCGCTGCCACGCGGCCTCCAGGCCGTCCAGGTCCTGGGCGTCCCAGCCGCCGTTGGCCTCGGCGAAGTCCTCCACGGACCGGAAGCGCCCCCTGAATCGGTCCATCTGGCGCCGCAGGGCCCGGTCGGGATCCACGCCCTTCTTGCGGGCCCACTGCACGAGGCTGAAGAGCACGTCCCCGAACTCCGATTCCACGCGGTCCAGCTCGGTTTCCGCCTGCAGCTCGCCGATCTCCTCGCGCACCTTGTCCAGCACGCCTTCCAGGTCGGGCCACTCGAAGCCGACCTTGGCGCAGCGCTTGCCGATCTCCATGGCCTCGTCCAGGGGCGAGAGGCTGGCGGCGATGCCTTCCAGCAGCCGCTTGCGGGTCTCCTGGCCCCGGCCGGCCTTCTCGTCCCGCTTGATGGCGGCCCAGTTCACCAGGACGTCGGCGGCGTTCTCCACCTCCACGCCGGCGAACACGTGGGGGTGCCGGCGCACCAGCTTTTCCACCACCATGGCTTCCACGTCGTGGAGGTCCCAGGCGCCGCGTTCCTCGGCCAGCCGCGCGTGGAAGGCCACCTGCAGCCACAGGTCGCCCAGCTCCTCGCAGAAATGGCGCTCCTTCTCGGGGTCCCCCGGCACGTGGGCCGCGAGGGCGTCGAGCACCTCGGCGGCCTCCTCCCGGAGGAAACGCGCCAGCGACTGGTGGTCCTGCTCCAGGTCCCAGGGGCAGCCCGACACGGGGTTGCGGAGGGCTTGCATCACGGCGCGGAGGGTGGTGGGCGTCATCCTCTAAAGGTACCAGAAATGCCGGGGGTCACCAGGACAGCGAGAACCCGGCGACCAGGATCCGGCGGCTGAAGTAGCTCTCGCGGGGCGTGCGCGCGCTGAAGTCCGGGCTGTAGCCGTAGCTCGAGACGTTGTGCCGGTCCAGGACGTTCATGACCTCAAGGAAGGCCACGGCCCTGCCCGGGCCCAGCGGGAACAGCCGGGTGATGCGGGAATCCACGCGGGCGTATGCCGGGAGCCGTTCCCCGTACCGGGGACCCTCCAGGGGCCTGAAGCCCCCCTGGCCGTCGGAGAGCCCCCCCAGGACGGGCGTGAAAGGCGCCCCCGTGGCATAGCGCCAGGATCCGGACCACTCCCAACCCGGCCTGAGGGTCCAGGTGCCGACGGCGGTCAAGCTGTGGGGAACGCTGGCGGGCACGGGGCCCAGGGCGGTCTGGTCGTCCTCGCGCCGCCGGGTGTCCAGGTAGCCGTAGCCCAGCTGGGCCCGGAAAGGGCCCTTGGCCGCCTTGAGGAGCAGGTCCAGGCCCTGGGCCACGCCCCGCCCGGTGCTGGCGTAGCGCAGCACCGGATCGCGCACCACCAGCGAACCGTAGTCCTTCCGGTAGAGCTCCAGCCGGGCCTGCCAGGGCACCCGGGCGTGGTCGTCCCGGGCGTCGGCGCTCAGGACCGCGTGGGTGGCCCGCTGGGTGCGAAGGGCGGGGTTTCCCTGGTGGGGGTCCAGCTGGGTGAGCGCGGGCATCTGGTGGAAGGTGCCCCCGGCCGCGAGGAACGTCAGGCGCGGCCCCGCCTTGAAGGAGAGCGTGGCCCGCAGGTCGCGGGCCGTCTCGCCCAGGAGGCCGTAGCGGTCGGCGCGCCCTCCCAGGGACAGGCCCCACCGGTCCCCCAGCAGGAAGCGCAAGGTGAGGTAGCCTCCGGCCCGCGTGCCCGCGAAACCGTATCCGAAGCGCCTGGGGGCCGCGCCAGGGCCCCAGTCGGCCGGGTCGTAGGGAACCTGCCCCCGGGGGTCGAGGGTGGTGCGGGCCGCGTCGACGCCTAATTCGAGCCCCAGGAGCGCCGTGGCCTGCACCACGGCCTCGGCCCTGCCGAAGGTCTCGGCCTCCGCCTGGTCCATGCCCCAGCGGTCGAAGCTCCACGTGGAGGCGAACCGGGTGTGGGAGGCCGCCAGGTTCAGCACGGCCGCGTCCCCCAACCCCTGGGTCCAGCTGGCGGAGAGGAAACGCGTGTCGCTGCGGTTGGCGTAGACCGCCTCCAGGTTCTGGATCCGCTGGCCGATCCCCAGGTGGTCCCGGGAGAACAGCGCGGTGGCGGAGAGTTTTCCCGAGCCGGCGAAGTCCCGCTGGAAAGACAGATGCAGATCCTGGGAGACGGGCGCCTCGGTGAAGTTCGCCGCCAGGCCGTACCACTTGTCCAGGGGCGTGGTGTCGGCGTGGCGGTACGACCCGCGCAGGATGCCCCCCGCGGCCGGTTCGTCCGCCATGATCCCCTGCCCCGCCAGGTTCAGCAGGAGGGTGCCAGCGCGCACCCGGGACGGGGTCTCGGTGGACAGCTCCATCACCGCCGACAGCGCGTCCCCGTATCGCGCCGAAAAACCGCCCGGAACGAAGTTGAGGCGGGTTACCAGGGCCGTGTCCACCGCGGAGAAGATCCCCCCCTGGGTGCTGGGGTGGTGGAAGGGATGCTGGAGATGCCCTCCGTTCAGGTAGATGCCTACCTCGTTGGGGTTGCCGCCACGGACGAAGAGTTCCGCGCCCTCGCTGGCGTTGCTCACGCCGGGCAGGGCCTTGACGCCCTGGAAGACGTCGGCGGCCGCCCCGGGGGTGGTGTAGATCTCGAGGCGCGTGATGGCCGAGGCGGGGCCGTCGGTGCCGTACGAGGCGCCTTCCACCACCTCCACCACGACCTCTTTCACCTCGGGTTCCAGAAGCACCAGGAGCGGCTCTCCGGGCACGATGGCCCGGACCTGGGACTCCATGCCCCGGGCGGTGATGGTGGCCGTGGCGTCCCCGCGGGTCACGGGCAGCTTGAACCGGCCCCTGGCGTCGGTGCGCGCCGCGCGAACGCCCACGGTGACGGAGGCGCCGGGCAGCGGCTTCCCGCCGGGCCCCATGACGAGGCCGGACAGCTCCAGGGCGGCCTGGAGAACCTGCGCCGCCAGCATCACTTCGCTCCCAGCTGGGGCAGCACCACGAAGCGGGCGAAGCCGTAGTCCGGATCCAGGGCCAGGACCGCGTCGAGGTTGGCCCGGGCCTCCCCGGCCCGGCCCGACCTGTGGAGGGCCAGCGCGAGCCAGGCGCGGCTCTCGGCCCGGCCCCAGGCCGGG
>DBMS01000255.1:31057-31230 GCA_002297665.1 Holophagaceae bacterium UBA692 | reverse complement strand
TCGGCCAGGTCCACGCGGGTGTCCGTCACGAGCGCAAGCATTGGACGAGGCTCCTTCCCTTGTGCACGGTCTCCTCGTATTCCGCGGCGGGGTCCGAGTCCCACACCACGCCCCCGCCCAGCCCCAGGCGCAGCTCGCCCCCCGCGGCCCAGGCCGACCGGATGAGGAGGGCG
>DBMS01000255.1:23818-30969 GCA_002297665.1 Holophagaceae bacterium UBA692 | reverse complement strand
AGGGCCTCCAGCAGGCCCCCGAAGGTCCACCGGGGCGGCAGCGCGCCGGAGACGCCGGCCACCAGGTGGTGGACGTTGGCGTAGCTCTCCAGGAGGGGAAAGCCGTCCACCCGCACCGGGGGCGGCCCGCAGAACCGGCCGAGGTCGTTGCGCAGCAGGTCCACGATCATGGCCAGCTCCGCGCGGTCCTTGGCCGAGGCCAGGAGGGACCGGGCCGCGGCCCGGTCCAGGGCGGGGTCGGCGTGGCGCGCCGCGGTGCCCTTGATGGGGCGGGTGAGGATGCGGCCCCCCTCGATGCGCAGGAAGCACTCGGGGCTCGAGGACACGAGGGTCCACGCGGGGTCGGCCACCAGGGCCGAATAGGGCGCCGGGTTCGCGGCGTGGAGCCGGCGCGCCAGCTGGTCCAGGGCCCCTTCGAAGGCCCAGGTCTCCTGGCGGGCGAGGTTCACCTGGTAGACGTTGCCGCGGGCGATCTCCTCGCGGATGCGGGCGACCTTGGCCATGTGGGTGGCGGGGTCCCCGGTGTCGCCGGTCTTGCGGGCGCTGAAGGTCCCGCGGTCCAGGCCGTGCCGGGCGGGACCGGCCTGGACGCCCTCGCGCAGAGCCTCGTGGAGCACCCCCCGGGCGCGGTCGAACACGCGCATGCGCCGGTGGAGGGTCAGGCGCACGTCGGGAATGGGGTCCCCGTGCGGGGGCGGCGGGGGCAGCGCGGGATCCAGGTCGTAGCCGTGCTCGTATGCCGCCAGGGCCACCAGGTCGGGCAGCACGCCGGGAGCCTCGCCCCGGCGGTGGAAGCGCAGGTCCCCGGGGGCCAGGTCGCGGAATTCCAGCAGGGGATCCTCCCCCAGGATCAGCCAGCGGCCCTGGCCGTACAGGAACGCGAAGGGCGTCGCCGGCAGGTCCGCGAAGAACGCCGCCTCGTCCAGGGCGCAGGGCCGCGCCCGCCAGGTCTCAGAGATGTCCCAGGAGCGCATTGCGGAAGATCTCCAGGCCCAGCGGCGTGAGGAAGGAATCGGGATGGAACTGCACCCCGGCCAGGGGCAGGCTGCGGTGGCGCATGGCCATGACGAGGCCGTCCCCGGTGCGGGCGCTGATCTCGAAGCCGGGGGCGCGGGTCACCACGAGGCTGTGGTAGCGCCCGGCCTCCAGGGGATCCGGGAGCCCCCGGAAGAGCCCGCGGCCGTCGTGGCGGATGGGGAAGGCCTTGCCGTGCACGGGCTCCGGCGCCCGTTCCACGAGGCCCCCGTGGGCCACGGCCAGCACCTGGTGGCCCAGGCACACCCCCAGGATGGGGATCCGGCCGGAATACGCCCGCACCGCCTCGAGGGCCAGGGTGGCCTCCCCGGGCGCCCCGGGGCCGGGGGAGATCACCAGGAACTCCGGATCCGCCTCCAGCAGGCCCTCCAGGGAGACGCGGTCCCGGCGCCGCACGTCCACCGAGGCCCCGGCCTGGGCGAGGCACCCGGCCACGTTGTGGGTGAAGGAGTCCAGGTTGTCCAGGAGCAGGACGCGGCGCATGGCCCCCATCCTACGACCGCTTCCTCCAGGATTCCGCGGCCCGTTTCTGCCCTTCGGCCACCGCCCCGGGGGGCAGCTCCCGCTCCAGGCGCTCCACGAACGGGGCCGAGGACGCGTCGCCGCCCGCCTTGGCCAGCAGGAACCACACGTAGGCCTCCTGGGGGTTCTTCGGGACCCCTTCCCCCGCGAGGAAGGCCGAGCCCAGGAGGGCCTGGGCCTGGGCCAGGCCCTGGTCGGCGGCCTTGCGGTACCACTGGATCGCCTCGGCGGCGTCCTTGCGCAGGCCGGCGCCCCGGGCCAGGAGCGCGCCCAGGTGGCACTGGGCGTCGGCGTTGCCCGATTCGGCGGCCTTGCGGGTCCACTTGAGCGCCTCGGCCGGATCCTTCCCGGCGCCTTCGCCCCGCTCCAGCATCCATCCCAGCGCCGCCTGGGCCGCGGCGTTGCCGTGCTCCGAGGCCTGGCGGTACCACTTCACGGCCTGGGCCGGATCCTTGGCCACGCCCGTGCCCGAGGCGCACAGGGCCCCCATCTGGCCTTCCGCAAGGGGGTCGCCCTTCTCAGCGGCCTTGCGGTACCAGGTGACGGCCTGGGCGGGATCGGCGGGGACGCCCTCCCCGGCCTCGTACATCCAGCCCAGCAGGGACTGGGCGCCCGCGACCCCCTGCCCCGCGGCCTTGGTGAGCAGGGCCACGGCCTTGGCGGGATCCTTCCGGCCCCCCTCGCCCCTCGCGTAGAACCAGCCGGCGAGGTACTGGGCGTTGGGGTCCCCCTGGTCCGCGGCCAGCGTGTAGTATTTCAGGGCCTCGGCGGCGTCCCGGGCCACCCCCTCGCCCCGGTCGAGCATCACGGCCAGGTTGTACTGCGCCAGGGCGCTGCCCTGGGCCGCGGCGAGGCGGTAGAACCGCGCGGCCTCGGCCGGGTCCTTCCCGACGGCCTCCCCCTGGGCGCACATCCAGGCCATCTGCACCTGGGCCTTCAGGACGCCCTGCTCCGCGGCCAGGCGGTACCACTTCGCGGCCTCGGCCATGTTGCGGGGCACCCCGTCGCCCCGGGCGAACATCTCCGCCAGCGACAGCTGGGCCCGGCCGACGCCCTTTTCCGCCAGCGGACGCCAGAGGGCCATGGCCGCCGCGTAGTCCTGGCGCTGGAAGGCCTCCATCCCCTGCTTGAGCTCCCGCGGCTCCCGGGAGCACGCGAGGACCAGGAGCAGGGCCATGGGGCAGGCGGTGGAATGCAACTTCATGGGGTCTCCGGGCGTTTTCCCTATGCTGACACCCCGGAGGGGAAAAGCCTACAGGCCCATGAGCCGGCGCACGAACCTGGGCGCCAGGGTTCCGAACCCGAGGATGCGGTCGTGGTAGGCCTTCTGATCGAAGGGCCTGCGCTCGCGCCTGGCCTGGGCCTCGGCGGCGGCCCTCAGGTCGTCCATCTCCGCCGCGCCCACGAAGTAGGTGCTGAGCTGCGTGGAGGTCAGGCAGGCCCGCTTCCACTTGCCCACGGCCTCCCCTTCCTCCTGGAAGCCCTCTTCCATCATGAGCTTGAGCGCCTCAGGCTCAGTCATGCCGGCGGTGTGGACCCGCTGGTCGAGGATGGCGTTGATGGTCACGCGCAGGCGCATCTTGAGCTGCTGAAGGCGCACCTCCGGGCCCCCGAAACCCATGCGGGCCATGACCTGCTCCCCGTAGACCGCCCAGCCTTCGGCGAACAGGCCGCTGGAGAAGACCGCGCGCACCAGGGTGGGGCCCTGGTAGAGGTTGGCGATGGCGCCCTGGAGGTAGTGCCCGGGCATGGCCTCGTGGACCGTCAGGTCCTTGAGCATCGCGTCGTTGTATTCACGGAAGTAGGACGCCGCCCGGGCGGGGCTCCAGTCCGCGGGGGTGGGGTCGATGCAGTAGAAGGTGGTGCCGTTCTTCTCCAGGGGACCCGGGGTTTCGCAGTAGGCTCCGGCGACGCCCCGGGCGTACTCGGGCGTGACCTTGACCCGCACGGGGCTGGTGGGCAGGGTCACCAGGTCGCGGGCGCGCACGAAGGCCGTGGCCTCGGCCAGGTCCCGGGTGGCCTGGGCGACGATGGTGGCGTTGTCGGGATGGCGCTGGGCGATGCGGTCCAGCACGGCCTTGACCACCTCGCGGTCCGTGGCCCCCGCCCGGTCGGGGAACCAGGCGCGGTGGAGGGGCCGGGCCACCTCGGCCATCTCGGCGTGGATCGTCTTCAGGCTCGCCTCGGCCCGGGCCAGGATCGCCCCGGGCGTCAGGCCCGAGGACAGCGTCGTGCGAAGGCGCTTGCGGAAGGCGGCCTCGCCGATGCGGAAGGATCCGTTGGACCTCGGCAGGAGGTCGGCCTTCAGCCACGCGATGAAGCTTTCCAGCGCCTGGGCCGCCTGGGCCTGGGCCGGCGCGAGGTCCTCCTTCAGTCCGGCCTGGGCCGCGGCCTCGGTCACGCCGTCCCGCACCAGCCCCAGGGTGCCCTGGAACTGCTGGATGGCGGTCTCCGTGAAGATCCGCGGGGGGTTGTCGAGGTTGGCCTTCGCGGCCTCCAGGAGGGCCGGGATCGCCCGCAGCCGCCCTTTCACCGAGGCCAGCCGCTGGCCGGGGGTGGCGAAGTCCCGGGAGAGAAGTCCGTCCAGGGCGCCGCCGGGGTTGTACATCAGCGGGTTGCGGCGCCACACCTCCAGCTCGGCCAGGTCCTGCAGCGTCCCGTCGAGGGTGTCCAGGAGGACCTCCCGGTCCACCCGGTTCCCGGGGGAGAGCTGGCCGGGCCGGATGCCCCGGAGCAGCCCGGCCATGTGCCGGGCCCAGGCCACCTGGGCCGCGACGCCCCGGGCGCTGAGGTCCTGGAGCTGGTCGTCCCACCGGTGGTCCCCCAGCTGGGTGGCGCCTTCCGGGGAGAAACGCAGGGTGTCCTCGACGATGATCCGGGCGAGGGACTGGAACGTGGCGTCCTGGGCCGGGGCGGCCTGGAGGGCCAGGCCGGCGAGGCAGGCTGGGAGCAGGGATCCGAGGCGCATGGGCAATCTCCGGGGGTACCCGCAAGGATACCAAACGTTGCGAGGTTCATAGGACTCCCGCCCCCCGGAACCCCCATTGCCCATCAAATTGATTTCACCAATCAGTTTGATATCGGGTGCCGGGACCCAAGGCCTTTGAAATCCATCCCGGACGGGGGCGGCACACCCCTTGCACCCTCCACCGGTGACATCGGCCGATTCAGGCCCTCTTCATGGAATTTGGCAGGAGGCTTCCCCATGGAACAACGCACCCTCAACCCCCGCACCCGCGTGGAAAGGCGGGCCGAACCCCCCACCTATCGCCAGCAGGTCACCCGAGCGGTCAACCCGGCCACCTTCGAGATGATCGGCGCCGTCCCCCAGACTCCCGAGGCCCTGGTGCCGACCTTCGTGGAGCGGGCCCGGCGCGCCGCGGACGCGTGGGGCCTCGCGGGCTGGGACGAGCGGGCCCGCGCCCTCGGCAAGCTCCGCGCCCTCATCGCCGCGCGCTCCATGGAGATCGCCGGCACCATTTCCCGCAGCATGGGCAAGCCCCTTCTCGAGGCCCTCCACTTCGACGTGGCCATGGTGCTGGACGACCTGGACGACTACATCCAGCACGCCGAGCACTACCTGGCCGACGAGAAGGTGGACCTGCCCCCGGGCATGGACCGCCGCAAGACGGCCCTGATCCGCTACGCCCCCCGGGGCGTCGTGTGCGTCATCTCCCCCTGGAACTTCCCCTTCGAGCTGGCCATGTCGCCGGCCGTCGCGGCCCTGGCCGCGGGCAACGCCGTCATCCTCAAGCCCACCTCCGCCGCGCCCCTGGTGGGGGACCTCATCGAGAAGCTGTTCGCCGAGGCCCTTCCCGAGTGGCCCGGGCTGGCGCAGGTGGTCCACGGGCCCGGCAAGGTGGGCACCGTCGTCGCCACGGCGCCGGGGGTGGACTTCGTCTGCTTCACGGGCTCCACCGCCGTGGGCCGGGAGCTCCAGACGAGCCTGGCGCCCCTGCTGCGGCCCTGCCTCCTGGAACTGGGGGGCAGCGATCCCCTCATCGTGTGCGCCGACGCCAACCTGGAGCGGGCCGCCAACTCCGCGGTCTTCGGGCGCTTCAGCAACAACGGCCAGGTGTGCGCCGCCGTGAAGCGGGTGTACTGCCACGAGTCCATCAGCCGCTCCTTCGTGGAGAAGGTGCTGGCCAAGGTGGCCGCGCTCAAGGCCGGCCCCTGGGACGACCCCGCCTCGGACGTGGGACCCCTGGCCAACGACCGAGCCATCAGCAGCCTCCGGGCCCTCCTGCACGACGCCCTGGACAAGGGCGCCAAGCTGGCGGCGGGGGGCTTCCCGGCCATCCAGGCCGGCTGGTACTGGCAGCCCACGGTGATCACCAACGTGGATCATTCCATGCGCATCATGAAGGAGGAGACCTTCGGGCCCATCCTCCCCATCTGCACCGTCAAGGACGACGAGGAGGCCATCGAGCTGGCCAACGACAACGCGTACGGCCTGGACGCCTACGTCTTCACCAACGACATGCGCCGCGCCCAGAAGATCGCCAACCGCCTCCGGGCCGGATCCGTGGACATCAACGACGTGGTGGTCAACTACGTCATCCGGGACCTCCCCTTCGGAGGCGTCAAGCAGTCCGGACACAACCGCTACCACGGGAAGATCGGCCTGCGCCTGTTCACCGACTACAAGGGCATGGTCATCGACGACGGCTCGGCCGATACCGAACCCGGGTGGTTCCCCTACACCGAGGCCAAGCTGGAGCAGGCGAAGGAGCGGTGCTCGAGGCCCTGACCCCTTGGATCCCGGGTTAGACTGGGGACCAAGGGAGTTCCATGGCGCACAAGGGTGTCCTCGTCATTTCAGTCGAACCGGAGAGCCTGGCCTGGGAGGCCGGCCTCCGGGCCGGCGACACCCTGCTCGAGATCAACGGGGAGCCGGTGCTGGACCAGCTGAGCTACCAGTTCCTCATCAGCCAGCGGGACGAGACCCGCCTGGACTTCAAGCGCCCCGACGGAAGCCGCGGCTCGGCCCGGGTGGAGAACGGGGAGAACGGCATCGGCCTGGACCTGGCCCAGGACCAGGTGAAGGTCTGCAAGCAGAACTGCATCTTCTGCTTCGTGCTCCAGATGCCCAAGGGGTACCGGAAGTCGCTGTACCTGAAGGACGAGGACATCCGGCTCTCCTTCCTTTACGGGCATTTCAGCACGCTGTCCTCCAGCGACGACGCGGAACTGGACCGCATCGTGCGCGAGCGCCTCTCCCCCATCCACGTGAGCGTCCACGCCACGGACCCCGTGGTGCGGGCGAAGGTGGTGGGCAACCCCCGGGAGGGGAACATCCTCCGGAAGATCGACCGGCTCCTGGAGGGGGGCGTGGACATCCACACCCAGGCCGTGCTGGTGCCGGGCATCAACGACGGCGAGGTGTGGGAACGCACCGTGCGGGAGCTTTGGGAGCGGCGGGCCTACCAGACCGAAGGTCCCTGGGCCGGCAAGGGCGGGGTCCTGAGCCTGTCCTGCGTCCCGGTGGGGCTCACGGCCCACCGGGACGGCCTGCCCGCCATTCCCGACGTGGACCCGGCCTTCGCGGCGGCGTGGACCCGGCGCTGGATCCCCGAGGTGCGGCGCCACACGGC
>DBMS01000255.1:0-23802 GCA_002297665.1 Holophagaceae bacterium UBA692 | reverse complement strand
GTGCCGGGCCGGGCCTTCTATTCCCAGTCCTGGGCCCAGCTGGAGAACGGCGTGGGCCTGGTGCGCAAGTTCCTGGAGCACACCCGGCGCTTCGTCCGGACCCCCAAGGCCCGGGCCTTCGGGGGCCGCAAGGTGCTGGTGCTCACCGGCAGCAGCTTCGCCCCGGTGCTCAACCGCACCCTGGCCCAGGTGAACCGCCTGTGCGGCAGCGAGCTGCGGGCCGTGGCGGCCCCCAACAACGCCTTCGGCACGAGCGTGACCGTGGCCGGCCTGCTCTGCGGCCGGGACCTGGCCTACGCCGCCCACGCCGACCGGGACGCCCACGGCGGCAACCGCCGCTGGGTGGACGCCGTGGTGATCCCCAGCGCGTCCCTGCGGGTCCACACCGGCCCCACCGACCAGTACGCCCTGGACGACGGCAGCGAGCCCACGCCCGCCAACCAGTTCCTGGACGACATGACCCTGGCCGACCTGGAGCGCGAGGTGGGGGTTCCCGTGGTCCCCAGCGGCGCCAACCTCTCCCAGCTCCTGGACCACCTCCGCGCCAGCGACCGGTTCCACACCGCCGGCATGAACCTGCCCCAGGGGGCCTACAACCCCTAGGACTCGCCAAATCCCCTTGATCCCATGGGCATTCGGCGAAAAAATACGCTATCGCCCCCTGGCAGGTCCAACGCGCAGCCCAAACCCGGCCGGATTCCCCTACGGGGACCCAGGCCGGCCCCACGGAGACAGGTCCATGACCCCCGACGCCCTCCTCGCCTTCATCATCGTGGCCTCGCTGGCCGCCATGATCCTGGTGCTGGCGGTGGTCTTCGGCAACAACCGCCGCCGCCGGGAGCGCCGCCGCCGGCGGCTGTTCGCGCCCATCGAGCGCCGCAAGAAGGCCCGGCGCCAGAAGTCCATCGGCCCCTACCTGGCCTGGCGGGTCAAGCTCCTGCGCGGCCGGAAATGAGAACGGGCCGGAAGCTTCCGGCCCGTTCCCTCGGATCCCTGGGGATCGTCTAGCTGGTGGGGGTGCGCTTCTTGACCGCGGCCACCACCTTCACGTCGCCGCCGTCCAGGCCGGTGCCGACGAATTCGGGACGGAGGGCGGTTTCCCGCTTGGCCCGGTCGCTGGCGACCTTGATCTGGTCGAGGACGTTGACGGCATACTGGTACGCCTGCTCCTCATCCACCCGCAGGAAGACCTTGCGCATGCCCGAAGGCTGCAGCTGGACCACGGGGGAGAGCTTGTCGGCCAGCTCGGAAAGCTGGATCTTGTCGTTCTGGAGCATGAGATCGCCGTTCTGGTCGATGGTTACGACCAGAGGGGGATTCTTCGGATCGGGCGGGGTGGGACGGTCCACCTTCACGACCTGGGGCACCACGACGGGCAGGGCCTTGGAGAGGCCGGGCACCATCACGATGAACACGATCAGAAGCACGAGAACGATGTCGATGAGGGGCGTAACGTTGATATCGCTTTTGGCTTTGCCCTTAGGGCCACCGGCGTCCATTATTTGGCCCCCCCAGTGCTCTTGTCCTCGCTGGTGACGATGGAGGCCTCGTCGGCCCCGCCCTCACGGCAGATCTGGAAGAGCTCGTCCACGTTTTTGAAGGGAATGTCGGCGTCGGCCTTGATGAACACGCGCCGGTCGGAAAGATACATCATCGACTGCTTGATGTATGCGATGAGCTGCTGCTTCTTGGCGTCGTCCTTGTAGGTGAACGTCAGAGCGTTGCCCTTGGCATCCTTGGCGTCCTTGTCGTCCACCATGATCGGGGCCGGGCCATCGATGACGCCCTTGGCGTCGCGGTGGGCGGGGAGGATCAGGGTGAGGTACTTGGCACCTGCCTGGGTTTCGGGTTTCAGACTGTGCTTGGACAGCGGGAGCCGCACAGCGTTGTTCACGGCGGGCGTGATCACGATGAAGATGATCAGCAGCACCAGAACGATGTCCACAAGTGGGGTTACGTTGATATCCGCTTTAACCCCAGACTTGCCACCACCACCTGCATCCATGGTGACCTCCTAGATAGGTCCGGGGAATCCTTCTCAGGGTTCCCCGGGACCGGGGTTAGATTCTTAGGCCTGCTGGCTCTCGCGGCGGATGAACTCGTCGATCATCTGGCTGGCGGCGTTGTTGATGTTGGTGACCATCTTGTCCTGCTGGGCGGTGTAGAGGTTGTAGATCCACACGGCGGGAATGGCGGCCATCAGACCGAGGGCGGTGGTGCCCAGGGCCTCGCCGATGGAACCGGCCAGGGCGTTGATGTCGCCGGCGCCCTTGGTCTTCAGGTCGGAGAACACCTTGATGATGCCGATGACGGTGCCGAGCAGGCCGATGAAGGGGGCCAGGGCGCCGATGGTGGCCAGGCCGAGCATGCCCTTCTTGAGCAGGTCGGTGACTTCGGCGGTGCCGCGGACGATGGCGCGCTCAACGGGCTGGATCACGTCGTGGGACTCGTGGAGGGCCTTGAGCTGCTTCTCGTACTGGAAGATGTCCAGGCCGTGCTTGAGGACGAGGGCGATGTGGCTCTTGTTGTGGGTGGTGGCGGCGCGCTTGGCGGCCTCGAAGTCACCGCGGCGGAGGGTGTCCATGAAGAGCTTGAGGAACTTGCGGGAGGCGGCGTTGGACTGGGCGTAGACGATGCCGCGCTCGATGGCCGTGTAGATCTGGAGGAGGATGAGGAGGATCAGGATGCCGATGATGACCTTGTTGACAGGCGAAGCGGCTTCCCAGATCTGCTTGGGACCGAAGGCGTTTTCAGCGCCTTCCGCGATGGCGAGGAAGAAGGGGGAGGCAAGCAGGCTCATTTGGATTCCTTATGGGATGAGGTGGCTTGAGAGGGGGCCTCGGGAGAGGCGGAAGGTTGCGTTCTGGAGTCCTGGATCACGGGATCCAACGTGGGCGCGGGGGCCTGTGAGGGTGCCGGCTGCGGGTTCGACGCGCCGGGCTTCGAGGCGCCGCCGCCGAAGGCGACGAGCGTTGCTGCGAGGGCGATGGCGAGGCCAGCACCCAACCATGCGGGACGGGACATGTTCGGCACGTCCCTACTTCAGCCTGAAGGGCATGGTCAGCTTGAACCGCGCCGTCTGCGCCACGCCGTTGAGCATGGCGGGCTCGAACTTCCAGCCCATGGCATAGTTCTCGGCGGTCTGCCGGAGCTGGGCCGGGCCTTCCACGGCGTGGGCGGCGATGGGGATGCCATCGGGACCCACGGTGATCTCCACCACCACGGTGCCCTGGATGCGGGCGATCTTGGCCAGGGGCGGGTAGGCGGGGGCGGCGGGCTGGTGCGCGACCTTCACCTGACTGAAGTCCAGCTCGGCCACGGGCCGGGTGCGGGGCGCCCGGCAGGCCAGGACGACGGCCCCGGCGAGGACGGCGGCGCCCAGCAGGAGCGCGAGGCCGCGGAAGGAGGGGACGCTGGCGTCCCTGGGCGTGAAGAGGCGGGCGATGCGTGGCATGAGGTTTCCTTTGGCCGCGCCGAGGGCGAGCGGCGGTTGGGGTTCGCGGGAGAGGGTCCGCCGCAGGCGCTCCAGGGACGAAAGCCCCTGGGCCAGCGCGATGGGGTCCCCGCAGGCGGCCGCGGCGGCGTCGTCGCAGCAGTGCTCGCGGAGTTCCCGCACGTGGCCGGAGAGCCACCATGCGGCGGGATGGAAGAACAGGAGGGCCTCCGCGGCGGACTGCAGGAGGTTGGCGAGGTAGTCCCCCCGGCGCACGTGGGCGAGCTCGTGGGCCAGGATGGCCTCCAGGGCCGCCGGGTCGAGGTTCAGGAAGGCCGCGGCCGGCACGAGGAGGATGGGGCGGCGCCACCCGATGACCATGGGGGAGTCCGCCCTTTCGGTGACGCGGAGGTCCAGCGGGCGCCGGACCCCCATGCGGGATGCGAGCCTTCCCGCCGCCGCCCTCCAGGGTCCGGGGGCCGGTACGGAGGGTCTCACGTAGGCCCGTTCCAGCCACCACAGCCCGCCCCCCAGGCGCAGCGTCATGAGCGACGCGCCCAGGATCCAGCCCAGGGCCAGCCACGGCGTCGCCGCCGGGACGCCCTGGCCTTCCTGCGCCAGCACCCGCGCCGCCCCCTCCAGCGCCCGGGAAGGCTCCCCGGGAACCGAGAGCAGGAAGGTGGCCGCGGGCAGCGCGACCATGGCGCCCAGCATCGCGCAGGCGAAGCCGTACCGCCTTTCCGCCGGGTGGCGGCGCAGCAGGACGAGTCCGCCCCAGGCCGCAAGGCCCAGGAGCGAAACCTCCCACAGCGCGTGGAACAGGACGAGTCCGAGCCGGCTCAGGAACGCGATCATTTCCGCCCCTCCTTGAGCCGGGCCAGAAGCGCCTGGATCTCGTCCAGTTCGGCATCGGTGGCCCTGCCCCTGCCCAGGGCCCGCACCACGAGGGAGGCGGCGCTGCCCTGGAAGGCCTTCTGCAGGAGGTCGTCCAGGAGGCAGGCCTGGGTGGGCGCCTCGCCCTGGGCGGCCCGGTACACGTGGGTGCGCGTCGACTCGTCCCGCGTCGCCAGGCCCTTGTCCACCATGATCTGCATGAGCTTGAGCACGGTGGTGTAGCCCATGTCCCGGTTCCTCGAGAGTTCGGAGTGCACGTCACGAACCGTCGCGGAACCGCGGTCCCAGAGCACCCGCAGGATGGCGAGCTCGCCGTCGGAAGGGCGGATCGGGGGCTGGGTCATGGAAGCTCCAGGGGTGATGACCCAAGAATACGAACCGGTTCGTATTTGTCAACGAACCTGTTCGTACTTTTACGCGGGCGTGACAAACCGGGGCCCGGGGGCCTTCGGGCGACCGTGAGCGACGGCTCCGGAGCCGCAGGATCGGCGGGTCAGAGCCGCAGGCTCGGCGGGTCAGGGCCGCAGGCTCGGCGGGTCAGGGCCGCCGGGTCAGGGCCGCCGGGTCAGGGCCGCCGGGTCAGGGCTGTTCGGCGGGGGGCTGCACCGGCGTGCCGGGCACGGCGAGGCTGGCGCCCCAGGCGCGGTTCTCCACGGGCAGGCTGTTGGCCTTCTGACGGGCCTCCCGCACCTTCTGGATGGCCTCCCCCGTGCTGGCGGACTTGGGGGCGGTGCCGGGCTTGAAGGCCAGGCGCACAAGATCGGTGGCCTGGGTGGCGCTGGTGGCGGTGAGGCCGGTGTACCGGTCGATGTCGGCCCACTCCATGCCCTCGGGCACCGGGAAGTCCTCCCGGGGGGTGGAAGGCAGGGCGGCCTTCATGAAGTCCACCCAGATGGGCAGGGCCGCCTTGGCGCCGTCGGCGCCCCGGAAGATGGTCTTCTTGGCGTCCAGGCCCACCCACACGCCGCAGGTGATGCGGGTGGAGAAGCCCACGAACCAGGCGTCGGTGTGGTCGTTGGTGGTGCCGGTCTTGCCGGCCACGGGCCAGTTCAGCTCGTTGGAGCGGGCGCCGGTGCCGCGCTGGGCCACGCCCTGCAGGCACTGGATGAGCTGGAAGTTGCTCATGGGATCCACCACCTGCTCGCCGGGGCCCTGCTCGTAGTTCTCCAGCACCCGCCCGGAGCGGTCGACGATCTTCTTGATGAGGAAGGGAACCGGGGCCTGCCTTCCGCCCAGGGCGAAGGTGCTGTAGCCCCGCACCATCTCCTTGAGGGTCAGGTCGGAAGCGCCCAGGGCCAGGCTGGGGTAGGGATTCAGGTGGCCGCTGATGCCCGCGGCCCGGGCGAAGGCGATGACGTTCTCGATGCCCGTGGCCTCCAGGGTGCGCACGGCGGCCATGTTGCGCGAATCGCGCACGGCCTCCCAGATGGAGATGGGTCCCCAGTAGTCCCGCTCGTAGTTCTTGGGCTCGTACACCGTGGCGTCGTAGGTGAAGCGCGTGGGCACGTCCTCCACCATGGTGGCGGGGGTGAGGCCCTTGGCGAAGGCCGCGCCGTAGACGAAGGCCTTCATGGACGATCCCACCTGGCGCTCCGCCTGCCAGGACCGGTTGAACATGGACCGCTTGAAGTCGTAGCCGCCCACCATGGCCCGGATCTCGCCGGTGCCCGGGTCCACGGCCAGCAGGGCCCCTTCCACGTCGGGCTCCTGGTCCAGCTCCAGCTTGACGGGCGCGCCCTCCTCATTGGCCTGCTTGACGATGAAAAGCGGCGCCGCGCCGCGCACGAGGATGGACCGGATGGTCTTGGCGCCGGCCCAGGCGAAGGCGGCATCGGGCACCTCCAGGGTGCGCTTGCCGATGCGCACGGTGGCGCCTCCGGAGTTCCAGCCCAGGATCACCCCGCGCACCGAGTCCCCCGCCTCGAAGAAGCGGTTCCACCCCGGCAGGCCGGCCTTCTCGGGGTCGCCCGCGAACTGCACGCCGTCCTTGCGGTAGCCCCGGCGCCGGTCCACGGCCCGCAGCCCCGCGCGAACGGCGTCGTTGGCCGCGGACTGCCACACGGAATCGATGGTGGTGGTGACCTCCAGCCCCCCCTCCAGGACCTTGTCCTTGCCGTACTTGCGGTAGAGGTACTGGCGCACCTCCTCCACGGGATAGGGGGCCACCTGCTCCTCCCTGGCGTTCTCCCGGGCCAGGCGCACCGGGCGTTCCGAAAGGGTCTTGGCGTCGGCCTCCTTGATGTAGCCCTCGGCGGCCATGCGCCGGAGCACGTGGTTCCGCCGGGCCCGGGCCGCGGCGCGGGCCTTGGGATCGGGGTTGTAGGGGTTGTACCAGTTGGGGTTCTGCACCAGGCCCGCCAGGAGCGCGCACTCCTCCACGGCCAGCTGGGGCGAGCTCTTTCCGAAGTAGAACTGGCTGGCGGCCTCGATGCCGTAGCGCCCGCCCCCGAAGTACACCTCGTTGGCGTACTGCTCGAAGATCTGCTTCTTGGTGTAGGCCTTCTCCAGCTTGAGCGCGAGGATGACCTCCTTGAGCTTGCGGTCCAGGCGCTTCTGGCGCTTGGCGGTGACGGTGCGGATCAGCTGCATGGTGAGGGTGGAGGCCCCTTCCCTGCGGCGGCCGAAGCTGGTGAGGAAATTGAAGCCGGCCCGGACGAAGCCCCGGGCCGAGACGCCGCCGTGGCTCATGAAGTCGGAATCCTCGGTGGCGATGACCGCGCCCACGAAGGCCCTGGGGATGTCCCCGAAGGGGATCACCACCCGGTTCTCCTCGGCGAACACGCCGATGACGTCCCCGTTGCGGTCCAGGACCTTGGTGATGGTCTTGGGCACGCGCAGGGCGAAGAACGTGAGGAAGCTGTCCACGTCCCGGCTCATGATGGACCACGCCACGGCCAGGACCAGCGCCCCGGTCGCGGCCAGGGCGGCGGTGATCCACGCGATCCATTTCCAGGGGATCCTCCGCCCCGCCTTACGAGGTTTCCGGGAGTTCTCCGCTTTCGTAGCCATGCTCCCAGGGTAACCTAAGGTCATGGTCCGACCCACCCTCGTAATCGTCGCCAAGAGCAGGTCCCCCTGGCTCGTCCAGGGCCTCGCGGACGTGGTGCCCACCTTCCTGGCCCGGGGGTGGGACGTGTGGGCCCACCCCAAGATCCAGGGCGCCTGGAACGCCGCGGGACTGCCACCGGAAGCCTTCCGCGGGGACGCCGCCTACGGCGCGGGCCTCCCGGTCCCCGACCTGTGCCTGGCCCTGGGCGGGGACGGCACCCTCCTCACCGCGGCCCGCCACGTGGGGATGCGGGGCACCCCCCTGCTGGGCATCAACCTGGGTTCATTGGGCTTCCTAACCAGCCACCCCTCCGGCGAGGCCCGGACGGTGGTCGAAAGCTACTTCCAGGGGGCCTTCCGCAAGGAGACCCGGACCATGCTGCACGCCCAGGTGGTGCGCGGCGGCGAGGTCCTGGGCGGCCGCCCCGCCCTCAACGACGCCGTGGTGAACAAGGGCGTGGTGGCCCGCATCATGGAGTTCCGCATCCAGGTGGACGGCCACGACGCCGCCAGCATCAAGGCCGACGGCCTCATCGTGGCCACCCCCACCGGCTCCACCGCCTATTCCCTGTCCGCGGGCGGGCCCATCCTCTACCCCGCCCTGGACGCCTGGGTCCTTTCCGCCATCTGCCCGCACTCCCTGACGCTCCGCCCGCTGGTGGTGCCGGCCCACCTTCCCGTGTCCATCACCCTGGACCGGGCCGAGGACGCCCACCTGACCCTGGACGGGCAGCTGGAGATGGAAGTCCACGCCGGGGACCGGCTGGAGCTGCGAAGGTCGGAGAAGGCCGTCACCCTGATCCAGAACCCGGAATCGAGCTTCTTCCACCTGCTGGGGGAGAAGCTGCACTGGTCGGACCAATAGCTCAGATCCCGCCCCGGAGGTTGGCGCAGGTCCAGTAGGCCCCTTCTTTCTCCCGCAGCAGGGCCACGGTCCTGCCCCGGTGCACCCCCGCCACCGGCGCCTCCGGGTCGGGGAATCCCGCCGGCAGGGGCCGCGCGGGAGCTTCCAGGTCCCCCAGGGGCACGGGCCGTCCGTGCAGCAGGTGATCGGCCTCCGCGTCGTCCAGGACGCGCACGGCGCACCAGGGCAGCACGTCCCGCCCTTCCAGCGCCACCCGGTTCCCGCTGCCGGGATCGTTCCAGGGGCCGATGGCGGTGCGGACGAGGCCCTTCAGGTGCGCGGGGCACCCCAGGAGCCGCCCGATGTCCCGGGCCAGGCTGCGCACGTAGTAGCCGCCCCGGCAGGTGATGCGCAGGAGGGACTCCCCGGGCAGGTCGTGGGAGATCCATTCGGCCTCGTGGAGGTAGACCCGGCAGGGCTTCATCTCGAAGACCTCGCCCCGGTGGGCCTTCCGGTAGGCGGCCTCGCCGTCGATCTTCTTGGCGCTGGTGGCGGGGGGGACCTGGTCGGTCCAGCCCAGGAAGCCCGCCAGGACGCCCTGGAGCGCCTCCGGGGAGGGCGTGGGGCCTTGGGTGGTGACAAGGCCCAGGTGGTCCCCGGAATCGGTCTCCGAGCCCCAGGCGACCCGGGCCAGGTAGGTCTTGGGCAGGGGGTGGAGCAGTTCCATGAGGCGCGTGGCCTGGCCGGCCAGGACCAGGAGGAGCCCTTCGGCGAAGGGGTCCAGGGTGCCGCCGTGGCCCAGGGCGAACTTCTTCAGGCCCGCCTCCCAGGCCTCGTGCTTGAAGGTCCGGACCACGTCGAAGCTGCTCTGGCCGGGCTCCTTGTGGACGAGGTGGACGCCGGGGATCAAGCCTCTTCCCCGGGCGCGGCGGGACGGGCGGCTTCCTCTTCCTTGATCTTCTGGAAGATGGCCTCGATCTTGTTGCCCTCTTCCAGGGTGGCGTCCGGGAAGAACTGCAGTTCGGGCACGCGGCGCATCTTGAGGTGCTTGGCCAGGTGGGTGCGCAGGAAGCCCGCGGCGCGGCCCAGGGCCTTGCGCGAGCGGTCCAGCTGGGCGTCGTCGCCCAGGACGGTGTAGTAGACCCGGGCGATGCTCCGGTCCCCGGTGATGCGCACGGCCGTGAGGGTCAGGAACCCCAGGTCGGGGTCCCGGAGCTCCCGCTGGATGAGGGTGGACAGCATGAACTGGAGTTGGTCTTCGATCTGTTGGGGGCGGAGCATGGGGTTCCTCGAAGGGATAGTGTAACCGCGCAGCCGTGAGAGGATGGTCACGGGAGGCCGGGCGGTGGCGGAATGGTTCAAGGACTGGTTCGACCGCGACTACGCGGCCATCTACGCCGGGCGCGGCCCCGAGGAGGCCCGCACGGCGGTGGCCATGGCCCTGGCGCGGGCCCCCGGCCTGGCCTCCGGGCCCGTGCTGGACCTCGCCTGCGGCTCGGGCCGGCACCTGGAGGCCCTGCGCCGCACCAACGGCCTCGCCTTCGGCCTGGACCTCTCCCGCGACCTCCTCGCCCTGGCGCCCGCGGAACTCCGGCCCTGGCTCCTCCGGGGCGACATGCGCCGGCTCCCGGTGCGCCCGTCGAGCCTCGCGGGCATCTGCATGTGGTTCACGCCCTTCGGGTACTTCTCCGACGATCAGAACCGGGCGCTGCTCCAGTCCCTGCGCGGGCTCCTGCGCCCGGGGGGGGTTCTCCTGCTGGACTTCCTCAACGCCGCCCACGTGAGGGCCACCCTGGTGAAGGAGGACGAAGCGGTCCACCACGGCCTGCGGGTGGTGAGCCGCCGGTCCCTGGAAGGCGGCCGCATCGTCAAGCGCATGGACCTCACCCGCGTGGACACGGGCGCCACCCGCCGGGTCACGGAATCGGTCCGCCTCTACGAACCCTCCGAGCTGGTGGCCATGGCCCGCGATTGCGGGCTGGAACGCATCGGCGAGGCCGGGGACTACCACGGCGCGCCCTTCGACGCGTCCGCATCGCCGCGCTGGATCGGCTTCTTCGGTCGGATTGGGGTAGAATGAAGCCATAACGCCGATCCGGGAGACCGCCATGCCGTTCAGAACCGTCAAGGACATCGATGTCAAGGGCCGCAGGGTCTTCCTTCGCGCGGACCTGAACGTGCCCATCAAGGAAGGCGTGATCAAGGACGCCACCCGCATCACGGAGACCCTGGCCACCCTGCGCTTCCTCCTGGACGGCGGCGCTTCCGTGGTGCTCTGCTCCCACCTGGGCCGCCCCGCGGGCACCGGGTTCGAGCCGGAGTTCAGCATGGCGCCCGTGGCCGCCCACCTCAAGGGCCTGGGCCTGGACGTGCGCCTGGCCAGCGGCGTCGTGGGCGAGGCCGTGGAGGCCGAGGCCTCGGCCCTGAAGCCCGGCCAGGTGCTGCTCCTGGAGAACCTGCGCTTCGACAAGGGCGAGACCAAGAACAAGCCCGAATTCGCCCAGGCCCTGGCCAGGCTGGCCGACACCTACGTGGACGACGCCTTCGGGGCCTCCCACCGCGCCCACGCCTCCGTGAGCGGCATGGTGCCCTTCATGCCCGCGGGCCGCGCCGTGGCGGGCTTCCTCATGGAGAAGGAGCTCAAGGCCCTGGGCAAGGTCATGACCGATCCCGAGAAGCCCCTCCTGGCCGTCATGGGCGGCAGCAAGGTCTCCGACAAGATCGACATCATCCGGCACTTCTTCGGCAAGGCCGACGCCATCCTCATCGGCGGCGCCATGACCTTCACCTTCCTCAAGGCCCAGGGCCTCCCCATCGGCCGGAGCCTTTGCGAGGACGACAAGCTGGACCTGGCCAAGGCCCTCCTGGCCGAGGCCGCGGCGGCGGGCACCCGGCTCGTGCTCCCCTCCGACCACGTGGTGGCCGACGCCATCTCCGCCGAGGCGGAGTGCGACATCACCCAGGACGCGGGCGTCCCCGACGGGAAGATGGGCCTGGACATCGGCCCCGAGACCGTCGCCACCTACGCCGAGGAGATCCGCAAGGCCCGCACCCTCCTCTGGAACGGCCCCATGGGCGTGTTCGAGATCGACGCCTTCGCCAGCGGCACCCTCACCATCGCCGAGGAGATGGCCGACGCCGCCGACAAGGGCGCCTTCGTGGTGGTGGGAGGCGGCGACAGCGTCTCCGCGGCCAACAAGGCCGGCGTCACCAGGCGCATGAGCCACGTCTCCACCGGCGGGGGCGCGAGCCTCGAATTCCTCAGCGGCATGGACCTCCCGGGCGTCGCCGCCCTTCACTAGATCGGAACCGAAAATGAGAATGGTCGTCGCCAACTGGAAGATGAACCACCTGCGCCGGGACGCCGAGGCCTTCTGCGCCACGCTCCTGGCCTCCTACCGGCCCGTGGACGGCGTCGTCGCCGCCATCGCCCCGCCCTTCCCCCTCATCCCCGTGGTGAGCCGGCTCGTGGCCGGGAGCGGCGTGCGGGTCTACGCCCAGAACGCCCACGCCGAAGCCAAGGGCGCCTATACCGGCGAGGTGTCCATGGCCATGGCCATGGACGCCGGCTGCACCGGCGTGCTCCTGGGCCACAGCGAGCGCCGGCAGTACAACGGCGAGACCGAGGCCACCCTGCTGCCCAAGGTCAAGGCAGCCGCGGCCCAGGGCCTCATGCCCATGCTGTGCGTGGGCGAGACCCTCGCCCAGCGGGACGCGAACGAGACCCTGGAGGTCCTTCGCGGGCAGTTGGCCATCCTCGCCCAGGCCCCCGTGAGCCCCATCGCCGTGGCCTACGAGCCCGTGTGGGCCATCGGCACCGGCCGGGTGGCGACGGTGGAGCAGATCGCCGAGGTGCACGCCTTCATCCGCAAGGAACTGGCAACCCTCATGGGCGCGCCCGGCGCGCAGGTTCCCATCCTCTACGGGGGCAGCGTCACGCCGGAGAACTTCGCGGAGATCCTGAAGGTGCCCCACGTCGCCGGCGGCCTCGTGGGCGGGGCCAGCCTGGACCCGGCCAAGTACCTCAAGCTCCTGGAGATCGCCAGTCTATAGCCAGCGGGAGAGGCCGAACAGGCCGCGAACGACCATCTCCAGCCCCGTGTCGCCCAGGCCCCGGGCCTGGCCGGCGTCGGCCATCAGGATGCTCTGGGGGGCGTCGGGGACGGCGTTCCGGCGCTTCTCGTCCAGTTCCCGCATCTCGCGCTCGCGGTTCTTGTCCAGGCCGCCGCCCTCGATGAAGGCCAGCACGCGGCGCAGTTCGTCCCGGTCGAACCAGAGGCCGTGGTCCTTGCACACGTCCAGGATCACGCCCGAGTTGCGGGCGTAGTTGACCCGGTTCATGAACTTTCCGCACAGGGCGCAGGGGCGGTAGCGGATCGGCTCGGCCCGGATGGGCCCCCGGGGGCCTTCCCCGGGCAGCGCGCCCAGCACCCCACCCCGTTCCTCCCGGCCTCCGGCGATGCGTTCGAACTCCTTCTGGGCGATCCACACCCCTCCGCAGGCGTTGCAGGAGTCCAGGTTCGCCTCGCCGACGGAGGTGTGCACGAGCGCGGCCTTGCAGGAGGGGCAGGCCAGGTCCGTGGCGACGCCCTCGCTGCGCGTGACCTCGGCCCCGCAATGGGAGCAGTGGGCGGCGTGCACCGACACCATGGCCAGGCACCGGGGGCAGGCCACGGTGGCCAGCTGGCTCCGGCAGTAGGGGCACCGCACGTCATCCGCCCCCACGGCGGCGCCGCAGGATCGGCAGTTCAGGGTCGCTGCTTCCATGGTCCGTCCTCGTGGTTCCAGGATGCGGCAGGGCGCCGCGGGCATCAAGACAGCTTGTTTCGGACCCGTTAAGATGGAACCGGAGGCGACGATGCTCATCCTCATGGACCAGGGCGCGACGGAGGAGCAGGTGAGGACCGTCATGGCCGTCCTGGAAGGGGCCGGCGTGCGCGCCTTCGTCCAGGAATCCCCGGCGGCCACCAGCATCCTGGCCCCCAACGCGTCGCGCGTCCTCAAGACCGACCGCATCGAGCCCCTGGAGGGGGTGAGCCGGGTGGTGCCCATCACCAGCCCCTTCAAGCTGGCTTCGGCCGACGCCGCCCCGGGCCGCACCATCGTGGACGTGAGGGGGGTCAAGGTGGGCGGGCGCGGCCTGGCCCTCATGGCCGGCCCCTGTGGGGTGGAAAGCCGGGAGCAGCTCTTCACGGTGGCGCGCTACGTGGCCGAGAGCGGAACCCGGCTCCTGCGCGCCGGAGCCCACAAGCCCCGCACCAGCCCCTACGCCTTCCAGGGCCTGGGGCAGGAGGGCCTGGACCTGCTGGCCGAGGCCCGGCGCGAATTCGACCTGGGCATCGTCACCGAGGCCACCGAGGTGGAGACCTTCGACGGCGTGGAGCGCGTGGCCGACCTGGTGCAGATCGGCGCCCGCAACATGCAGAACTTCGCCCTCCTCAAGCGCGCCGGCCAGTCCGGGAAGCCCGTGCTCCTCAAGCGCGGCCCCGCGGCGACCCTCGAGGAGTGGCTCTTCGCCGCCGAGTACGTCCTCAGCGAAGGCAACCGCAACGTCATCCTCTGCGAGCGCGGCATCCGCACCTGGAGCGCCCACGCCCGCAACACCCTGGACGTCTCGGTCATTCCCGCCGCCAAGGCCCTCACCCACCTCCCGGTCATCGCCGACCCCAGCCACGCCACGGGCCGGCGGGACCTGGTGATCCCCTGCGCCCGGGCCGCCGTGGCCGCAGGCGCCGACGGCATCATCGTGGAGACCCATTGCCAGCCCGCCCAGGCCCTCAGCGACGGCCCCCAGGCGTTGCTGCCCCTGGATTTCCTCCAGATGGCCGCCCAGGTCACGGCGATCCGGGAGCTGCTGGTGAAGGACACGGCCGGGGCCACGTTCTGCTTCTAGAGCGTTTTTCAATAAACGTTCCGCATTCCCCTTCCGTAGCCAGGCGAGCTGGTTATTTTCCGGCACGGGAGCCCCTGAATGCACGATATGAACATCCTCTATTCCGCCAAGCTGCGGCTGGCGGCGGCCGCGGGCGGACTGGCCCTGCTGGCGGCCTGCGGAGGCGGCGCAGGACAGGCGTCCACCCAGCCGGCTCCGGTGGCCTATGATCTCCTCTTCGACGGGCAGAACCCGGACGGGACGCGCCTCCTCTACCGGGTGGGCCTGGACGGCGGCGCGCCGCAGGTGCTGGGCGCCGGGTACGCGGGGACCCGCCCCCACGCCCGGGCCGATGGGAAGGCCATCGTCTACAGCAGCCTCCCCACGGATGAACTGCCGGCCCAGGTCATGCTGGTGGAGAACCTGTCGGGCCCCGCGGTCCCCCTGTCGATGAACGGCCCGGTGACCGAGCGTGAGGCGGTGTGGTCCCCGGACGGCGCCCGCATCGCATTCCATTCCCAGTCCGAAGACCCCGCCGGGGACATCTTCACGGCCCGGGTGGCGGGCAAGGCCCTGCTGGACCCGCGCAACCTCACCCCCCGCCAGCCCGGGGACCCCATGATGTCCGGGGAGGTCACCCCGGCCTGGTCCCCGGACGGCACCCGCATCGCCTTCACCTCCTACCGCGGCGGGACCCCCGCCCTCTGGGTAATGGACGCCGACGGCGGCCAGGTCCGGCAGCTCACCGCCACCAGCACCCTCCACGGCGACTACTTCCCCACCTGGTCCCCGGACGGCACCCAGATCGCGTTCCAGCGCCTCAACCTGGACTTCGCGCGCATCGGCGTCCTGAACGTCGGGGGCGGGCTGCCGCGCTTCCTGGAATTCGAAGGCAAGGCCTACTCGCCGGCCTGGTCCCCGGACGGGAAATGGCTCGCCTTCAGCGGGCTCCTGGACGGGGAGTACGACATCTACCTCACCGGGCCCGACGGCCCCCCCCTGCGGCGGCTCATGCGGGCCGGGGCGGACCAGGGACCGGCCTGGATCCGGCGCACCAACTAGGCATGGTCCTTGCTCCGCCAGACCCGAAGGCAGGGTTTGCCCAGGAGTTCCCATGTCCATCACCACCGTCGGTTCCAGCGATTCCCAGAGCCTGGGCAGCATCATCCTGCAGTCCCTGGCGGCCGCCGGTTCCGGCGGCCAGGGCGCGGGGAGTTCCACCGGCGCCCTTTCCGACCTCCTGAACCTGTCCTCCACCTCCCTCAGCCTGGCCAAGGCCCCGGCGGAGGTGACCCAGGCCATGGGCGACCTCTTCGGGGCCCAGAAGGACGTCGCCGGGGACATGGCGACCCTCAAGGGCTACTTCAAGGACAACCCGGGCAGCCTCGCCACCCTCCTGGGAGCCCTCCAGGGCGGCACCGGCACCTACGGCTCGTCGGGCCTGACGTCCAATTCGGCCCTCATGGCGGCCCTGGCCAAGGCGAAGGCGGGGGGCGCCGACACGTCCTCCATCCTCACCGCCCTCATGGGGGCCAGGCACGAGTCGCTTCTCGATTACCTTGGCGGCGATGCCAGCGCCCAGGGCGCCAGCGCGATGTCCCTGCTGGGCTGACCGCCTCCCATGGCCTCCGCCGCCCGGGGGGACGGCGGAGGGCATGGGTTCCGGCTACTTCGCTTCCGGATTGCCGTCGGCGTCCAGGATCTTCACGTCGCCGAGCTTGAGGTCCCGCAGCGGCTGCTCCACCTTGGCGCGGTCGCCGACGATGATGTAGGTGCGGCCCTGGGCTGGGATGATCTTGCGGGCGGCCTTCATCAGGTCCTCGGCCTTGAGCTGGTTCACCCGGCCCACGTAGGACTGGAAGTGGTCGTCCTTCAGGTTCCAGGTGACGATCTCCTCCATGCCGCCCACCAGGGCCCGCACCGTCTCGTACGGGCCGGATGCGGATTGTTTCTTCGTTCTACCTGCCGGTGAGCTCCTTGGCCACCCACCCGGCGTCCATGACCTTGACCAGGGCCTCCCGGATGGCCCGGACGTCCACGGCGATGGAGCGCTTGCTGGTGCCGTCGTAGACGTAGTAGCCGGCCTGGGCCTCGATGTTGCTGTCGAAATTGAGGCCCACCAGCTCGCCCTTGGTGTTCACCACCGGGGAGCCCGAATTGCCGCCCACGGTGTCGCAGGCGTAGGCGAAGTTGAAGGGGGTGGCCAGGTCCAGCTTGTCCTTGAGGTCCCACCAGCGCCCGGGCAGGGACCAGACGCCGTGCTCGGCCTCGGGGCCCCAGCCGATGGCGCGGTCGAAGAGCCCGTGGAAGGTGGTGAAGGGCTGGATGAGGGTGCCGTTGGCGGCATAGGTGGCCACGGGTCCGTAAGTGAGGCGCAGGGTGAAGGTGGCGTCGGGGTAGACGCTCTTGCCGTAGGCCTTGAAGCGGGCCTTGGCGATGCGGCCGCCGTGCTCGGCCAGGACGGAGGTGACCTGGTCTTCCATCTTCTTGCGGAACTCGCGGTTGGGGCCGTCGATCTTGCGGGCCAGGACGATCATGGGATCCTGGCTGGCGTCGATGGCCTTCTTCCCGCCTTCCATGAGGGCCTTGCGCACGGCGGGGTCGGCAAGCTTCGAGCCTTCCACGGCGGCCTTGGCGAACTCCGCGGGGGTGCGCCCGGCGAGGAAGGCCTTCACCAGGGGCGTGCCGGCGGATTCCTGGAGGCCGAAGGTGAACATGGCGGTCTCGAGGGCGGGGTAGAAGGGGCGGTTCACCTGCAGGCGCTTCCTGACGCCTTCCAGGCGGGTGTCGCGGTACTCCTCCAGGCGCTGCTCCGAGGGCTTGGCGGATTCGTCGGCCAGGCGCACCAGGGTGAGGGCGTGGCCCAGGAGGCTGCTCTCGTAGGCGGCGCCGGAGCGGGCGTTGAGGGCCTGGCTCTCCTGGAACAAGGCCTTCTGGACCTGCAGCGCCTTCTCGATGGCGGTCCAGCTCCCGGCGGCATTGGAGGCGGGGTCGGCGGCGACCTTGGCCTTGAGGTCCGCCTCGGCCTTGGCGATGCGGGCCATGGCCTCCTGGTTCTTCAGGCCGGAAACGTAGCCGGTCATGGCCTTGATGCCGTTCTCGATGCCGAAGATGGTGGAGGCCACCTGGCGCCGGTTCTCGGGGGAGAGCCTGGCGTAGTCCAGGAGGGCCTGGCGCTGGCGCTCGGAGGCCTTGATGCGGTTGGGCAGGTAGTACTCGCCCGCGAAGGCCATCTGGGCGGAGGTGCCCAGGCGCTCGGTGCTGCCGGGGTGGCCGATGACGAAGGTCAGGTCGCCGTTCTTCACGCCCGTCTTCGTCCAGTTCAGGTGGTGGGCGGGGTGGTAGGGCTTGCCGTCCTCGTAGACGCGGAAGAGGGTGAAGTCCAGGTTGTGCCGGGGGTAGGTGAAGTTGTCGGAATCGCCGCCGAAGAAGGCGATCTGCTGCTCGGGGGCCATCACCAGGCGGATGTCCGTATGCTTCTTGTACTGGTAGATCCAGTATTCGCCGCCGGCGTAGAGCGTCACGGCCTCGGCGGTGAAGCCGGTGCGGTCCTGGATCTCCTTGGTGATCTTCGAGAGCTCGTCCTTGCGGGCCTTGAGGGCCTCCTTGTCGCCGGTGCCGGGCTTGACGGCCTTGTTGACGCGGTCGGTGACGTTCTCCATGGCCATGAGGGTGTAGAGCTCCAGGCCGGGGACCTTCAGTTCCTCGGCGCGGGTTGCGGCGATGAAGCCGTCGCGGATGTAGTCGTGCTCCTTGCTCGAGAGCTGCTGCACTGAGCCGCGGCCCACGTGGTGGTTGGTGAGGACGAGGCCGTCGGCGCTGATGAAGGAGCCGCTGCCCCCGGGAAAGCGCAGGGCCGAAAGGCGCACGTGGTCCAGCCAGGCCTGGTCGGGGGTGAAGCCGTAGTCTGCCTTCAGCTTCTGCACCGGCAGGTTGTCGAAGGTCCACATGCCTTCGTCGGCGCGGAGGCTGGGGGCGCAGGCCAGGAGGGCCGCGAGGGGCAGGAGGGTGAAACGCGTCTTCATGGGGGCTCCAGGGTTACTTGGACGTGATTTCGGTGACGAGGTGGCCGGCGTCGTAGACCTTCCCCAGGGCGGCGAGGATGGCCGAGACGTCCACGGAAATGCAGCGGTTCACCCTGGGATCGAAGAAGTACCGCCCGGCGTTGGACTCGATGTTGCCGTCGAAGGCCAGGCCCACCACCTCGCCCTTGCGGTCGACCACGGGCGAGCCGGAATTGCCGCCGATGATGTCGTTGGTGGAGATGAAGTCGAAGCGGGTGCTCATGTCCAGCCGGGGCCGGGCCTTGATCCAGCGCTCCGGCAGCTCCCAGGAACGGTTCTCGGCTTCGGGGCCCCAGGCGTCGGCGCGGTCGTAGAGGCCGCCGAAGGTGGTGAAGGGCTGGGCCAGGGTGCCGTTGGCGGGGTAGGTCTCCACCGCGCCGTAGGACAGGCGCAGGGTGAAGGTGGCGTCGGGATAGACGGACCGGCCCCGCACCTGGAAGCGGGCCCGGGCGATGCGGGCGCCCTGCTCGGCGATGACGGCGGAAGTCTCTTCCCGCATCTGCCGGAGCGCGAGGTTGAAGGGCTGGAGCCTCCGTGCCAGGACCACCAGCGGATCGGCGGAGCCCTTGACGCCACTCTCCGCGGCCTTGGCGCGGGCGGCGGGGTCCTTCAGGAGGGCCGAGGCGAACAGCGCCTGGGCCGCGGCTTCCGGGGTGCGCCCGTCCAGGAGCGCCTTCACCTGCGGATGGTCGGGTCCCAGTTCCTCCAGGGCGCCCCGGGCGCCGGCCAGGAAGAACTCCCGCTCCAGCTCCAGGTTCTCGAACATGCGGCGCCGCAGCGCGTCCTTGCGGTCGGCGATCTCCTTCTCGGTGCGGTAGCCCGCGCCCCTCTGGGCGGCGGGAAGGGCCAGCTCCTCCTCCAGGCGCAGCAGGTTGGCGGCGTAAGGGAGGGCCGATCCGAAGGTGGAGGCGACGTCCTCCCGGGCCACGGCGGCGCGCCGGGCCATGGCCTTGGCGACCAGGTCCCAGCTGGGGCCCGCGGAGGCCTGCAGGGCGGGATCCTTCGCCACGGCCTCGCGCAGCTCCTTTTCGGCCCGGGCCACGGCGGCCATGGCGTCCTTGTCGCGAAGGCCCACCGTCTCGTTGACGAAGACCTTGTAGGAATTCTCCAGGCCCATGAGGGTGCCCGAGACGATGCGGGCGTTTTCGGGGCTCCGGGCCGCGAAGGCGTGGAGGGCCTTGCGGGTGCGGTCCAGGGCGCGGATGCGGGCGGGATTCAGGGCGTCCCGGTAGGCCTCCATCTGGGCCAGGGTCTCCAGGCGGGAGGTGCGTCCGGGGTGGCCCACCACCAGGGTCAGGTCGCCGTAGCGCGGGCCCGCGGAGGCGAAGGTGAGGTGGTGGGGCGGCACGTAGGGCTTGCCGTCCTCGTAGACCCGGAAGAGGCTGAAGTCCAGGTCGTGGCGGGGAAAGGAGAAGTTGTCCCAGTCCTTGCCGAAGGCGGCGATGCCGTATTCGGGGGCCATGACCAGTCGCACGTCCTTGTGCACCTTGTAGGAATAGATCCAGGACTCGCCGCCCTGGTAGAGGGAGACGGGCTCGCAGCGCAGGCCGGTGCGGGCCTCGGCCTCCTTCGCGAGGCGCGCCAGCGCCTCCCGCGGGCCGCCGGGGGCCTTGGCCACGGCCGCGGTGACGTCCTCCATGGCCATGAGCGTGGCCAATTCCAGTCCGGGGACCTTGATCTCGGCCTTCCGGTCCTGGGCCACGAAGCCGTTCTTGACGTAGTCGTGGGCGGCGTCGGAGACGCGCTCGATCCAGCCGTGGCCCACGTGGTGGTTGGTGAGCACCAGGCCGTCGCGGCTGATGAAGCTGCCGGTGCCGCCGGGGAAGCGCACCGTGGCCAGGCGCACGTGGTCCAGCCAGGCCTGGTCCGGGGCGAAGCCGTACTTGGCCTTCATCTGGGCCTTGGGCAGGTTGTCGAAGGTCCACATCCCCTCGTCGGCACGAAGGCCTGCAAGGGCGGCGAGGGTGAGGGCGATGCCAAGGGCGTTGCGATTCATGCCGGGCTCCGAAGATGCCTCAGTTTACGAGGCCTCGGATTCCCACACAAGAACTCTACGCGATGGGCACGGTGAGGGTCATGGTCGTCCCCTTGCCTTCTCCGCCGCTTGCCAGGGCGATGGTGCCGTTCATCATCTCCATGAGGTGCTTGCAGATGACGAGGCCCAGGCCCGTGCCGCCGTATTCCCGGGAGTGGCCGCCGTCCGCCTGGACGAACTTCTGGAACAGGCGGGTCTGGGCCTCCGGGGACACGCCGATGCCGGTGTCGGTCACCAGGAGGGCGATCTCGCCGAAGCCCCGTTCGGCCGAAACGGTCACGGCGCCCTCCTTGGTGAACTTCAGGGCGTTGGACAGCAGGTTGATGAGCACCTGCTTGAGCCGCCCGGAGTCGGCCAGGATCTCGGGCATCTGGTCCAGGTCCGCGGGCCAGACCAGGTCCACCTCCGGCTTGCGGGGGTAGGCCTGGACGATGGTCCGCACCTCGTCCACCAGCCCCGCCAGGGCGCAGGGCTCGATGCGGATCTGCATGCGGCCGCTCTCGATCTTGGCCAGGTCGAGGATGTCGTTGAGGAGGTCCAGGAGGTGCTTGCCGGAGTTGTAGCTGTCGGCCAGCATCCGGTTCATCTCCTCCTCGTCGTCGTAGAGGCCGTCCATGACCAGGCGCGTGAAGCCCATGATGCCCGTCAGGGGCGTGCGCAGCTCGTGGCTGGTGAGCGCGAGGAACTCGCTGCGGAAGCGGTCCGCCTCCCGCAGGGCGGCGTTGGCCTTCTCCAGCTCACCGGCCTGGCGCCGCAGGGTGTCCCGCTGGTTCCCCAGGTCCCGGAAGAGCCAGGCGTTGTAGATGCTCGCGGCCACCTGGCGCTGGAGGATGGTGAGGGAGTTCTGGTCCTCCTCCAGGGTGCTGCCAGCCTCCAGCCCGATGATGGCGAAGCCCATGAGCAGGAGCTGGTTCTCGAAGGGCACGTAGTAGAGGGCGGTGTCCTCGGTGGGTTTGAGGGCGTCCAGGTAGCCCTTGTGCACGGACGGGTCGAGCCACTGGTCCTGGAAGAGCACCATGGGCGCGTTGGGGAAGGGGTTGGGCGCGGGAAGGCGCAGGCGCGCCCCCACGGCGCGGGGCAGGCCGTGGGCGCTGCGGGGCTCGTAGCAGGCGCCGGTGTCCTCCATCATCCAGACGATGCAGGTGCGCGCGCCGAACTCCCGCACGAAGACGTCCTGCACGACGCTGGCCACCTGGGCGGCCTTGGGGGTGGCGGCGAGGATCTCGGCGACGTGCTGGAGCACGCCCATCTGGTGGGACCTTCGCGCCAGGCGCGTCTTGAGTTCGGCAACCTCCTGGGTGAGGGAGGACACCAGGCGCTGGCCGTGGAGCAGCTCCACCAGCAGCTCGTTGTTCTGGCCCGGCGTGAGGCCCGCGGGGACCGGCCCGGCGGGGGCCGGACGATTGGGGGAGGATCCCGGCTTGAAGGGGTTGGGGGGGATGGAGGCCATTCACTTTAAGGATGCCCTCCCAAGGCCGCTTTGCAAGATCTCTTGTGGATTTCCCGGCCCTGGCCTCAGACTGTTTTCTCAACATGATAAGCCTTGGATGAAAGCGGCCCACCTCAAACCCCCCGCCACCGAACGCCTCATCTTCTGGAGCGTGGCCTTCATTCTGCTCAGCCAGATGGCGTGGTGGATCAGCCTCCAGATCCGCGAATCCAGGAACCTCCAGAACGCCCGCATCGCCACCATGAGGGCGGGCCGGGCCGAGGCATGGCAGATGGACAGCGCCGAGATCCTGCGCATCGTGTTCCAGAGGGACCCCGGCACGGCCAAGCCGGGGACGGTGGAGGCCCGGCTCCCCCAGTTCCCTCCCCTGCCGGTGCGGAAAGCGGCCATCGAGGGGCGGTTCCCTTACGTGGCCGTGGTGCCGGGCCCGGTGGAGCCGGACGATCCCATGCTCCTGGACCAGTCGGCCTACCTCACCCTGCGGGTGGAGATCCTGGGCGCCATGGAACGGGAGCGGACCCTGGCCCTGTGGAGGGCCGGCGGCGAGGCCGCCATCATGGTCCTGGCCGTGCTCCTGGGCCTGAGCTACATCTACCGGAAGCTCAACTCCGAGATGGAGCTGATGCTCCGCCAGCGCAACTTCATCGCCTCGGTCACGCACGAGCTGAAGACGCCCATCGCCAGCCTGCGGGTGTGGATCGAGACCCTCTACACCCGGGAGCTGGGGCCCGAGCGCCGGGCCCGGATCCAGAAGCTCATGGACGGCGACCTGGTGCGCCTCACGGAGCTGGTCGGCAACCTCCTGGAGGTCGCCCGGGCCGACGCGGGCAGCCTGGACCTGAAGTTCGAGCCCACCGAGTTGGCGCCCTGGCTGCGGGAGGTGGCCGAGTCCATGGACCACCGCCTGGGGGCGGGGTCGCTGGGGCTGGACCTCCAGCTGGGCATCGGCATCCACGCGGACATGGACCGCAAGGCCATGGGCCAGGTCATCGACAACCTCCTGTCCAACGCCTTCAAATACGCCCCCGAGCCCCGCACCACGCGCATCACCCTGGACTCCGACGGCGAAAACGCGATCATCACGGTCACGGACCACGGGAACGGGATCAGCGCCCGGGAACTCCCGCGGGTCTTCCAGCGGTTCTACCGGGTGGGCGACGAAATGACCCGCCAGGTGCCCGGGACCGGCCTGGGGCTCTTTCTCTGCTGGGAAATCGTCAACCTCCACCAGGGCCAGATCAAGGCGTCCAGCCCCGGTCCCGGCCTGGGCACCACCTTCTCCATTCGAATCCCCCTCTCCCGCCGATAGGTTCCAAGGTCATCCGGATGAATCCACCGCCCGAAAGCCAGCTCATCACCGACGCCCAGGAAGGCGACGGGGAAGCCTTCAGCGTCCTGGTGCGCCCCTACCTTGGCCTGTTCTACGCCGGCATCCACCGGATCCTCCAGGACACCCTGGACACCCAGGACGCGCTGCAGGAGGCGCTGATCAGCATCCACACGGAACTGGGCCGCTTCCAGGGCAAGAGCAAGTTCTCCACCTGGGCCTACCGCATCTGCATAAATGAAGCACTAATGTTACGGAGATCACGGATCCGCCGCCGCGAGGATGCCATCGAAGATTTTCTGCCACGTTTTTCGCCCGACGGGCATCTCATGAATACGGACAGGATGCGGGACTGGAGCCAGGACGCGATCGCCCTGGTGTCCGTGGAGCGGGACCAGATGCGGGCCAAGATCCGCGAAGGCCTGAACCAGCTTTCCGACGACCAGCGCGCAGTCTTCATTCTCAGGGACCTGGAAGGCATGGACACCGACGAAGTCGCCACCAAGCTCGGCATCAGCCGCGGACTCGTCCGCCAACGCCTGCACCGGGCCCGCCTGGGGTTGAGGGGATTCCTGGACGCGTTCATGACGGGGAGGCGGGTGTGACGATGGCATTGACGTGCGAAGCGACCAGCGCCCTGCTCTCGGAGTTCGAGGACGGGACGCTTCCCTTCTGGCAGGCCTTCCTCGTGAGGCTCCATCTCCTCTTCTGCCCCTCCTGCCGGGCCATGCTGGCCACCATGCGCGCCCTGCCGGCCCTCCTGCGCGACCTGGAACCCGAGGCGCCCGAGGCCGCGCAGGCCGCCCTGGACGGGGCCCTGGCCGCCCTGGGCGGC
>DBMS01000226.1:35664-46905 GCA_002297665.1 Holophagaceae bacterium UBA692 | reverse complement strand
CTTGGCGATGGAGACCACCAGCCGCAAATTGGCCTCGATGAGCTCGGCCTTGGCGGCCCTGCTGATGCTCTCGGCCTGCTTGAGGATGTTGTAGTCCGCATGGAACTGCTCGCTCACCGTCTCGAACTTGGCGAAAAAGCGCGCCATCTCCGCCTCGATGTGGGCGATGTCGTTGGTGTAGCGCTCCTTCATCTTGGCGAAGGCGGGGTTCTTGAGCCGGTCCTTCAGCTCGCGGAGCTTTCGCTCCCCGTTCATCACCTGGATGTGATGGTGGGTGATCTTGTCGATGAGGCGGGTGACGGCCAGGCTGTTGAGGCCCAGGCGGCGGATCTGCCGGCTCACGCGGCCCCGGGCCATGAGGATCTCGCGGTCCAGGTGGCGCTTCTTCGGCAGGACCTTGCCGCTGGCCTTGAGCTCCAGGAGTTCCTGCAGGGCCTGCTCGTACACCAGGAGCTTCTCGAACTGGTGGTGCACGTGCTGGGTGGCCGAAGTGTTCTCGGCGTCCTCGTCCTCGTCCACCTCGTCGGAGAGGCCGACCACCTCGCGGATCTTGCCGGGGTTCTCCTTGAGCATCCGGCCGATGTCGATGAGGAGGCTGGACGCCAGCCGGGACCGGGACAGGGCCCTCATGACGCTACGCACGCCCACTTCGATGCGCTTGGCGATCTCCACCTCGTCCTCGCGCTTGAGGAGGGGGACGGTGCCCATTTCCTTGAGGTACATCCGGACCGGGTCGTTGAACTTGTCGCCGTCGGGCCCGTCGATGTCGATCTCCAGGTCCTTGTCCAGCTTGGGGGGGGCGTCGACGAAGACGGCCTCGGCCTCGGACTGCTCCCGGGCCATGAGCGCCTCGGCCTCGGTGGCGCCCACGCCGATGGCCAGCTTGGCGAACATGCCCATCAGGTTGTCGAGGTCCGCGGGGGAGGACGCGGAGTCCGGGAGGAACGAGTTGAGCTCGTCCACCAGGACGTATCCGCGGGTCCTACCCAGGGAGATGAGTGCTTTCGTGAGCTGGTAGTAGCTTTCACGGGCCGGGTTTGGGACCATTAATACCTCAAAGAACCACGGGATCACGGGATCCAAGGTGTCTGTCGCGTATTTGGAGTCTCGGAACCGAGTCGAGGGCAGAGTTAACCCATCGTGACAAGGCACCTAGAATTACTCAGTATAGGAAATCAATCCCCCCAGGCAAGGGGGAATTACAAATTAGATGCGCGATTCACGGGAAATGTTTACCGCGAGAAGGATTTCCTTCTCAGGCCCGCCAGTTCCTTGCCCAGCCTGGCCCCGCGTTGGAGAAGGTCGTTCACCGTGAGCGTCAGGCGCCGGGAAAGCTCGGGGTCCACCATCACCGAGGGGTCCAGGAGCTGGCGGCTCAGGGCCTGCTTCTCCCGCTCCACGAAGGCCATCTCCAGCTTCAGGAACACCTGGTCCGGCACCAGCTCGGCGTCGTCCTTCACGCTCCACCGGGCCTCCAGGTGCCGCAGCTGGGCCAGGGCCTCGGGCGGGATCGACGACTCGTCCCCGGCGGCGTCCAGAAGGCACTGGAGAAGGGGCGCCCCCGTGAGGGACTCCCACCAGGCCGGGGGGGTCCCCGCGAGGCGGGCCAGGAACGGCGGATCCTTGGCCAGCAGGAGGAGGGGCCGCAGCAGGTCGTCCACCTCCGCCACCGGCGGCGGGGCCACCGCGTCGGCGGCCTGGGGCGCCTGGGCCCGGGCCTTGATGGCCTTGTCCAGCTCCTCCAGGGGGATCTTCAGCTCGTGGGCCAGGCTCGCGAACAGCTCGCGCTGCTCGGGGGTGTGGGGCAGGTAGGCCAGGAAGCCCGCCAGCTCCCGCAGGGCCTCCATGCGTTCGGCGGTCCTGCGCAGGTCCTTGCCCTCCAGGGCCCGGTTGATGATGAAGTTGGTCCAGTCCGGGGCCTTGCCCATCAGTTCCCGGAAGGCGTCGGCGCCCAGGGCCATGCACCAGGTGTCGGGGTCCTCCCCCTGGGGCAGGAGCAGGAGGCGCACGTCGAAGCCCAGGGGCAGGGCCAGCTTGAGGCTCTTCTCCATGGCGCGCAGGCCCGCGGCGTCCCCGTCGAAGCAGAGGATGAGCCGCTTGGTGAACCGCCCCACCAGCTGCAGGTGGCCTTCGGTGAGCGCGGTGCCCAGGGGGGCCACGGCCTGGTGGATGCCCTGCTGGTGGAGCTGGAGCACGTCGAAGTAGCCCTCCACCACCAGGGCGCCGTCCCGCAGCTGCCCCTTGGCCCGGTGGAACCCGTAGAGGACCGAGCCCTTCTGGAAGAGGGAGGTCTCCCGGGTGTTGAGGTATTTCGGCTTGGCATCCCCGAAGGCCCGGCCCCCGAAGGCGATGACCTTGCCCCGGGCGTCCAGGATGGGAATCACCAGCCGGTCCCGCAGGAAGTCCAGGAAGCTGCCCCGTTCGCTGCGGGAAACCAGCCCGGTCTGCTCCAGGAGCTCCAGGGAGAAGCCCTGGGCCTTCAGGTGGGTGACCAGGGCCTCCCAGGCGTCAGGGGCGTAGCCCAGGCCCGCCTCCTGCATGAACGCGGGCGTCATGCCCCGGCCCTTGAGGTAGTCCATGGCCTTGGGCGATTCGGCCAGCTTGCGCTCGTAGAAGGCTTGTGCCGTCTCCAGGGCCTGGCGCAGGCGGGCCTCCAGGTCCAGCTCGGCGGCCGGCCTTTCCCGCTGCCGGGGCAGGTCGATGCCTGCCGACCGAGCGAGTTGCTCCAGGGCCTCGGGGAAGGGAAGGCCCTCCCGCTCCATGATCCAAGTGAAGGCATCACCGTGTTTGCCGCATCCGAAACAGTGGTAGAACCCCCGGTCGGCCACCACCTGGAAGCTGGGGCTGCGCTCGCTGTGGAAGGGGCAGAGTCCCACCCAGGCCGAACCCTGGCGCCTCAGCTTGACGGCCTGTCCCACCAGCGCCACCAAGTCCGTCGCGTCCTTGATGCGTTGCACGAGTTCCCTGTCCCGCATTCCCCGTTTCCCCGCCCTCAAGACTGCTTGAGAACCTCGCCGGTGGCAAGGGCGGCGGTGGCGATCTCCAAAAAATCAACGCTAGGTATTCGATCCTCTGGTTCCAATAAAGGGCCAAAAAAAGAATTTCCACAGGATCGTTCCGTATTAGTATGGTTCCCGTAATCCTCAAGGAGCGCTATGCCTACCATCGAAATCAGTTCCCAGACAGGCAAGGACTTCTCGGGCGATGTGCTGATCGTCCCGGTATTCTCGGGCCGCGAGCGTCACAGGCTGCCCCTCGCCATCAGCAAGGTTGCGCGGCAGGTCATGGACGAAAGCGATTTCAAGGCGGACTATCTTGAAGTTGTGCCGCTCCACCACCCCAATGGTGTGAAAGATTGCCGCTGGATGCTTCTCGTCGGCCTGGGCGAAGAAGAGGCCGTTACCCACAACAAAATTCGCAAGGCCGTGGGAACTGCCGCCCGCAACGCCCTCAAGAAGGGCTGGAAGCGGGTGGGCATCGTGAGCCCCTCCACCTCCTCCCTGGACCACGACGAGGTCCAGGTGGCGGTGCTGGAAGGCGCCCTCCTGGCCGACTACGATTTCGCCGCCTTCAAGGGAAAGCCCGAGCCCAAGCGCTTCGAGAGCCTGGACGTGTTCACCAACGGCGACGACACCCGCAAGGCCCGGCGCCGCCTCCCCCAGATCGAGGCCGGCGTGGGCGCCTGCCACCGCGTGCGGGACCTGGCCAACACCCCCGCCTCGGACCTGCACCCCGAGTCCTTCGCCGCCGAGGCCCAGAAGCTGGCCAAGGCCCACAAGCTGGGCATCGAGGTCCTGGGCCCCGACGAGCTGGCCAAGGGCAACTTCAACGCCGTGCTGGCCGTGGCCAAGGGCTCCGCGCGTCCCGCCCGGGTGGTCAAGCTCGAGTACAAGCCCAAGGAGAAGGCCAAGCGCCACATCGTCCTGGTGGGCAAGGGCGTCACCTTCGATTCGGGCGGCCTGTCCCTGAAGGATGCCGGCGGCATGGAGACCATGAAGGACGATATGACCGGCGCGGCCATCGTGCTGGCCACCCTCGTGGCCTGCGCGCAGCTGGAGGCCCCCATCCAGGTCACCGGCCTCATGGGCCTGGTGGAGAACATGCCCTCGGGCACCAGCTACAAGCCCGGCGACGTCATCCGCGCCCGCAGCGGCAAGACCATCGAGGTCCTGAACACGGACGCCGAGGGCCGCCTGGTGCTGGCCGACCTGCTGGACTACGCCTCGGGCATGGGCGCCGACCACATCGTGGACCTGGCCACCCTCACGGGCGCCTGCGTCGTGGCCCTGGGCGACGGCGTCTCGGGCGTCATGGGCACCGACCAGAAGCTGGTGGAGCGGCTCCTGGACGCCGGTTCCCGCTCCGGCGAATACCTCTGGCAGCTGCCCCTGGTGGAGGAGTACAAGGAGGCCCTGCGCAGCAAGGTCGCCGACGTGAAGAACATCACCGGCACCAAGTGGGGCGGGTCCATCACCGCCGGCCTCTTCCTCTCCGAGTTCGTCTCCGTGGGATCGTGGGCCCACGTGGACCTCTCGGGCAACTGGTCCACCTCCGAGCGCGACTTCCGGCCCCACGGCGCCACCGGGGAAGGCCCGCGCTGGCTGCTGGATTGGATCCTCTCGTAATCAGTGATTTATCGCTCATATAAAAAAACCGGGAAGGCGGGACCTTCCCGGTTTTTTTATGCCTCGGCATTTGTGCTATTGACGTATTGCGGGATCAGAGGATCTTATTGGTGACACGTACCCCCATCCGCGTGCCCGGAGACATTCATGGAAACGATGGAAACCCTCACCAAAGCGGACCTGTCCAAACATCTCATCGAGAACCTCGAGATGCCCAAGAAGGACGCCGACCTCATGGTCAATTCCTTCCTCGACAGCATCGTGGAATCCCTCCATCGCGGCGAAGGCGTCGAACTGCGCGGCTTCGGCTCCTTCCGCCTGCGTGACCGCAAGGCGCGCCAGGGCCGGAATCCCCGCAGCGGCCAGTCCATCCACGTTCCGCCCAAGCGGGTGGTCTACTTCAAGCTCGGCAAGGAACTTCGCAGCCGCCTCATCGACGACTGAGCCGTTTCCGGCGCGTCAGTCGGATGACCCGGAGCTCCTGGCCTCCGGGTCAGGCACCCAGCTCCCGGTGGCGGCCCGCACCGCCTCCCCGTAGCCAGCGCCCAGGATCTCGGCGCAGTGGAGGTGCCAGGTGGGC
This sequence comes from Holophagaceae bacterium UBA692, assembly GCA_002297665.1. GTDB lineage: Bacteria > Acidobacteriota > Holophagae > Holophagales > Holophagaceae > Mesoterricola. The sequence continues at coordinate 41,700 of DBMS01000226.1, read as the reverse complement.
ACTTCCACGGTGCGGTTCACCTTGAAGCGCGAAGCCACCCACCGCTGCACCTGGGGCGAGGCCAGGCGGTCCTGGGAGGCAAGGAAGCACAGGCTCGGCGTCCGCAGGCGGAGGTCGTCGATGCGCAGGCGCAGGTCGGTGTCGTCGCGATCGTAGCCGCCGCGGCTGGCGGCCCAGGCGCTGCCCAGGCTGCCGATGGCCGGGGCCAGGAACCGGTGCCAGAAGCGGTCCTCGGGGCCGCGCACCAGGCGCTCGGCGAAGTCGCGGCTGCTGGCGGGGGCGCCCTCCCAGATGACCCCGCCCAGGGGACCCCGGTCCTCCCGCTCGAGTTGCGCCAGGGCCAGCAGGGCCACGCTGGCCCCCAGGCTGCGGCCCAGCAGGATGATGTGCCTGCGGGGGTAGCCGCGGGCCTCCAGGGCGTGCACCACGCCGGCCACCTCGATGGACTCCTTCGCGCCGAAGGTCACGGGCGGCGCGGGCCGGCCTTCGCGCAAGGCGTCGTCGCGGCCCAGGTACGTGAAGATCGCCGCGTCCAGCGTCGGGAACTGCCGCAGGGCGGGGCTCGTGCCCCAGCGGTCGTCGCCGAAGCCGTGGAGCATGAGCACCACCCCGCGCGAGGGCGCGGCGCGGCGCAGGTACCAGACCCTGCGATGCCCGGCGTCGAAGGTTTCCCAGGTCCCGCCCGGGTCGCCGTAGCCGCCCTTGGCCAGGTCGCGGTAGGTGGCCTCCACCCGCTCCAGGGACGGCACGTGGTAGAAGGGCGGGTCCGTCAGCTCCCGGGCCACGGACCGGGCCCGGGTGACCACGAAAACGGCCAGGACCGCCAGGGCCAGGAATCCAAGTCCCAGGATGAGCCGGGCCGGGGACTTCAGGACCCTCAAGGCTCGAGCCGCGCCACCACTCCGGGAATGCCTTCAGCCGTGGGGGTGGGTTCGGGCTTTCCGTAGAGGACCGCCTTGAACTGCTGGGAGTAGAGAACGTGGAAGGATCCCTTCCCGGGCGTGATTTCCACGTCCAGCTGGTCGGGACCGAAGGCGTCCAGGGGGCTGAGGAGCACCACCCGGTGCTTACCCGCGGGGAGTCCGGTGATGGTCAGGCGCTTGCACCTTTTGCTGGACTGCTGCACGGGAATGCGCATGCCGTTGATGGTCAGGTCCACGGGACCGTCGACCTTCTTGGTGAACTGGAGCATGACCGCCCCCGGGGGGACGGGCTTGCTGGGCTTGATGGCCTTGGGCTTGCCGCAAGCCAGGCCGGCCGCGAGGATCAGGCAGCCCGCGAAGGCGGCTCTACTCAGGGATCCCATCATGGAAACCTCCAGCCTTGAGACTACCTATTTTGAACCCTCGCCGCCACAAGCTATGCTGGTTGTTTGACCCGAGGAGCGACCATGACCCGCGTGAAACTGACAACCAGCAAGGGCGACATCAATGTGGATCTGTTCCCGAAGGAAGCCCCGGGCACCGTGGCCAACTTCGTGAAGCTGTCCCGGGAGGGCTTCTACGACGGCCTGTCCTTCCACCGCGTGATCCCCTCCTTCGTCATCCAGGGCGGCTGCCCCAACACCCGCGAAGGCGCCTCCGGCGCCCCCGGCACCGGCGGCCCGGGCTGGAGGATCAAGTGCGAGACCGCGGGCAACCCCCACAAGCATGAGCTGGGCGCGCTCTCCATGGCCCACGCCGGCAAGGACACCGGGGGCAGCCAGTTCTTCATCGTCAATGGCGACGCGTCCAACGTCCGCCACCTGGACGGGGTCCACACCGTCTTCGGCAAGTGCGTGAGCGCCGAGGACATCGCCGTCGTCCAGGCCATCAGGGCCAACGACCGCATCATCAAGGCCGAAGTCACCGAGGAGTAGGAATCGTGTCGGAACGCTGCTACATCACCACCCCCATCTACTACGTGAACGACCGGCCCCACATCGGCCACACGTACACCACCGTCCTGGCGGATGTGATGGCCCGGCACCGGCGGATGATGGGGGAGGAGGTGTACTTCCTCACCGGCACCGACGAGCACGGCCAGAAGATCGAGAAGGCTGCCAGCGCCCGGGGCATCACCCCCAAGGCCCTGGCCGACGAGGTCGTGCCCAACTTCGAGAACCTCTGGAAGCGCATGGGCCTCACGAACGACCACTTCGTGCGCACCACCCACGCCCGGCACAAGGAGACCGTCCAGGCCAAGTTCCAGCAGCTCCTGGCCTCGGGCGACATTTTCAAGGACACCTACGTCGGGCTCTATTCCGTGAGCGACGAGGCCTACGTCACCGAGACCCAGGCCAAGGAGCTGCAGGCCCAGGGCCTCGCCCACCAGCTGGTGGAGCTCAAGGAGGAGAGCTACTTCTTCCGGCTCTCGGCCTACGAGAACTGGCTCATCCAGCTGTACGAGAAGCACCCCGAGTTCGTGCGGCCCGAGTTCCGCCTGAACGAGGTCAAGCAGTTCGTGGCTCCGGGCGGCGCGAGGGGCCACCTGGAGGACCTCAGCATCAGCCGCACCAGCATCACCTGGGGCATTCCGGTGCCCGGGGACGAGAAGCACGTGGTCTACGTGTGGTTCGACGCGCTGCTCAACTACCTCTCCGCGTGCCGGGAGGGCTTCTGGCCCCCCACCTTCCAGCTGGTGGGCAAGGACATCCTGCGCTTCCACGCCATCTACTGGCCGGCCTTCCTCATGGCCATGCACCGCCAGGAGGGCGACGACCTGAACGGGGAACTGCCCGCGCGCATCCGCGAGCTGCTTCCCCGCACCATCCTGGCCCACGGCTGGTGGCTCATGGGCGAGGACAAGATGTCCAAGTCCAAGGGCAACGTCGTGCGCCCCGACGAGCTCCTCACCTTCGGCGTGGACGCGGTGCGCTTCTTCTTCATGCGCGAGATGACCGTGGGTCTCGACCGCAGCTTCTCCTTCGAGGGCTTCATGGACCGTCTCAACGCCGACCTCGCCAACGGCCTGGGCAACCTGGCCTCGCGCACCCTCAGCATGCTCCAGCGGTACCGCCAGGGCGCCGTGCCCGAGCCGGCCGTGCTGGACGACCAGGACCGCGAGGCGCTGGAAGCCGGGCGCCTCGCCGCCGCCTCCTACCTGGAGAAGGCCGAGGCCAACGACTTCCACGGCGCCCTGGAGGGGCTCTGGACCTACCTGCGCCAGCTGGACGGCTACATCGTCAAGGCCGAGCCCTGGAAGCTGGCCAAGGACGACGCCAACAAGGACAAGCTGGACGCGGTGCTCTGCGTCCTCTACCGGGCCCTGCGGGCCACCGCCGTGCTGGTGGCGCCCGTCATGCCCGAACTTGCCCAGACCCTCTGGGCCTGCCTGGGCCAGGCCGGCCAGGTGGCTTCCCTGCGGTTCGCGGGTTTCGCCTACGACGCGCCGGCCCCCGGCCCCGCCCTGGCCCCCGAGCCCCTTTTCCAACGCATCGACAAGGAGACCGCAATGAGCGAACTCGCGGGGTCCGACCCCGCTCCCGCCGCCCCCGTCACGGAGGCGCCCCTGGAGGTGCCCGCCCTGAAGGACGTGGTGGAGTACGACACCTTCGCCCTGACCGACCTGCGGGTGGGCCAGGTGCTCACCGCCGAGGCGGTGCCCAAGAGCAAGAAACTCATCAAGATGACCGTAGACCTGGGCTTCGAGAAGCGGACCATCCTGGGCGGCATCGCCGCGGCCTACGCCCCCGAGGACCTGGTGGGCCGCAAGGTCGTGGTGGTGGCGAACCTGGCGCCCCGGGCCCTCATGGGGATCGAGAGCCACGGCATGCTCCTGGCCGCCAGCGACAACAACTCCAAGCCCTACCTCGTCGCGCCCCCCGACGACGCCCGCCCCGGGTTCGTCGTCCGATAGCCATGAAAACACCCGTATTCCGATTCCAGGAGGAGGTCCTGACCGACGCTCCCCTCGAACTCGTGCGCGAACGGCTCCAGGCGGGACTTCCCTGCCTCCGGGCCTGTCCCGGCCTGCATCCGGCGGAACGCGCCGGCGAGGCCCTCATCCTCCGCTGGCAGCACCACGCGCTGGGCGCCGTGGAGGAAGGCACCCTGCGCGCCGAACCCCATGAGCGCGGCGCGCACCTGAGCCTGGACGGCAGGCTCCGGGGCTGGGGGGCCTTCCTCCTCCTGGGCTGGATGCGCTGGCGCACGGACCGCCTCCTGGACCGCATCGTGAAGGAGCTGCCTTGAAATTCTTCAGCTGGAACGTCAACGGCTTCCGCGCCGTGCTCAAGAGCGGCTTCATGGACTGGCTGGAGAAGGCCGATCCCGACGTGCTCTCGCTCCAGGAGATCCGCGCCGACTGGGACCAGGTGGACCTGGGCGTCCGCCGCGAACTGGAAAGCGCCTTCGACGTGGCCTGGTTCCCCTCCACCAGCAAGAAGGGCTATGCCGGAAGCGCCACCCTCACCAAGAAGGAGCTTGGCTTCAAGCACACCCACGGCCTGGGGCTGGAGCTCTTCGACCAGGAGGGCCGCATGGTCATCAGCACCCGCGGCGACCTGACCTTCATGGCCGGCTATTTCCCCAACGCCTCCGCGGGCCTGGTGCGCCTGCCCTTCAAGCGCCAGTTCGCGCGCGACCTGGCCGCGGACATCCACGCCCGCCACGCCCGCGGCGAGCGGATCATCCTCACCGGCGACATGAACGTCGCCCCCGAGGACATCGACCTGGCCCGGCCCAAGGACAACCGCATGAGCCCCGGCTTCACGGACGAGGAGCGGGAGGACTTCCGGCTCTACCTGAAAGAAGGCCTGGTGGACGTCCTGCGCGAACGCAACCCCGGCGTCCCCGGCCTCTACACCTGGTGGACGGCCAGAGGCGGCGCCCGGGAGAAGAACGTCGGGTGGCGCATCGACAACTTCCTCGTGAGCCGCGACCTGGTCCCGCGCGTGAAGGACGCCCGCATCCACGCCGACGTCATGGGTTCCGACCACTGCCCGATCAGCATCGACCTGGACTAGTCCAGCGCGGTGCGGACCATGCACAGGAGCTTGGCGCGGTCGAAGGGCTTGGAGATCAGGATGCTTTCCGTCCACGCGTCGTCGGACGCGGCCAGGGCATCGGGGTAGCCCGACATGTACGCGACCCTCGTTTCCGGCCTCAGGCCGCGGACGGCGTGGGCCAGCTCGCGGCCGCCCATGCCCGGCATCACCACGTCGGTCAGGAGGAGATGGACGGGGCCGCCGAAGGAGTGGAGCCGTTCCAGGGCCGTGGCGGCGTCCTGGGCCTCCAGCACCTGGTAGCCCGCGGCCCGCAGGTGGTGGGCGGTGAGCTGGCGGACCCCTTCGTCGTCCTCCACCACCAGGACGGTCTCGGTGCCCGTCGCCGGCTCGGGTTCCTCGAGGACCGGGGGCTTGGGGACCAGGTCCGTCGCGAAGGGCAGGCTTACGGTGAAGGTGGTGCCCAGGCCCGGCGTCGAATGCACCTCCAGGGTCCCGCCGCTCTGCTCCACGATGCCCAGGGCCGTGCTCAGGCCCAGCCCGGTGCCCTTGCCGACGCCCTTGGTGGTGAAGAACGGCTCGAAGATCCGACCCACCACCTCGGGAGCCATGCCGTCGCCCGTGTCGGTCACCGAGAAGGTGGCGAAGCCCTGGCGGCTCCGGGTCTCCAGGGTCAGCGTGCCGCCCCGGGGCATGGCGTCCCGGGCGTTGACCACCAGGTTCATGATCACCTGCTCCAGCTGGCCGTGGTCGGCCTCCACGGGGCCCATGCCCGGTTCCAGGTCGAACGCCAGGCGGATGTCCTCCTTCACCACCCGCTGGAAGAACATCTCCATCTCCCGGAAGAGCGTGTTCAGGTCGAGGAGTTCCGGGGCGAGCACCTGCTTCCGGCTGAAGGCCAGCAGCTGCCGGGTGAGGGCCGCGCCCTTCTGGCCCGCCCTCTGGATCGTCTCCAGGTGCCCCCGCAGGGGGTGGTCGGGCTCCAGGCGCTCCAGGGCCATCTCCGAATACCCGTTGATGACCTGGAGCAGGTTGTTGAAGTCGTGGGCGACGCCCCCGGCAAGCGTGCCGATGGCCTCCATCTTCTGGGCGTGGCGCAGCTTCTCCTCGCT
>DBMS01000226.1:0-35631 GCA_002297665.1 Holophagaceae bacterium UBA692 | reverse complement strand
GCACGCGCTGCTCCAGCTCGTCGTTGAGGCGCTTGAGGTCCTCGGTGCTCTCCCGGAGGGCTTCCTGGGCCTTCCGCTCGGATTCGCGCAACCGGAGGTTGAGGATGCCCCGGGCGAGGTCATCGGCCAGTTCGCCCAGGACCCGCACCTGCGGATCGGTGAACGCTTCCGCTTCCGCGGCGTAGACCGTCAGCACCCCGAAGACCTCGCGGCCGTCCATGAGGGGCAGGGCGAGGGACGACGCGTAGCCGCGGGCGCGGGCTTCCTGGCGCCAGGGGGCGAAGTCCGGATCGGTGTCCATGTTCCGGCACAGGCTTGCCTGTCCCGAGCGGATGGCCATCCCCGTGGGGCCGCGGCCCCGCTCGCGATCGGCCCAGGTGAGGCGCAGCGTCGCCAGGTACCCGTCCTCGAACCCGGCCCAGGCCATGGGGCGGATGGACTGCTCCGGATCGTGGACCTTGTAGCCGATCCAGGCCAGGAAGCACCCGCAGTCTTCCACCACCACGCGGCACACCTCGTCCAGGTAGCCCGCCTCGTCCTGGGCCCGGGCCATGGCCTGGCTGCTCCGGCTCAGGGCCTGGACCATGCGGTTCAGCTGCTGGAGCCCGCGCTCCCGGATCCGGCGGTCGGAGATGTCCCGCGCAAGATGGACCGTGCCGCGGATGCGGCCCTGGTCGTCGAAGATGGGGGAGGTGCGGACCTGGTAGTCCCCGCCCAGCCCCTCCACCCGCACTTCCGCGTCATGGGTGAGGCCGTCGCGCTGGGTCTCGTGGAGCGGGCAGCCCTCCACGGGGCCGTCCGCCTGGTGAAACACCTCGTAGCAGGGCCTCCCCAGGATCGCCTTCCCAGCCGGCCCCAGCCGGCCCAGGAGGGCCTTGTTCACCTGGAGGAGATTCCGGTTCTCATCCAGCACCGCCAGGAGATCGGGCACGGCGTCGAAGGTGCTCCGCCACACGTGATCCATTCCGGAAAGCACCTCCCCGGGGGCGGAACCCTCCTCCGGCTCCTCCCCGTCGGAGGGCAAACCCTTGGCTCGGTGCCGATGCATGACCATGAAAATACCGTCTAAAGGCGGTTGCCTTCTTCAAGGCTCAATCACCTGGAACCGTGTGTCCAGCCTTTTTTATGAAAAGTTTACGTCCCTACCGAAGGAGATCCGTCCTCCGGATCCCCTGCGGCACCTTCTCCCCCGGCGGCCTTTTCTCGCAGGGCCGGAAGGGGATCAGCGAACTGAACCGCTTGAGCCTGGGGCTCACGATCTCCTCGTCGCAATAGACCACGAGCTTGGGGGAGAGCACGCAGGAAGAATGTGACGACGGAATCATCCACGCCTCCGGTCGAACAGGTTGTGAGAATTCAAGCTCAACCAAGGTGCGCCGAACCCTCCACCGGTTCCCGGAAATCAGGTGGAATTATGAATGAACCTGTTTTTGCCTGGCCGCCGCCAACCGGAACAGACCGGACAGCCGCCCCCTCATGACGCCTGGTCAACCTTCCACCGCGCCAGCGGCCGGTCCTTGAGGTCCCAGACCTGCAGCCCCCAAGGCAGCCTGCGCACCCCCAGGCGCCGCCGGATTTCCACCCGCGCCGCCTCTTCGCTGGCCGCCGCGATGGGGCCGTATTCCATGAAGTAACCGGGAAGCTTGTATCCAAAGGACTTGGCCATCGAACACCTCCGAGTAAGTTCCAGCTCTGGAACCTTCGATGGACCAATTTCGCTTTTTATCTGTCTTTGGTCAAGGGGGAAAGTCGAAAAATACGAAAAAGTTGAGCGGATTTTCGGGAGAAGTGGAGAAACCAATACGGAAGCTCGGGCTCTCCAAGTCGGGAGGGTGGCACCTAATTTGGCATTCGTGCAGGCGACTGGACCAGGGAGCGTGTGACGAGGGAGTAGAAACATGGAAATTACTGGATCCAGTTGGAAGGAGGGGAGATCGGCCTCCATGGGATTACGGCTGCATCCCAAGGTGCAAAATCGGGTTGACCGGCGACAAAATGTGCATACAATATGACTTGTGAAGATCGAGTTCGACCCTCTCAAGAACCGAAAGAACATCCAGGCACGTCAACTTTCATTCGAACGGGCGGTCGATTTCGACTTTGAAAGTTCCTTGACCTATCTCGATACCCGAATGGATTACGGGGAGGATCGCTGGGTTTCCATCGGCCTCCTCGGTGATCGGCTTCATGTGATCTGTTACCAGAAGCTCCTGCAAGGAATCCGGGTTATCAGTTTGCGCAAGGCTAATGAACGTGAAAGGAGGGTGTATGACCAGGCGAAAGCCCCTCACCAATGAGGAAGGGGAAGTTCGGGAAATCACCGCCGAGGATCTGAAACACTTCAAGCCGTTCAAAGACCTTCCCCAGGATTTGCAGGAGACTTTGAAGTCGATCCGGCGCCCGCGTGGGCCCCAGGTGGAACCGACCAAGGAGCGGATCACGATCCGGCTGTCCCATGAGGTCCTGGAACATTTCCGAAGCGGTGGAAAAGGGTGGCAGACCCGATTGGACCAGATGCTGCTGGACATGGTGCACGGGAAGAAGCCCGCTTAGCATGAGGCCCGCCTGCAGCCTTGGAGGACACCCACAGAGCTACCGCGCTTTCTGCTTGAACCCGCTGATGAGGAATCCACCTTTCCGGGGCGACAAGATGAAGCTCATGGAAGGTCCTTCTCCATCCGGGCCCCCCAGCCATCGAAATCCACCCGCCAGCCGTCCTGCTCTCGTTTCGAGTAGGTTCCCCTAATGGTCTCGTGGATGGTGGCGTAGGCCTCTTGGGCTTGGAAAGCCTCCCACAGCGGCTTGAGCTTCGGAATCAACTCCGGGGCCGCCAGCGTGTCTGCAACACTCCAGGGGAGCCGAACCACTCCTCCAGAAAGTCTTCGGCGGTCTCTCCATAGGGCGGAATCCGAAGGTGGCCAGCTCGATCAAAACGGAATCGCAAGATTCGGCCAGTATTGTGACGACCGGGATCCATGGACATGTCACGAAACCGGACCGTGAACGTGTGGGCACCATCCAATTCGATGCGGAGCGGAAAAGACGGTTTCCGGGGTAAGAGTCCGGTTCGTCCGGATTGAACACTTGGAGGGGAAGGACTATTCCGGGACGGTCAAGATCCACTGGTATGAAAAGGAATTGAGCCTGCCGATCCACTTCAGGGTCGAGGGCGATCAGGTCAGGTGGGAACTCCTGGCATCGCCTCTCGGTAAGTCAGGCCCGTGACTGATGGTTAACTTGCCTGGACGTGAATCCAAGGTGGTCCTGCCTGCACCGAAGCTGATGATCAAGGCGGCCAAATCATGAATGTGCGCGGATTGATGATGTTCCTGCTGGGCGCACCTTTCTGTTGTCCGGGGGAAGGGCAGGGGTTACCGAGCCAGCTGAGCCGGTGGGGAGGGCTTCATTCGTCGGGAGCGATCCCACCGTCTGGCTGGATCCGGAGTGAAAGGGCGTTGGAACCCAGGGTGCTGAAAGGGGCGAGTTGTTTTAGTTGGTCGCCCTCCACGAACCCGAGGTGGGGGCGCAGGGTGATGGTAAAGGGAACCGGGTCCGAGGGCCTTGAAGCAGGGGCGCCGCCATGGAAGGCGAGAGTCAGTGAACCTCGGAGTAAGGGGCCGTACTCCATCAGCACCGTTTTATTGATGTGCCACTCAACGGCGGCGCAGCGGTCTACCGGATCCAGGAATCGGTAGAGGAACCAGTTCTTGCTTGGTCCTTCTTCCGAACTGATCAGGCTGGACAGGCCAGCCGTCGCGCGCAGGCCGATTCCGATGCTGGCAGGCAGGGCCGGTGTCCCGGCAAGATTGGCCAAGGTCTTGGCCAGTTGCTTTGCATGCATTTCCAAGAAGGATCGGGAATTCCTGGAGGGAAGGAGACCGTGCAGCAGCGCGGAAATCTCGGTGAACGCAAAAGCCTTTCCGGGAGATAGGATCATCTGCACGCAGATGGCTGCCTCGCTGCGAAGTTCCCGTTCCCAATCCCAGTAAAGGTCCTGCCGGTCACAGCAGGAGATTCCAAAGAGCCAATCGTAGCGGTAGAGCGGTACGTTTGGCCCGATGTCGAGACTCGGCGTCAAGACGGAGACCTTCGGCCGGGTTTCCCCGAGAAGCATGGCCATAAAGGTCAACCCCCGTTCTCCGGGAAGCAACGGGACGTTGTAGGGAGGTGGGAAGGGGCTGATCCTTGGTTCCCTGTCCTCGTCCCTGTAATCAGAGAACCGGATGTCGATGCATTCTTCTCGGATTCCGGTGGGCATGGGTTCCGCCTCCTCGCCTCCTTCGTTGGGTTCAATGGGTTGTCAACGGAACCAAGGCGGCGGAAATCCCGTTGGGTTTTGGCGACAGCCAGGGACATCGCGAGGGCCTGGCAGGGCTCACTGGTATGAACAACAAGCCATCCCCTGGTCCGAGGGGTTCGCCGCAAGCATGTGGAATCATTCCAGAAGGGATCGTTCGAAGGCCCTGCGGCCCAATCGGATTCCGCATTTCAGGTGAACAAGAAATGAAAATGAATTATCTTCCAACTAGCTCTTTTACATCCACAAGCTTACTGGCGGCAACCATCTGGCTGGTGAGCCTGGCGATGGCGTTGGCGTGCCCCTGCATCTCCTCGAGGAGCGTGGTCGCAAAGGCGAACTCGGCCAAGGTTGTCCAGCCCGGGCCATGGATGACGTGGATCAATTCTTTTAGATCCGTGCCTTTGCCGAGCATCGCCAGGGCGCTGCTCAATTCAGTTACCTTCTTTTCGAGCACGTCTACGTGAGAATTATGGGTAGCCATAATTATACCTCCTCATTGCAGACATTGAGATTCAACGAAAGACGGAGCTCCCATGAATTGTAAACACGGCCAGGGCTGGCCCGAATTGGCATCAATCGTGACGTTCGATCGAATTGATTTTCTAACAAAAGGTGATACATTGCTTTGCCCCACGTGTTCCAGGTGGGCTAGGTTAGGACAGGGATAGACGTTCAAAATATGGGAGGAAAAACCGAGTTCGCAATTGGAAAAAGACGGTAATAAATCAAAATTAAATAGTATTATAATCCATGCGGTGAGATGGGTTGAAATTAAATATAAAGATTGCAACCACCGAATTAACTAGGATCAATTTTCTTGTTGTCGGAATTTGGTCAAAATCCAAAGGTCAAATCAGGGAAAATGCAAGGCTTAAATCTGTGGAAAGGCGGAGGACGGGGAGAAACGTCGGGGTGTCTTCGGAATCTTTCGTTTGGAGGCCGGAACCGACCAATCGGATTTTCTTTCCGATGAACCTCCATTGGGGCGTATATTGGGTCGCCCTTTCCTGCAGGAACGTCTGCCTGATCCGTCCCAGAACCGGGAGGTTGCCCATGGCCGATGACTCCCTTATTTCGCGTCTGGTAACCCCCGACCTGGCCATGGACCCACCTGGAGTCCGGGAAGAGATGGCGCTTTGCCTTTCCGGCGGCGGCTACCGGTCGATGCTCTTCCAGGCTGGGGCGCTTTGGCGCCTCAACGAGGCTGGAATCCTCTCGGGAATCAAGCGCTTCAGTTCCGTAAGCGGTGGATCCATCGCGGCAGGGGCGCTGGCTGTGGCCTGGGACGGAATGGCCTGGCGCGGCGGCGTCGCGCAGGACTTCTACCCCAAGGTCGTGGATCCCCTTCGCAAACTCGCATATACCACCTTGGACAGGAAGGCGGTTCTGGAAGGAGCCCTCCTGCCAGGGGTGGATAGTTCCGATCTGATCGTGAAAGGGTACGATGAGGCGCTCTTCCACCGGAAAACCCTCCAGGACCTCCCCGACTGGTCAAGCGGGCCAGAATTCATCTTCTGTGCGACCAGCGTCCAGTCCGGATCGCTCTTCCGCATGGGACGGAACTACCTATGGGACTACCGGATCGGTCGGTTCGACGCACCCCGGCTGTCCGTCGCCCAAGCCGTAGCTGCCTCCAGCGCGTTTCCCCCCGTGCTTTCCCCTTTCCGCATCGATTGCCGGGCCAGCGGGTTGCAGGTGGTGGAGGGGACGGGCCAGGATCTCGAAACGGGCGCCTTCACGGAGTTCCTCTACCTGACCGACGGGGGTGTCTACGACAATCTGGGGATCGAGGGGGCCTGGAAGCGCTTCCGGACCGTCTTCGTGTCGGACGCGGAACTGGGGTTCGAAGCCGAAAGCGAGCCCTCGGAAAACATCCTTGGGCACCTTCGCCGGGTCGCGGCCATTTCCGGCCGCCAGTCGGTGGCGCTGAGGAAACGGTTCCTGATCAGCGCCTACGAGTCTCCGGACAAGGCGCGTCTCGGCTGCTATTGGTGCAACCGGGGAGACGTGGCCAAATACCAGCCCCGTCCCGCGCCCGCGTATCCCTTTCCCGTCCCCGCCACGGAAGCCGACACCCGGGACCTGGCCACCTATCCGACCCGCCTCGCACGGGTGGAAACGGATTACCAGGAAAGACTAATTAATTGGGGATACCTCATCTGTGACTTGAGCCTGAGGAAGCACTTCGACCCTTCCCTCGCTCTTCCAGCCCAGTTGCCTTTTCCCCACCGGAGGATCAGTCCGTAGACCCGTTCAGGAGGCCGGTGTGAGCAACTCCCGCGAACGTGCACTTCAAACCCGGTTGGGCCATCTTCGCGCCGTGCTCTCCCGGGGTGAGCTGGTGAGGACCCTGATCTACCTGGGGGCGTTCGGCGACCCGGGCAGGGGGCGGGGGGACCTCCCGGCTGCCATACTCGCGGAGGCCCGGGATCGTGGGGTGCTGGCGGTCAGAACCGGGGCCCTGGCCCGGTATCTCAGCGGCGTGGCCTATGGAAAGGTCCTGGAATTCCGTGACCCGGCGGACGCCTTCTTCGAATCACTGGGATCCAGGGACTTCCGGGTTGACCTGGAGGCGGAGGGGAGGGTGGGGGCCGCTCTGGAAAGCGCGCTTCTGGAGGCCCTGCTGGAGGACCTGCCGTCGCCCCGGTCCCATTACGGCTTGACGGCTGGCGGTCCCGAAAGCAAGGTCGTCTGGTCCTGGCCCCTCCGGGTGGGAACGCTCTCCGGTCACTTGCCCAACCCCTGGCTGCCTTCCCAGGGAACCTCCGCCCCATTCCGGATGGAGGAGATGCTGGATCTCCGTCCGCTGGATGGAGCCCGCGGCGCCTTCGACGTGCTGGCCTTCCCGGGCGGTCTCGAGGCGGCGATCCAGGCCGTCCTGGAAGGGGAGCGCCTGCCGCGGGTCCACACCCTGGTGGTCCTGGGCGAAGGCCCGAGGCGGAAAGGCTGGCTGGACCGGCTGGCCTTCCTGCGGCGCCAATCCGGCGCCGGCCTGATCCTCTGGATTCCCGTTCCGGAAGCGAGTCGATCCGCGTGGCTGGAAAAGTGGGTGGAGGACCTGTGCCATGACCTTTCCGTCGCATCCGCGGGGGCGGCCGCCTCGCGCCGCCTGGATCTCCCCGCGCCCCTGGTGTTCGGGTCGGCGTCCCTTATGGACGCGCGGGTGTCCGGGGCCGGGTGGAACATTGTCTCCCGTGCGTTTCATGCAGCCCGGGCCGCCCCTCCTGCGGTTGCGGGCCAGGAATCACGTGGCGTGCGAAAGCCGGGGCTCATCCAGAAGGATCGGCCGAACCTGAAGCGTGCCCAGAACCCCGCCCTGGAGGCGCTCGCCTTCGAGGCGGCCAGGATCCTGGAGCCCGGGAACGTCGGGGCCTTCGAGCACGAGTATCTCGGGGCCCGCAGCCTGGCCAGCCTTTCCCGCCGGCTCGACGACCTTTCCGAGGACACGGCCTCCCTTCGCCAAACCGACCGCTTCGTCCAGGTGTCGGTCCGGGATGAGGCGACGATCCGGCTGCCCCACAAGGGCCCCCTGGTCCAGGGCCGTTCCTACGTCGTCCAAGCCTGGATTGGAGCCCCGGCGACGGAAGGCATGGTTTTCAAGGACACCTTCCCCGAGTCCCAGCTGCCCCCCTCCAGGGACGGCCACACCCTCACCGTGGTCTTCACGGCGCCGGGCCTCGCCGCGCAGCCCCAGGTGCAAAAGCTCTGGCTGCCCAGGACGGGCGACTCGAAGAAGATCGCATTCCTGCTTCCGGCCATGCAGGCCGTGGGGCCGTTCCGATCCCGCCTCATGGTGCTCTATCGCAACCGGGTCCTGCAGACGATCATCCTCGCGGGAAGCGTGGGCCAGGGGCCGGGCCTCCACCTGGAGGCGGAGTTCGAGCACCACGCCCTGTCCGGGGATCTGGATTCCCACCCGGCCTTCGATGCGGCCCTTCTGTTCAACCACGGGGAGGATGGGGAGCCCGCCGCCACGGTGGTCGCCGGCGGGAAGGCCCAGTGGCTGTCCCTCACGGATACGGTGGCGGCGGCCTTTCCGGCCAAGATCCAGGCGCTCCTGAACACCCTCGCCGGTGAATCCTGGAAGGCCCTGGACCTGATGGATCCCCAGGCGCAGGAACTTCTGGCCAACCTCGCCAGGAATGGCTCCGAGCTGTACCGGAAACTGGACAAGGTCCTGGAACTGGACGCAGTCATCTCCGGAGGGGCTCGGGTCCAGGTGCTCGCCGCGAATCCAGACTCGGTTTTCCCGGTGGAGTTCCTCTACGTCGATCGCCCGCCGGATGCGGGCGCGACGCTCTGTCCGCACGCGCCTTCCGCCCTCCTCGGCCAGGACAGGGGATGCGCCGAAGGCTGCGGCCGGCATGCCGCGAACACGGTGTGCAAGGGCGGCAAGCAGGCCTCAGGCCAGGGACCGGTCCCCGTCTGCCCAGGTGGGACCTACGAGACGGTTTGTCCCTTCGGCTTCTGGGGGATTGACAAGATCGTGGAACGCCAGAACTTCCAAAGGGAGGCCAGTGAAGGCCGCCCGCCCGAAAGCCTTCGGCTGAGCGCCGGCCCCACATTGGCAGCCGGGAAGATCCGCGTCCTGCGCTCCATCCTCCTGGGGGCCTCGGACAAGGCCACCGAGGTGGTCCCCTCGGCCCTGGACTCGCTGGTGCAGGAAATCCGGATCCTGCAATCCGGGCCCCCGGCCGTGCTGAAAGCCTGGAGTGACTGGAGGCAGAAGGTGAGCACGTCGGATCCGTCGCTTCTCATCCTGGTGGCTCACACGGACAAGGACCCTTCCTCCAACATCGCTACGGTGGAAATCGGGAGCAATCCCTTGTTCCGGACGAGCATCGACGAGCGGTACGTGCTGGGGTCCACGGAGTCCGCGCCCATGGTGTGGCTGCTGGGCTGCAGCACGGCCGCCTCCGCGCGGGACACCGCCAGCCTCGTCTCCGCTTTCATGGCCTCGGGCGCAAAGGTGGTTGTGGGAACCCTGGCGCCGACCCTGGGCAGGCGTGTGGGGCCGGTGGCGGAATTCCTGCTCGGGAAGCTGTCCGCTGCCCTCCAGGCGGGTCCCGCCCGGTTGGGGGAGGTCATGCGCATGGCACGCAAGGAATTGCTGGCCCAAGGTGAACTGTCGGTACTTAACCTCATCGCCGTCGGCGATTCGGACTGGGAGATGGTGTGATGCTCCAGCTGCATATGCTTGAAGCCGAGTACGGGGACTGCCTGATTCTGGAATACGGGGCCGCCGCCTCCCGGAGGCGCATCCTGATCGATGGAGGCACGCCGGGGACGGGCGCTTCCCTCAGGGCGGCCGTCGAGGCCCTTCCGGAGGCCTGCCGCCACTTCGAACTGATCGTGCTGACCCACATCGACGCCGATCACATCGGGGGAATGCTGAAGCTTCTGGGAAAGCCGCCTGCCGGGTTCGGCTATGACGATTTCTGGTTCAATGGCTTCCATCACCTGGCGTCCGCGGAGCTCCTGGGGGATGACACGCCCGCCGGCATCCCCACTCCGCCCCATTGGGATCTGCTCGGGGTTGCCCAGGGCGAATCCCTGAGCGGCCTCCTCTGGCCCGACCGGGACCGCTGGAACCGGGCTTTCCAAGGCAAGGCCGCGGTGGTCCCTGGCGGCGACGAACCCCTTTCTCCCCTGCCGATGAAAGGTGGGGCGAAAATCACCCTGCTCTCGCCCACCCGGGAGAAGCTTGAGGGTCTGCGAAAGGTCTGGGTGGATTGGCTTCAGGAGAAGGGGCAGGAACCCTATACGGGGGACGAGGACCTTGTCGCCGAGGGCGACAGGCTGGGCTCCGCTCCGGATGCCCAGGAACTGGCCGAGCGGCCCTTCCAGGCCGACAAGGCGCCCAACAACGGCAGCAGCATCGCCTTCCTTTTCGAATGGGACGGCAAGGCCATCCTCCTGGGCGCGGACGCGCATCCTGACGTGCTGGAGACCAGCGTGCGACGCATCTGCGCCCAAAGAGGGCAGGACAGGCTTCGCATCGACGCGCTGAAGGTGGCCCACCACGGGAGCAAGCACAACTTCGACCCCCGCTGCCTGGGGTCCCTGGCCTGCACCCAATTCCTGATCTCGACCAACGGCATGAAATTCGGCCATCCCGACGATGAGACCTTGGCCCGGATCGTCACGGGGGTGGACAACCCGACCCTCTATTTCAACTATCCCCAGGACCGGAGCGCGCGTTGGGCGAAGTGGAAGAACGATGGGGACGCCTTTGACATGGTTTTCCCCGACCCTGAGGACGCCGGCCTCCTGGTTGAATTCTAGGAGGGCCCGCCCGCCGGCGGGGGGCGGGCGGCTCCGTGTCTCCTCGCCCAGCCCTACCAGGGCACGGTGCCGTCTTCGTCCGTGAAGGTACCCGTCGGGCCGTCCGGGCCGATGAGCGCCATCTTCACCGCCTGCCTCGCACCTTGCTCGACCGTGCGGAAGCCGCGGTGGTCGTTCAGGTCCGTGGCGACGAAACCGGGGCAAACCGCGTTCACCTTGATCGCCGTCTTCTCCAGCTCGATGGCGAAGGCGAGGGTGGTCGCGCTCAGGGCGGCCTTGGACGGGCTGTAGGCGGCGCCGAAGACGTGGCGGTACTGGAATTCCGGGTTCGCGTTCAGGGTGAGCGAACCCGAGGAACTGCCCATGTTCACGATGCGTCCGGCCGGGGCTTCGCGAAGCAAGGGCAGCATGGCCTGGGTGACGGCGATGACGCCAAAGACGTTTGTCTCGTAGACCGTTCGGATATAGCTGAGCGGCGCCCGGCTGGGCGCGTTGAAGGCCAGCCGGTCCTCGAAGGACGTGCCTTCGGGAAACTCGCCGACGATGCCGGCGTTGTTGACCAGCACGTCGAGCCGTCCGAATTCCTTGCGGATGCGCTCGGCCGCCGCGGCGATGGAGGCCGGGTCCGTCACGTCGAGCTGAACGGCGTGGGCCTTCCCGCCGATGGTTGCGGCCGCCTTTTCGCCTTTCGCTGCATTCCGGGAGCCGAGGAGAACCGTTAGGCCGTGGCTGGCCAGGTCCTTGGCGATCTGAAGACCGATTCCCTTGTTCGCCCCGGTGATGAGGGCAACCCGATGTTCTGGCATGGACGACTCCTTCCTTGGGTGCGGGACTTCTCCTATGCTGGAGGTACCTGGAACGATGTTCCGAATGCCAATATACGGAACATTGTTCCACATGCAAGGGCACGTTCATGAAAAATCGATCGATCGCCGCCCCGGAAGGGCCGCCGCGCCCGAAACGGGCCGATGCCCGGCGCAAAATGGATTCCGTCCTGAAGGCGGCGACGAAGGTCTTCAGGGAATCGGGCGTGGATGCGCCGGTGCGTGAAATCGCGGAACGCGCGGGGGTTGGGCTTGGCACCGTGTATCGGCATTTCCCGCAGCGGTCCGATCTCATCGTGGCCGTCTTCCAGAGCAGCGTCGACGCCTGCGCCGATGCCGCCGCGGCCCTTGCCAAGGAGCACCCCCCCGCGACGGCCCTGTCTCTCTGGCTGGAGCGCTACGTGGATTTCATCCGCACGAAGTCGGGGCTTTGCAAGGCCTTGTATTCCGGCGATCCGGCTTACAAGGCCCTTCCGGATTATTTCAACCAGCGACTGCGCCCGGCGCTGACGGCGTTGCTCGACGCGGCGGTCGAGGCCAGAACCTTACGCTCCGGCACCGATCCCGACGACCTGCTGGTGGCCGTGGCAAACCTCTGCAGTGCCGGGCATGGACGGGACCCTGAACACGCGCGGCGGATGGTCGGCTTGCTGGTGGATGGGCTGCGCTTTGGAGCGGGAAGCTAGACTCGCCCACCGCCACATCAGTCGTCGTCCTCATGACCCTCCCCACCCTGTCCGCCTTCCCCATGCCCTCCCTTCTCGACCTCTCCCACCGCCAGGGGCGCCGCCAGGCCCGGGAGGCGGATGGTCCTCGCGCGGGTGTCCAGGCCCTTCCAGAGAAGGGTGCCTCCGCCGGCGAGGACGAGGAGGATGGCGATCGACATGAAGGGGCGGGAGGAAGGGATGGAATCCTCCCGGGGCAGGCGCCGGCGGCCGTGGACCATGCTCAGGGCGATGGGTTCGCGGTGGCGGAAGGTGTACCAGGCCAGGCCTAGGATGTGGAACGCGATCACCACGACCATGGCGTAGGCCAGGACCCCGTGGACATCCTCGGCCCATTCGCCGCCGCGGCCCATGGCGATGCCGGTGGCGGCGAGGGCCAGGGGCAGGAGGAGCATGGCGTAGGCGGAATACCCGGCGGCGGGGTTGTGGCCGCCGGCCGGACGGTCCTGGCCGGCCAGGGCTTCCGTCAGGTAGCGGACGAGGGCGGCGGGGCTGTGCAGGAAGGAGGCGAAGCGGGACGGCCTCGAGCCCACGAATCCCCACAGGAGCCTCAGCAGGACGGCGAGGACGAGAAGCAGGCCCAGGGCGGCGTGGGCCGGGAAGATCCGGCCATGCTCGGAACTGGCCACCGCGATGGAGAAGGCCCCCAGGAACAGGCCGGCCATGGCCCAATGGAGGATCCGGGTCGGCCCGTCCCAGAGCAGGCTCGATTCAGGCTTCCGGCTTGCCTCGGCTTCCCGAGGGCGGGGTTCGGGGGGGTGCTGCATGGGAGCCTCCTTGGGACCCCCAGGCTCGGTCACCGGGGGCCACGCGCCATCCGACGAATGTCTCATCTTCGTTTATACTCTTGAAATCCAAAGGAATACCATGGCGGATCAGACAGATGGCCGATGGCCTCACCGGATCGGATTGGGCGCCATCCTGGTCCTGATCGCCGGACTGCTGGTGGCCGACCTGGTCACGGACCGGGCCCAGCACGCCACGGGACCGGCCCACCTGCTGGTCGAGGCGCTCGCGGCCCTGGCGGCCCTGGGCGCCGCGGGGTGGGTGCTGTTCGCCCTGGGGACCCGGCGGGAGGAAGTCCGGCGGCTCACCGCGGACCTGGCGGCCACCCGCCAGGAATCCCGGCGTTGGCAGGAGGAGGCCGGAACCTTCGTGCGCGGGCTTTCCCTGGCCATCGATCAGCAGTTCGACCGGTGGGGGTTGAGTCCGGCGGAACGGGAGATCGCCCTGTTGTTGTTGAAGGGGCTTTCCACCCGGGAGATCGGGGAATCGAGGAACACGCGCGAGGCCACGGTGCGCCAGCAGGCCCAGGGGATCTACAGGAAGGCCGGGCTGGTGGGGCGGGCGGAACTGGCGGCCTTTTTCCTGGAGGATCTGCTGGCGCCTGGCACGGGATTTCCCGGACCCGGGGCCACCCTTCCAGGACCCTGAAGCGGACAGTCGTGGCCACCCGGGTGGCCCCGCCCTCCGGCAACCGGTGCCTCGCACCAGCGCCCCGTGGCTTCGGCCGGGCCTCTCTGGTATCGTGATCGCCGGAGCTTGGATGCGTTCCCGGAACACCTTGAACCTGGAGCCGGTGCCGGCCGCTTCCTAGGCGAAGCGGATGGCAGGCGCTCAATTCACGGGGCCTTGAGGGTCCCGCGTTCAAGATGCATTCCGGGAGAATCCCATGTCTCAACACCCACCTTTCCCTTCCATGCCATTCATGGAATCCTTCGCTCCGCTCCTGCGCCTGTTCCAAGGAATGACGCGCAAAGGACCGGGCAGCGAGGCTTCGACGTTGCGGGCCCTGGCCCTTTGCCCCCTTCCTGAAAACCCGGTCATCGCCGACCTCGGCTGCGGCTCGGGCGCCTCCGCCCTGGTGCTGGCGCGGGTCCTCCAGGCGCCCGTCCTGGCCCTGGACGCGGACGGCACCGCCCTGGACGATCTCTGGGCCCTGGCCCAGGCGCAGGGCCTTTCGTCCCGCATCCATCCCCGCACGGGGGACCTCGCCGACCCCGGAATCGCTCCGGAAAGCCTCGACCTGCTGTGGTCCGAAGGGGCCATCACCCACCTGGGCTGGGCCGAAGGCCTCCGCATCTGGCGGGAGCTGCTCCGCCCCGGCGGCGTCATGGCGATCACCGACGCGACCTGGTTCGAGGATGACCCGCCAGGCGAGGCCCGGCGCGCCTGGGCCGAGTGGTATCCCGCCATGGACACGGAGGCCGGCAGCCTCCGGACCGCCCGGGACCTGGGCCTGAAGGCGCTCGGCCACTTCCGGCTTCCCAGGCGGGACTGGTGGGCCTACTTCGACCTCGTGGAAGCCCAGTGCCTGAAGTGGGAAGGCGACGAAAGCCTGGCCGAGGTCATCGCCGCCAGGCGAAGCGAAAGGGATCTCTACCTCAGGACCGGGCACAGCTACGGCTACGTGTTCCATGTCCTGCAAAGGCCCTGATCCCTGACGCGGCTCCGGTGGCAGCCCTCGGACTTCCGGGGCTGCCACCCCCTTGGGGCCTTGCCCGCGAACGGCGCGGGCATTTGCCCACCAGGGCAGAAAGGCGTCATACTGCTTAGGTTGCAAGTTCGGCAACGTACCATTTACTTCAGGGCGGGGTGAAAGTCCCCACCGGCGGTGGGGTGAGGTCCGAGGACCCGCCAAGCCCGCGAGCGCCCGTCAATCACGGGGTCAGCAGATCCGGTCCAAGTCCGGAGCCGACGGTCAGAGTCCGGATGAGAGAAGGAGTGACTCATGCCTTTTGGCGACGTTGAAAGTGCCGTCCGGGCGTTCAGGGCGGGCAGGGCGGTCGTCCTCGTGGATGATCCGGGGCGGGAGAACGAAGGGGACCTGATCATCCCCGCGGAGATGATCGACGAACGACTCATGGCGATGATGATCCGCGAATGCAGCGGGATCGTCTGCCTGTGCATCGAGGAGGAGACGGCGCGGGCCCTGGACCTTCCCCAGATGGTGCAGGTCAACGAAAGCCGGAACGGGACCGCCTTCGCCGTCTCCATCGAGGCCAAGGAAGGCGTCACCACGGGGGTTTCGGCCCACGACCGGGTGGTGACCATCCGCGCGGCCATCAAGCCGGGGGCCGTTCCCGGGGACCTGGCCAGGCCGGGGCACGTGTTCCCCCTGCAGGGGCACCGCGACGGGCTGAAGGGGCGCCAGGGCCACACGGAGGGCTCCATCGCCCTGGCCCGCATGGCGGGTTTCAGGCCCATGGCGGTGCTGTGCGAACTGATGAACCCGGACGGCACCATGATGCGGGGGCCGGAACTGGAGGGGTTCGCGCGGGAGCACGGCTTTCCGCTCCTGACGGTGGAGGCCCTGGTGGAGGCCACGGAGGCCGCGGCGGTTCCGGCGGGGTGAAGGGCTGCCCAGGGGGGGCGGAGCCAGGTTTCGCATGGGGATCCGGATCGGATTACCGGTGTAATGGACAAGGCCGGATCCGGATCCTTCGCCCGGATCGCGGCCTGAATTTCCCTTCCGGTCCGAATCCGCTCACCGGGGCGGGGCCCACGGCCCTAAACTTCAACCACCTGGCCACGCAGCCTTCCGGAAAGGGACACCTGACATGAACGCGGGGGACCTCAAAGGTTCGATCCTGGGCGACCTGGAAGGTGCCGAGCCCCTGGGGGCCGTGGAGGGCGACGCGCCGCCCGGCGAGTGGGACCTGGAGGTCCTGCTCAACGCGCCGGTGCTGCAGTCGCTGATGGAGGATTACGCCAAGGTGACCTTGACGGTCACGGCCATCGTCGACCTGAAGGGGAAGGTCCTGGTGGCGGTGGGGTGGCAGGAAATCTGCACGAAGTTCCACCGCGTCCAGGCATCCTCCTGCCGGAACTGCGTCGAGAGCGACCTCTACCTGGCCGGCCACGTGCGAAGGGGCGAGTTCGTCGCCTACAAGTGCAAGAACGGCCTCTGGGACGTGGTGACCCCCCTCTACGTGGGTGACCGGCACATGGGGAACATCTACACGGGCCAGTTCTTCTATGACGACGAGGTCATCGACCGGCGGGCCTTCGAAGCCCAGGCCGAGGCCCACGGCTACGACAAGGAGGCCTACCTCGCGGCCCTCGACCGGGTGCCCCGGTTCACCCGTGGCCAGGTCGAACGGCTGATGCACTTCCTGGTCAAGTTCACCGACCTGGTGTCCCGGTTCACGATGAGCAACATCCGGTCCGCGGAATTCATGCGGGAGCAGTCCCGGTCGGCCCAGGCCCTGCGCAGGTCGGAGGCGGCCCTGCGCGAGAGCCAGGCGATGCTTTCCCTGATCCTGGACACCATTCCCCAGTCCGTCTTCTGGAAGGATCCGCAGGGGCGGTACCTGGGATGCAACAAGCCCTTCTCCAGGGCCGCCGGGGCGGAGGATCCGTCCGGGATCATCGGAAAGACGGACTTCGACCTGCCCTGGACGCGGGAGGAGGCCGAGGCCTACCGTGCCGATGACCGCCAGGTGCTGGAGACGTGCCGGCCCAAGCTTCGCATCCTCGAGACGCAGCGCCAGGCCGATGGCAGGTGCCTGGAGGTGGAGACCTCCAAGGCGCCGTTGCTGGACGGGAACGGCCATCCCTTCGCGGTGCTCGGCATCTACGAGGACATCACGGAGCGCAGGCGGGCGGCAGCGTTGCTCAAGGTGAAGGAGGAGCAACTGCGCCTCTTCGTGGAGCGCACCCCGGCCGCCATCGCCATGCTGGACAAGGAGATGACCTATCTGGTCGTCAGCGACCGCTGGCTGGTGGACTACAACCTGGGTTCCCGGACGATCGTCGGCCGAAGCCACTACGACGTCTTCCCGGAAATCACGCCCCGCTGGATGGACATCTACCGGCGCTGCCTGGCGGGCGCGATCGAGAAATGCGACGAGGATCCGTTCCCGCGCGCCGATGGGACCGTGGACTGGATCCGGTGGGAAATCCAGCCCTGGTACCGGGGAGCGGGGGACATCGGCGGCATCGTCATCTTTTCCGAGATCATCACCGAACGGAAACTGGCCGAGGAGAGGAACCTCGAACTCCAAGCCCAGCTTCAGCAATCCCAAAAGATGGAAAGCCTGGGCACCTTGGCCGGCGGCGTCGCCCACGACATGAACAACGTGCTCGCGGCCATTCTCGGCCTGGCTTCGGCCCACATGGAAACCCTGCCCGTCGGCAGCCCGCTCCACCAGGCCCTCGACACCATCTGCAAGGCCACCGAACGGGGCGGCAAGATGGTCAAGAGCCTGCTGAGCTTCGCCCGCCAGAGCCCGGCCGAGAACAACCGGCTCGACGTGAACGCGATTCTCCGGGAGCAGGCCGCCCTGCTGGCGCGAACGACCATGGCGAAGGTTCGCCTGGAGATGAACCTGGAACCGGATCTGCGGCCCATCCTGGGCGACGCCGGCGCCCTGGCCCATGCGTTCATGAACCTTTGCGTGAATGCCGTGGATTCCATCACGGACAACGGCACCCTCACGCTGCACACCCGCAATGTCGACGCCGACGCGATCGAGGTGGTGGTTCAGGACGACGGGGCGGGCATGTCCAAGGAGGTCCTGGGCAAGGCCCTGGAGCCCTTCTACACGACCAAGGGAACCGGGAAGGGCACGGGGCTGGGCCTTTCCATGGTCTTCAGCACGGTGAGGGCCCATGGGGGGCGGCTGGCGATCGAGAGCGAGCCCGGCAAGGGCACGCGCGTCCGGCTTCGCTTCCCGGCCTGCGATCCGGAAACCGGCGCCCAGGCCCAGGCGCCCGCGGTTTCCGGCGAGGGCGGCGCGCGCCGCGGATCCCTGAAGGTGCTGCTGGTTGACGACGACGACCTGGTGCAGAGTTCCACCCAGGCCGTCCTGGAGTTCCTGGGATGCGCGGCGGTGACCCCGGCCCTGAGCGGCGAGGAGGCCCTGGCGTTGCTGGAAGGGGGGCTTGAGCCTGACCTGGTCATCCTGGACATGAACATGCCGGGGTTGGGCGGCGTGGGGACGCTGCCCCGCCTGCGGGCCCTGCGCCCGGAGGTGCCTGTGCTGCTTGCGACGGGCCGCGTGGACCAGACGTCCCTCGACCTGGCGTCGGCCCATCCGGGCGTCACGATCGCTGCAAAACCCTTCGGCCTCAGGGAACTCCGGGAGCATCTCGGGAAGATCGGGCTGGGGTGAGCCTTGGCCTCACCGGTGGCCCGCCGCCGGGGCTTGCGGGGTCATTCCGGACCCGCGGATGCAGCCGCGGCGGAGGGAACGGGCTCGGCCTTGACCGGATCGGGAAGGCTGTAGGCGTCCTTCTTCTCCAGGAACATCGTGATGCAGTTCACGTATTTGAGGGTGGAATAGGCAAACCAGTCGAGGATGGGCCTGCGGCGCTGGCGGTAGCGGTACCGGGGCGCCAGGGCGAGCAGGGCCCGGAGCTTCTGGAAGTAGTAGTTCTGGGTATAGGGGAAGGAGATCCGCAGGTGGTGTTCCTTGGCCAGGGCAAAGGCGCGCCGGGCGGGCATGTAGTGGGTGCAGAGGCGGAGGAAATCGGCGTATTTCTCGGTGTATTCCTCCAGGTCGTAGCGCTCGCGGCGCTTGCGGTACAGGCCGAAGCCGAGCCTGCTCATGAACCGGATGTACCCCATCAGGAATTCGAAATTCCGGATGCGGTGGACCCAGGGCAGGCCCAGGTGACCTTCGTGGATGCAGGTCGTGAAGGGGAAAAGGTTGGCGGAGAAGCCGCCCTCGCACAGGACCCGCTGGATCTCGGCGAAGACCCGGGCGGGTTCCTCCACGTGCTCCATCACCTGGTTGGTGAGGATCACGTGGAAGAACCCGTCGGGATAGGGCCACCGCGCGGTGGCGGAAATGACGCGCACGAACCCGTCCCAGGGAACGTCGGGGTGGTGCCGGTGGAGGTGGGCCAGGGTCGTGGCCAGCAGGTCCGGGCCATGGCCGTCGTACTCCTCCACATCATGGCCCCAGATCTCGAACCGCTTCTCTGGGGTGCGGGAGGTGAGCGATTCATGCAGATAGCCCATCAGGTGGCCGTTGCCGCAGCCCAGGTCCAGGATCCGGATGACCGGCTCCCGCTCGAAGCGCCCCAGCTCCGTCAACACGATCGCCAGGAGGTGCAGGTGGGTGATGGATTCGGGCTTCGGTTCCATTGGCATACCCCCGCGCTCCCGGCACCGGCGTCCGGGCTGAAGGTGAAGCCCCTGCATTTGAAGCACTCATTTTATTGATAAAAGCCATTAAAAATAGGTCCGGATCCAGGGCTCGTCAAGGCACCCGGCGGTCGATGGGGTGGCAGCGTGGCTTGAACCGAGGCGCCGGGGCGGTCAGACTTGGGACATCCCACAGCTTCAACCTTGGAGAAAACCCATGGCCCGGCCGTCCCTTTGGTCTATTGTCCTCTTTGGCCTGCTCCCGCTCATGGGGTTGGCGGGATGCGGTTCGGGCGGAGGCGGCGGGAGCACGCCGGCCCTGAACGGCCCCACCAACCTCAAGGTGACCGGGGACCTGGGGATCTCGCCCCAGCTCGAATTCACCTGGACCGCGCCTGCGAACAGGATCGACGGCTATGAATTCGAATCGGCCACGGGCGGCGACGCGTTCACCAAACTGGGTACGCAGCTCATCCCGGCCGACTGGACCATCGGCTACCTTTCCTTCAACCCCTCCGTGCTGCCCGAGGACACGGAATTGAAGTTCCGGATGCGCGCCGTCCTGGGAACGGCCGCTTCGCCGTACAGCAACGTGGTCTCTTCGTCCACCGGGCTCAGAAAGCCCACCTTCGACAGCGCCGTCAACGGGGCCGAGGGAATCGCCCTGAAGTGGACCAACAACAGCTCCCTGGCCGATACCTTGACCCTGGAGCGGGGCACCTCCGCCACCTACGCCGAGCCCACCTCCTGGACCGCGATCCCCGGCGTCGCGTTCGGAACCACGACCTACCTGGATAGCGAGGCGCCCGAGAACACCTACGTCACCTATCGCGTGACCTATTCGAAGGGAGCGAAGGCGGCGCAAGCCCTCAGCTATTCCATCTCCACAACCTTGAAGGCTCCCGCCGGCCTGGTCGCAACGCCGCTGGTGGAAGGCGTGAGCCTCACCTGGGAGAACCGCAGCGCGGGCGCGACCGAAGTGGTGGTCACACGGGCCAGCGGCATCACCTCCTCCTATCCCTATTTCGAGGATGTCGCGCACCTCGCCGCCACGGCGACCTCCTACCAGGATCTCCAGTTGGCCACGGGCTACTACACCTACCGCGTCGAGGCCCGCAAGGCGTCCACCCAGGCCGCCCCCAGCCTTTCCGCGAAGGTCGTGACGCTGCCCATCCCGGGCGCCCTGGCCCTGGCGGCCCCGGCCATCAAGTCCTTGCCCCCTTCGCTGATGGGCGCCATGGATTCCCGCGGCGCCTGGACGTTCGTGCAGATCCTGAACTACGACTCCTTCGTGATCGCCACGCCCTCCGGGACGGACTGGGTTTCCCATCCCCTCTCCAATGCCTCCTCCCTCGCCGCTCCGATGCTCCAGTTGGATTCCCACGATCGCCCCCACACGGTGTATCAGCGCAAGGTGATGCAGGGCAGTGAGGAGGTGGCCATCACGCACGCGTGGTTCGACGGAGCGGCCTGGCAGACCGAAGAGGTTGCGCGCAGAATCCTCACGCCGTATACCTCCCAGGGCAGCCTCGTCTTCACCCTGGACCGGTCGGACAGGCTCCACCTGGCCTGGCAGAAGGACGGCTCGGGGATCTCCGGGCTCGAATACGCCTTCAAAGGCGCGGACGGCGTCTGGAACACGGAGTCCCTGAACGTGGTCACGCCGGCTCCCACCTACCTGAGCTCGTTCCGGCTGACCGTGGACGCCGGCGGGGTTCCGCATGTCCTGGTGGGGACGTGGCAGGATATCTACCTGCTGCAGCGCCAGGGGCCGAACCAGTGGCAATGGGAACAGGTTCCCAGCGGCGCCGCCATGCTCCTTTCGTACGACTGCCTGGATTTCGCCGTCAGCTACCGGGGCGACCTCCATGTCTTCTTCACCCGCCCCCATGTTCCTAGCGATCAGGCGAATTACACGGATCTGTGCGAGGTGCGGAAGGCCGGAGGCGCCTGGACCCCCGTCCAGGTCCTGGCGACCACGGGGATCACCGGTTCCACGTCGGGGGCCTACTGCGTCGCGTCTCCGATGAGCGACCGGATCGCACTCCGGTTCCTGAGCTCCGGCGGACAGCAGTTGTTGACCCTGGATCAGGACGCCTGGTCCAAGGTGACCCTGGGGCCCGGCGAGACCAATCGCCCCTACCTGGGCTTTGATGCGAACGATAAATTCTATCTGATGCAGAAGCTCGGCTTTGACTCGGGCACGGGGCCTTCCACCTACGTCCTCTATGGGGAAGTGCGGTAGCCCGGCGCCCGCCGTCAACCCCACACGTTAATGGGAGACGTCCAACGGGCCGATAACCTGGGGACTTAAGGTATTCTTGCCCATCCAGGGGTCCTGGAAACCGGGGGCCGGTCGTGCTGCTCACCCATCGGACACGTTCCCTCCGCACCTACCTCGTCTGGGGACTGGGTTCCCTCGGGTTCGCTTTCCTTTTGGTCTCATTGGAGTTGCGGTTCTTCGTCCACCCCCATCTGGTGGAGGAGGTGGACGCCCAGGGGCGGTCGCTGGTGCGGTACCGGGCCCAGCAGGAGCTGCTGGTCGCGGTCCTGGAGCAGGAGGTGGACCTGCGGAGCTACCTGGGGAGCGGGAACCAGGGGTTCCTGGAGGCCTTCGGCCGGGGGGGAAGGCTTGCGGATGAGCCGCTCCGGGCGCTGCGGGGGAACCTCCCGGAGAACGCCAGGCCCGGCGACCTCGCGCAGATGGACCGGCTGGAGTTCCTGGTGCGCCGGTGGCAGGAGGAGGCCATTCCCCACATCCGCCTGCGCCTCAAGGGCCCCCTCGCGGACCTTCCCGGCGCCCTGGCCCAGGAAAACCGTGCCTTCGGCGAGGTGAAGAAGGCCAGCGCCGAACTCACCCGAATGCTGGACGCCCGGGACGAGGAACGGTACCAGAGCATCGAGACCACCCTGGCCTACGCGCGGTGGCTGGGCTATGCCACCGAGGCCGGCCTCTTCGTCACCGCCCTGTTCTTCGCGCGCTGGCTCCTGCTGCGGGTTTCGGTGCCCCTGGCCAACCTGGCCGAGCAGGCGCGGGCCGGCGACGGCTACCCTGAGCCCACCGGAAACCAATCGGTGAAGGAAGTGGAGATCCTGGGCCGGGCCCTCTACGAGCTGGACGTGCGCAACCGGGAACGGGAGAGCCTGCTTCGTCAGGAGCACGACGAGGCCCTGGCCACCCGGGCCTTCGAGGAACTGATCCAGCACGTGTCCCGGGAGGAGGACCTGCTGGCGGCCCTGGACCAGGCGCTCCACCGCCAGGTGCGGTCCAGCGCGCAGCGCATCCTTCTCCATGACGAGGGCGGCGAGGGCCTTCGCGCGGTCCTGCCGACCCTGTCCCCGGAGGAGGCGGCGCACAACCCCATTCTGCAGGACGCCGGCCGCTGCCGGGCGATCCGGCAGACAACCCCCGTTTGCCTGGAGAGCAAGGCGCCCACCGCCTGCCTCTGCCCCCTGGGCGTGCCCGGGTCGGGAGCCTACCTCTGCCTGCCCATGGTGGCCTCGGGCCGCACCCTGGGGCTGGTGAACCTCCAGGCCCGGCACCCCGACCATTGGACGCCGGAGCGCCGCCGCATCGCCGCGTCCCTGGTGGCGGCCACCGCGTCGGCCCTCCAGACCCTGCGCGCCCTGGAGCTGGCCCAGGAGCGGTCCATCCGGGACGGCCTCACCGGCGCCTACAACCGCAGGTTCCTGGACGAGGTGCTGCCCAAGACCATCGACCAGAGCGTCCGCAACGGCCTGCCGCTGTCCGTCCTGATGCTGGACATCGACCACTTCAAGGCCTTCAACGACACATTCGGCCACGACGGCGGCGACCAGGTCCTGCGGCTTTTCGCCCAGTGCCTGCAGGGCCACGTGCGCAGCGGCGACGTGGTGGCGCGGTACGGGGGCGAGGAGTTCGCCATCCTCCTGCCCCAGGCCGGCGCGGAGTTCGCGCGGGTGCTGGCCGAGCGCTTGCGGGCCACCATCCATGCGCTACCCCTGCCCGAGCCCCCCTTCCCGGCGGGCCGCCACATCACCGCGAGCATTGGCCTGGCCTGCTTTCCCGAGCACACCCGGAGCCGGGAGGCGCTCCTGCCCTTGGCGGACCAGGCCCTCTACGAGGCCAAGGGTCTCGGACGGAACCGTACGGTCAGCGCCGGCGACCTGGGCAAGGGCCTGCCCCTCCCGAACTGAGGCTGGACGCTCGCCGGGCCCGGGGGCAGGGCCCGCTTCCGGCCCGGGGGCGCCCGTGGTTGGAAAAGTTGGAAAATTTGTGCCTTTCTTCACACATTTGCAACAGGGACCTGGGAAACTGGAGGAATCAAGATGGGGTTCTGAATGCTATCCGTGCGTATGCGAGGCGTCCTTCTGGGGATCGTGGCCATGGGCCTCCAGGCGGGCGATGTCCAGGTCATTTTCGGGAATTCCACGCTCCGGCGCGGGGCCCTGCGGTCCACGTCGGTGGGCAGCATCCAGCTGCGGGTCCACCGCGACGGGCTGGCGCAGCCGGGGCGGGCGCTCCTCAAGGACGCGGCGGGACGGGCCTTCGAGGTGCCCTGCGAGGTGCAGACCTACGCCCTCGCCGGCGACCAGGGGGAAGCCGCCGACTGGCGCGTGGAGGTGCCGGAGGGCACCGCCCTCCGCAGTCTTACGGTGGTCCGCGGCAACCAGGTCCTGGCCCGGCTGGAATCCCCCCGCGACCTTGCGCCTGCGACCATGGACTTCGCCGATTCCATCGGCGGGCGGGACGCCTCCATCGGCTGGGTCCTCAAGCGTCCAGCGGCGTTCGACGCGTCTTCGCTTTGGCTCCGGTGGTCCTGGGACGAGGGCTCCACCTGGACCAGCTACCCCCGGGTCCTCCACGACGAGGCCGGCACGGGGCAGCTGAACCTGGAGCGCCTGCCGGACGCCACTTCCGGGGAAACCCTCCTGGAATTCTGGGTCCCCCAGGGCCTCGGCCTGACCCGGATCCGGCATCGCATCGCCGGCCGTTACCGGCCCGTCTAGCCCCATGACTTCCCCTTCCCGCGGCATCCTGCCGATCCTCGCCCGCGCCGCCGCGCTCCTGCTGGCCCTGGCGCTGGGTCCCCGCCTGCCCCTGGAGGGGGCCCGGCCGCCGCAGGCGCCCGCGGAGCAGATGCCCTTCCAGAGCTACGGCATCAGCCAGGGCCTCGAGAACCTCTCCGTCTGGTGCCTGGAGCAGGATTCGGACGGGTTCCTCTGGGTGGGCACGGAGGACGGGCTGTTCCGCTACGACGTGCAGCGGTTCCAGGTCTTCCGGGGCGAGTCGGGCCTGCAGGACGTTTGGGTCCGCGCGCTCTGCGCGGCGGGCCAGCGCCGCCTCTGGATCGGCACCACCCGGGGCCTGGCCCTCCGGGAGCACGGAAGGATCCGGCCGCTGGGGCCCGGGCAGGGCCTGCCCCAGGCCGAAGTCTTCGCCCTGGCCCTGGATGCCCGCGGCCTGGCGTGGGTGGCCACGGAACGCGGGCTGTTCCGGCAGCGCGCCGGCGAAACGGCCTTCGAACCGGCCCCGGGCTGGAAGGGGGAGGAACCCGCCCGCTGCCTGGCGGTGGTGGGATCGGCCGTGTACGTGGGGTCCCAGGAGCGGCTGCTGCGGTATGACGCGGGGCGGCCCGGACCGGCCGCGGAGGTGGCGGGGCCGTGGCGGGAGCGACTGGACGCCGTGGTCCAGGACGGCGCGGGTCGCATGTGGGTGCGGTCGCGCAGCGGGCTCTGGATGCGCCCCGCCGCCGGGGCGCCCTTCCAGGACCTTTCCGGACGGGTCGAGACGGCGGCCTATGACGGCTGCCTGCGCCTGACCCCCACGGGGGCGCTGCTGATTCCCACCACGGAGGACCTGGTGCGGGTGCGGGGCGACCGCTGGGAGCACCTGGGCCGGGCCCAGGGCCTGCCCACCCCCTTCGTCAACCGCGCGCTGGAGGACCGGGAGGGCTGCCTCTGGATCGCCGGGCTCGGCCTCCACCGGACGCTGAGCCGGGAGGCCTGGGGGCAGCACACCTACCAGAACGGCATCGAGGGCGGCGTGGTGTGGTCCATCACCCGCGACGGCCAGGGCCGGCTCTGGGCCGGCACCAGCAATGGCCTGTGCGAGACCCGGGACGGGCGTTGGACGCTGGTGCCCGATACGGCCAAGCAGGCCGTGCTCGCCCTCGCGGTGGCCCCGGACGGCGCCCTCTGGATGGGGGGAGCGCCCGCGCGCCTGCGGCGGTGGGTGCCGGGCACGTCCCGGTGGCAGGAATGGGCCCAGCCCACCTCGACCATCACCAGCCTGGCCTTCGACGACCAGGGGACCCTCTGGGTCGCCACGCGCCGCCAGGGGCTGTTCCGGGTGGCGCGGCGCGGCTCCGCCTTCGCCGTGGAGCCGTTCCCGCTTCCCGGGGAGGTGCCGGGGGAGAGGGCGACGTCCATCACCCGCGGCCAGGGGGGCCGGCTCTGGCTGGCCAGCGCCAACGGGCTCCTGGTGCTGGAGGGCGGCCAGTGGCGGCGCCTGGGCAAGGCCGACGGCCTGGTGGACGCGGACGCCCGCGCCGTCTACGAGCGCCCCGGTGGGGACCTATGGGTGAGCTACCACGCCAGGCAGGGCCTGAGCCAGTACCGCTACGCCGCGGGACGGCTGGCGCTGGTGAAGCACTTCGACGCGGCCTCCGGCATCACGGCGCGCAAGGCCTACTACATGCGCGAGGACGCCCTGGGGCGCCTGTGGGTGGGCACCTCCCAGGGGGTGGTGCTCTTCGACGGGGCCCGCTTCCAGGAATTCGGCACCATGGACGGCCTTCCCGGCGACGAATGCAACGGCAGCGCCTTCCTGGCCGAGCCGGGCGGGGACGTGTGGGTGGGCACCCTGGGCGGCCTCGCCCGGTTCCACCAGGACCGGTACAAAGGCTCGGCCTCGCCGCCCGCGGCGTTCATCCTTTCCGCCTCCTTCGGCGGGACGGAACTCGCCTTCCCGTTCGCGGGCGTGCCGGAGGTGCCCAAGCGGGACGCGACGTTCGAATTCCACATCACGGGGCTCACCTACCTCAACGAGGCGCGGGTCCTGAACCAGGTGCGCCTGGTGGGGATGGAGGATGCCTGGCGGACCACGAAGGTGCGGGAGATCCGCTACGCCAACCTTCCGCCCGGCGCGTACCGCTTCGAAGTGCGGTCGGGGCTGGCCGAGGGC
Organism: Holophagaceae bacterium UBA692; assembly: GCA_002297665.1. GTDB lineage: Bacteria > Acidobacteriota > Holophagae > Holophagales > Holophagaceae > Mesoterricola. The sequence continues at coordinate 9,239 of DBMS01000226.1, read as the reverse complement.
GCCTGGGGCCCCGTGGCGGCCTTCCCCTTCCAGGTGCTGCCGGCCTGGTACCAGGCCCTGTGGTTCCGCCTCCTGGCGGGCGCGGGCCTGCTGGCCCTGGGCTACCTCGCGGTGCGGCTGCGCACGAAGGCCATGCGGGAGCGCAACCAGGAGCTGGAGCGGGTGGTGGAGATGCGCACCGTCGCGCTGGCCGAGGCCAACCAGGCCCTGCACCAGCTCACGGTGACCGACCCCCTGACCGGCCTCAAGAACCGCCGGTTCCTGGACCTGACGCTGGAGGAGGACCTCGCCCAGGTGCGCCGGGACCACGGTTCCGCGTCCCGGGAAGGGCGCCCGGCCCGCAACCTGGACATGGTCTTCCTCATGGTGGACCTGGACCACTTCAAGGCCGTGAACGACGGCCACGGCCACCCCGCGGGCGATCTCGTGCTCCAGCAGGTGCGGGACCGCCTCCAGGAGGTCGCCCGCACCTCGGACACCGTCGTGCGGTGGGGGGGCGAGGAGTTCCTGGTGGTGGCCAGGCGCATGGACCGGGCCCAGGGCGGCGCGCTGGCGGAACGGATCCTGGAGGCCATGCGCTCCCGGCCCTTCGACCTGGGCGGCGGCCAGGAGACGCCCCTCACCTGTTCCGTGGGGTTCTGCTCGTACCCGCTGGTGCCCTCCCAGCCCGAAGCCCTCTGCTGGTCGCGGGTGGTGGCGGTGGCGGACCGGTGCCTCTACGCCGCCAAGCAGAGCGGCCGGAACGGCTGGGTGGGACTCGGGGGCCAGGCCGACGGCGTCGGGGCCGTGGATGCCTTCATGATCTCGCCCGAGCACGTGGGGAGCCGGGAGGACCTGGGCCTGGCCGCGAGCTTCCCGGACGTCGCGCGGCTGCGCTGGAGCTGAAGGCCGGCCCATTGCCTCCCGGGGCATCCGGGCGGGATCCGCGGTTCGGACATTTCGTCCCGTTCCATCATTCCCTGCCGGTGGCCGCAAATCGATCCGTCCGGACCCTCGTGGGGGGGCCGGCCCATGGGGTTCCAGTCGATGCGTCGACCCATCGGTACCTTCGGCTTCCGGTCCTCGCTCCGCTGCGGGCCGGGTCCGGCGGTTGCCGTAGCTCAGCCTCGATGCCCTTGGTGCCAGGAACGGGGCGCTCCACGTCCATCGCCCAGGATGACGTGCGCGTTCAAGCGAGACTTCCCGAAATCGAGATGCTTAATCGGAAACAAGGTTCACATCCCTGTGCCCACGGCCGACCTGGCTTTTTTACTTTCTACGCCCGCTGCCCCCAAGACCGAGCTACGGCAACCGGAGGACCCGGCCCGCAGCGCAGCGAGGACCGGAAGCCGACGGTCCCGCTGGGTCGGCCCATCGGATCGGAACCCCATGGGCCAAGCCCATCCACTGGGCTCTGGACGAATCGACTTGCGGCCACCGGCAGGGAAGGACTGTCATCGCCAGATTGTCCAGACCGCAGATCCTTTCCCGGGTATCCGGGCCGGATGGGCGGGCCTTCACATCTCCGGTTCGAGTACCGGCCCCCTCAGCTTGTCCATGGACTGGCGAAGGTCCTCCAGCATGAAGGGCTTTGCCAGCATCGCAACGCCGGGGTAGGCGTCCAGCAGCTCCAGGGCCGAGGTGTCGCTCCGGCCCGTGGTGAGGAGCACCGGCAACGCCGGGCGCAGGGCCCTCAGGCGGGGCAGGGTGCCGGCGCCGCCGAGGCCGGGCATGTTCATGTCCAGGATGACGAGGTCGGCCCTGAGGCCCCGCTCGAGCTCCGCCAGGCAATCCTCGCCGCAGGCCACCGTCCGGGCCGTGTGGCCCAGGACTTCCAGCACCTCCTGGATGGACGTGCGGATCATTTCGTCGTCGTCCACCACCAGGACCTCGAGCGGTCCGGCATCGGCCGCGGGAAGGGGACCGGCGGCGCCCGCGCTGGGGGGGAGGGGCTCGCCGGCGGGGAAGCGCAGGGTGACCACGGTTCCCGAACCCGGGCGGCTGTGGATCCCGATCTCGCCTCGGTGGGCCTTCACGGTGCCGTAGACCATGGACAGGCCCAGGCCCGTGCCCTTGCCCTGGGGCTTGGTGGTGAAGAAGGGTTCCATGGCCCTGGATAGGACGTCGGGCGTCATGCCCGTTCCGTCGTCCTCCACGTGGATCTCCACCCACCCGGCGCCGGCGTTCCGGGTGCGCAGCGTCAGGGTGCCGGCCGCGGGCATCGCGTCCCGGGCGTTGACGCAGAGGTTCAGGAACGCGTTGGCGATCGCCCCGGCGTCGCCGCGGATGGGCTGCAGGTCGGGGGCCAGGTCCATCTCCAGGCGGATGCCGGCCAGGAGCGTGCCTTCCAGCAGCTCGGCCTCCTCCAGGAGGATGGCGTTGAGGTCCAGGTCCTTCTCCTCGGTCGCGGTGGCCCGGGCGAAGGTCAGCAGGCGCCGCACCATCTTCCCGCCGCGCACGGCGGCCTTGGCGATGGTCTCGAAGGCCCCGTAGCCCGGGGTCTCGGGGGGCAGGGCCTTGAGCTTGGCGGAAGCCAGGCTCAGGATGGCGCCCAGCACGTTGTTCATGTCGTGGGCGATGCCGCCCGAAAGGTTGCCCAGGCTTTCCATCTTCTGGGCCTGGGCCAGCTGCTCCTCCAGGGACCTGCGGATCTCCCGGGCCCTTTTCTGCTCGGTGATGTCCTCGGTGAACGAGATGTAGTTGGTGACGGCGCCGGAGGGGTCGCGCACCGGGGCGATGGTGGCGCGTTCCTGGAAGGGCTCGCCGTCCTTGCGCAGGTTGGAGAACTCGCCCACCCACACGTCGCCCTGGGCCAGGGCCTCCCGGATGTGGACGAAGCTCTTGAGGGGGGTGGAGGGCGCCTTCATGAAGAGCGGGTTCTTGCCCAGGACCTCGGACCGGGAGTAGCCCGTAAGGTCCGAGAACCGCGGGTTCACGTACTCGATCCTCCACTCCGGGTCCATGATGACGATGCACAGGGGGCTCTGCTCCACGGCCGTGCTGATGCGGCGCAGGGAGGCCTCGGCCAGCTTGCGCTTCCCGTCGAGTTCGAGATGGTCGAGGGCGAAGGACGCGTCGCTGGCGGCCTCCTCCAGGAGGGCGATCTCGTTGGCCCCGAAAAAGCCCCGCTCGTTGGCGTAGACCACGAGGACGGCGCGCACCTCGCCGGCCTTGCGGATGGGGAACGCCGCCGAGGCCGCGAAGCCCGAGCGCACCGCGGCCGCGCGCCGCGCGGTGGAGGTGGACGGATCCAGCAGGTCGTTCTCGATCACGGGCCGCGCCTCCCGGAGGGCGGCCGACGCCGGGTTCCGGCCCAGGGGAGCGGATCCCTGGCCCAGGCCCAGCACCTGGAGGTAGCCGTGGGCGTCCCCGAAGCTGCTGGCCACCCGCACCTCCCGGACGGCCGGGTCGTACCAGCCGATCCAGGCCATGGCGAACCGGCCGTCCTCCACCAGCGCCTCGCAGATCTTGTCCACGAGGGCTTCGGGGGTGCGGGCCCACACGATGGCCTGGTTGACGTGGCTGAGGGCGGCGTACAGCTGGGTGAGGCGCTCCAGCTGGCGCGCCTGGGCCCGGAGGTCGGTGATGTCCCGGACCATGGCCAGCACGCAGGTCTCGCCGTCCACCTCGATCAGGCTGGCCGACACCAGGCCCGTGAGGGCTTCGCCGTCCTTGCGGCGGAACCGGGCCTCGAAGCCCAGGACCGTGCCCTCCTCCGCCAGGAGCTCCCGGAAGCGTTCCCGGTCGCGGGTCTCCGCCCAGATCTGGAGGTCACCGGGGCGGGCGGCGCGGCCCAGGATCTCCGCCTCGGCGTAGCCGGTGGTCCGCGTGAAGGCGGCGTTCACGGTGAGGTAGGTCCCGTCCGAGAACTTGGTGATGGAAACGCTGTCGGGGTTCGCGTGGAAGCTCCGGGAGAATTTCTCCTCCGAGGCCTGGAGGGTCTCGATGGCGAGCTTGCGCCGGGTGATGTCGGCGAAGCTGACCAGGACGCCGCCCCCGGGCAGGGGCTCGGCCGAAACCTGGAGCCACTGCCTGCGGCCGTCCTTGCCCGCCCACACCAGTTCCTTGCCCCGCACCGGCTGCCCCGTGCGCAGCGCGACGCGGCCCGGCGCCTCCTCCAGGGCGAGCACCGAGCCGCCCTGGGCGAACAGCCCCGACTGGCTTCCCTCGAGCCCTCCCGCCAGGAGCGCCTCCCGGTCGAGGCCCAGGATCCTCCCCGCGGCCAGGTTGGCCTCCAGGTACTCGCCCTCCTGGCCCAGGAGGAGCACTCCCTGGTGCAGGGCGTCGAACAGCGGTGTCCAACCCGACAGGGCAGGGCGGACCTGCCCATCCTGGGGGTCGATCAAGCGTGGAGTGAGCACTTCACGTTCCTTGGAAATTCAAGTTGTCATAAGCCGCGAAGTGCCCAGGCGGGTTACAAGCTGACCGGAGCACGCCGATTTGCTGGTAACAGAGTCTCATCACTGGGAAGATATTCCCAGGATTTCATCAACACGCGCGAGGCCTTTTCCGGGGCCTACCGGATCGACTTGCCGCTTCAAAGGAAACCATGAAATTCGACGTGCCAACGCTGGTCTTCATCCTGAGCCTGGTCAGCCTGACGCAGGTCGTGGCCATCCTCATCCAGGTGCGGGTCAACCGCGCCTACCGGGGCATCGGGTGGTGGCTCCTGGGGTCCTCGTGCGCGGCCCTGGGGTTCGTGACGCTGTCCCTGGGGGTGGTGGACGCCGTGGGGTTCGTGGCGGTGGCCAGCATCCCCTTGCTGATGCTCGGGCGGATCTGCCTTTTCGTCGGGACGAGCCGATATCTTGGGGAAAAGGTTCACAAGGCCGGGGTGGGCTTCTCATTCCTGGGGCTGGCGGTCGTGTACTACTACTTCCTACTGGTCCATGAGGCCATCGCGTGGCGGACCGTCACGGCCTCGCTGGGAATCGGGATCTACTCCCTCCTCACCGCCCGGAGCCTCTTCCGGAGCTGCCGGGGCCGGTATTCGAACGTGTCGGCCTTCACGGGAGGCCTCTTCCTGATCGCGGGCCTGCAGCTGTTCTACGTCGCCGTCCACACGGTCCTGTCGGGGCCCATGGAGTCCTACCACGACTACGCGCTTCCCCAGGTCATGCTCTTCGTCATCCCTTCCATCACCAGCATCCTGTGGACCTTCGGCTTCATCCTGATGGTCAACCAGCGGCTGGTGGCCGACAACCAGGGGGAGAAGGAGAACCTGCGGCGCATGTTCAACGCCCGTCCCGACGCCGCCCTGCTCATCCGGGTGGAGGACGGGGTGGTGGTGGACGTGAACCAGGGCTACCTCCAGATGACGGGCCAGGACCGCGCGGCGATCCTGGGGAAGCCCGCCCGGGAGGTGTGCCGGTGGAAGCGCCCGGACGAGCACGAAGCCTTCCTCGCCGCCGTGGGGACCCGCGGGCAGGTCGAGAACCTGGAATACGCCTTCCTGCACGAGGACGGCACGGAATTCATCGGCATGGTCTCGGCCCGGATCCTCAGCCTCGATGGGGTTCCCCACATCCTCAGCGTCACCCGCGACATCACCGAGCGGCTCAAGGCGGAGCGGGAGCGGGCGGAACTGGAAGCCACCTGCCAGCGCCTGCAGAAGGCGGAGAGCCTGGGGCGCATGGCCGGGGCCGTCGCCCACCATTTCAACAACCAGTTGCAGACCGTCATGAGCAACCTGGAGATCCTGGGCAACCCTGCCCGGGTCACGGACCCCGCCCGGGTCCTGGCCCGGGCGAGGCAGGCCACGGACCGGGCCGCCGAGATGAGCGGCCTGATGCTGGTCTACCTGGGGCAGACCCTCCATGAAAAGGCGCGCCTGGACCTTTCGGACCTGTGCGGGGACGCCCTCGAGGCCCTCCGGAGCCAGCTTCCCGGAACCGTGGAGGCCACGGGCGACTTCCCGCGGCCGGGGCCGGCCGTCCTGGCCAACGGGGACCAGCTCCGGCAGGCGCTGTCCAACCTGGTGCACAACGCCGCGGAAGCCCTGGGGCCGCACCCGGGCGCCCTCCGCATCCGGGTCCGGACCCTGCCCGCCGGGGATTTGCCGGCCGAGCACCGCTTCCCCATCAACTGGCAGCCCCAGGCCCCGCGCTACGCCTGGGTGGAGGTGACCGACACCGGGAGCGGAATTCCCGATGGGGACATCGAGAACCTGTTCGATCCCTTCTACACCACCCGGTTCACGGGCCGCGGCCTGGGCCTGCCCGTGGTCCTGGGCATCGTCCAGGCCCACGGCGGCGCCGTGACCCTGTCCAGCCGCGTGGGGGAGGGCAGCACCTTCCGGATCCACCTGCCCGTGGAAGCCTGAGCCGCCTCAGGACACCGGGGGCGACTCCAGGCTCCCGGCGGCGGAGCGGGTCCCGGTCCGCGGCTCGCTCCCCTTGCGGAGGGAGGGCGGGAACTCGAGGTGGAAGGTGGTGCCCGCGCCGGGTTGGGAGTCCACCCGGATCTGCCCGCCGTGGGCTTCCACGATGTTCCGGGCCATGGCCAGCCCCAGGCCCGTGCCCTGGCCCCGCGGCTTGGTGGAGAAGAACGGCTCGAAGACCCGCGCCTTCACGTCCTCGGACATGCCGCAGCCGGTGTCCCGCACCTCCAGGCCCACGAGGGTTTCGGTGCGCCAGGTGCGGAAGGAGAGCAGGCCGCCCCCGGGCATGGCGTCCCGGGCGTTCATCCCCAGGTTCACGAGCACCTGCTGAAGCTTCTGGGGTTCGCCGAACAGGAAGGGCGTGTCGGGATCCAAGTCCTTTTCAACGTCGATGGTGGGGCCCAGGATGGGCCGGAGCAGGGCGACCGCGTCCTGGACGGAGGCGTTCAGGCTCATCAGCTCCCTTCCGCCTGGGTCCACCCGGCTGTAGTTCAGGAGCCCGCGCAGCACCTCCCCGCACCGGGAGGCGGCCTCCTCGGCCTGGCGCAGGCGGGGCTGGAGCTCGGGATGGTCGCCGTACAGCGTCTGGCAGAGGGCGATCTGGCCCAGGACCACGGCCAGCTGGTTGTTGACGTCGTGCATGATGCCCGGCGCCATCATGCCCACCGAATCCACCCGCTGGCTGTGCTCGGCGTGGCTCAGGAGGAGGTTGCGCTCCTGGAGGGCCCGGCCCGCCACCCGGAGCTGCTGGCCCACCTGTTCGATTTCCCAGATGTCGGAATGGTAGTCCTCGCTGGAGGAATCGGCGGTGGAGGGCGTGCTGGCCTCCATGGCCAGGTCGCGCATGGGCCGCACGATGCGGCGGTGCAGGTCCAGGAAGCTCCAGGCCACGGCGAGGACGATGGCCAGGGCCAGCGCGAAGACGGCGATACGCCGGGTGTGGAGGCCGGGGAACAGGTCCGCCTCGGGGATCGCCACCAGCAGGTTCATGGGGGGCTTGCCTTCCGCCATGTACGCGCCGGAAACGCCCACCAGGGAGCCGCTCGAGGGCTTGACGGCGTTGGGGCCCGCCGTCCCCCCGGGCAGGAACGCGGGAGGAACCGGCATGAGCTGGTGGTCCAGGCGCGCGGCCAGGGACAGCATGTCCGGGATCCGGGGGGGGACCAGGAGCCGCCCGGCGGCGTCCGAAACCACCAGGCGGGTGCCCGGAGTCGGCTGGTGCTCCCAGATCAGGTGGGTCAGGTCCTCCAGGGCGACGTCCACGGCCACCACGCCCTGCAGGGCGCCGCGGGGGTCGCGCACCGGAACGGTGAAGGTGAAGCCGCCGGCCCTGGACCGCACGAAGCGGTACGCCTCCGGGGTCCAGGCGGGGGCGGCCCGGGCGGCCCCGAACCGGAACCAGTGGCGCTCCCTCGCGTCGTAGGTCTCGCGGTCGTCCCCCTTCGCCGGCACCCAGCGCCCGCCCCGCAGGACCTCCCGACGCGGGATCCGGCCCGCGCGGAAGAGGATCAGGTTCCATTCCCCGTCCTTCCTCACGATGCAGGCGGAGTCGCCATCCGGCCGGCTCAGGATGAGGTTGGTGACCATGGCGCCGTTGTCCAGGAAGGTGATCACGTTCTGCAGCTTCGAGGGGTCGTCCAGGCTGCCGCGCTCCTGGGCCCACCAGGCGCCCAGGGCCAGCCCGATGGCCTCGGCCCGGGTCATCTCCCGCGCGATGGTCCGGTCCATGAGCACCAGGGATTCCCGGGCGCGGGCCTCCACCTGGATGCGGGGGGAGTGGACCAGGCTCCACCACCAGAGGCCGCCCACCGCCGCGGCGCACAAGGCGGTGAGGACGATGGCTTTCCACAGCACCAGACTGGTGGGACGGGACATCCTTCGGGTTCTCCGGGCAGGTCGGTTTTCCGGTGGGGACTGGGCTGGGGGGATCGGCCGCCGCACAGGTAGACCGTCCAAATCACATGGAGCTGGATGACAGCAGATCACAAGTCTACACGACCTCCCTTGACGGGGGCCAGTTCCCGGGGGCGCAGCGGAAGGGCTTGCGGAAGTCGGGAGGTCCGGAGCATCCTGGCGGATGAACAAACAACCAACCCAGGAGGATTGATGCCCAGCCGGCCCAAACTTGTGAAGATCGCCATCACCTGCGAGGCCGACGGACGCCAGGTGACGGTGGACGTGGACCCCGCCAAGGCTTCCGCCCTTTTCTGGACCGACCAGACGGTGGAGAACCTGCTCGCCAGCTACTACCGCTCCGGCCTGCCCAACCCCACCGGCCAGACGGCTTCCGGCGTCCTGGCCGCCTGGAACACCGCCAAGGAGGACGGCACCCTGCCGGCCTTCATGGTCAAGTACCCGGAGTGCGGTTCCGGTCCCGGCATCATCTGAGGGCCGCCAGGCGGGTGCGGGCGGCCGCCGCCACCAGGGGGCCCCGCTCCAGGCCCCGCGCATAGGCTTCCCGGGCCTTCGCCACGGCGCCGGCCCGTTTCTCCTCCGTCGCTTCCTCCCGGGCCGCCAGGGCTTCCAGCGCGCCCAGGCGGAGGTACCCTTCGCCGTAGGAAGGGTCGAGCGCCACGGCCTTGCGCGCCGCCCGAAGGCCCCGCTCCAGCACGCCGGAGCGGGGCTGGGCGGAGGCCCAGGCCTCGTAGAGTTCGGCCAGGACGCCCCAGGTCACCTGGTCGCCCGCGACCGCCAGGTACCGCAGCAGGTCCGCCTCCGCGCGCTGGAAAAGGGGCAGGACCCGGGCAAGGGGCTGGCGGGAGAGCTGCCAGCGGCCTTCCACCAGGTCGCACTGGGCGCGGTGGAACCGGGGGTAGGGCGCCCGGGGGTTCCGGCGGACCGCCTCGGCGAGCAGCCCGGCGACCGAGAGGACGCGGATCTT